>CAYTKV010000110.1:0-2520 GCA_964438545.1 Candidatus Woesearchaeota archaeon | reverse complement strand
CAGAGGAAACTAGACCTCTGACGCCCCGTGGCTTTAGCCCGTGGGTAGTTCACATAAAAAATTAGAAGTTGGAGACATATCAATAATAATCTGTGTAAAAGATGAGAAAGAAAATAATGGGGCAATCACTATTTTAACCGATGATATAACATTTGCTGAAATTTCTGATAAGAAACATAGTTTTATAACAATTTATTATACGGAAATACGAACCGCTACTTACCAACTTGGAAAGGATAACATTCCTAAAGAATATTTAGAAGAATAATTAATATATTTTTTATTCAACCCAACACCCGAAGACGTAACAATACATTCAATCAGTAAAATATAAGAATGAACTTTTGTTGTTTAAATCATGAATTTGAAAGAAAAAGGAGTGAAAAAAGTTAAGTTTTATGATAGAATACTTATTGCCTTTTTCATTCTTTTAGCAATCTGGATACTATTATTTATTTTTTCTGAACAAGTCTTATCTTTATTTCCAGAATCACAACATGAAATCGTAGCAATAGTTAGTGGGTCTGGAACTATAATCCTGTTAATTCTACTGGGAATTTTTATTTTAGGTATGGCATATCATGCATACCGAAGAGAAGAATACACGTGGGCATTCTTTAATTTGATTATAACAATTCTTCCGTTTATTTATTATTCAAAATTGAGAAAAGAATTTAAGAAGGGAAATATAGAATACAAATCAAAGTGGGAAGAACATGACTTGGAGTTAAGGTAATCTATTCACAGCAGTATTCAAAAAAAGACCATCCTGCATGATTTTTTATTTCCGCTTCTAAAGGCAAAAAGCCACGAACTTAACAGGCGAGGAGGAAATCAAAGAAAGCCACTAATTCCTAACACTCTCCAAAAACAACAAATTTTTAACCCTTTGTAGCTAAATAAAAAGATGCCAAACAATTATGAAGAAATAATCGAAAAACTCTCCCCATTAGAAAGAAAGATTGTCCCATACCTAAAACTTCCTATAGCTGAAATAGCCAAAAGGACAAAACTTGACCAAACGTCTTTGCTAAGGGCTTTAAAGTTTTTGGAGAATAAAGGAGTTGTTAAAATTGTCAGAGAAAAAAATAGGATAATTGAGCTTGGCACCAACGGAGTCTATTATAAAAAACAACACCTTCCTGAAAGAACTCTGCTCCTAATGCTTGAAAACAATAAGCATATTTCTTTGGAGGATGCGAAAAAACTTTCAAAGCTGTCTGATAATGAGTTTAAAGTTTCTCTAGGAGCTCTTAAAAATAAAGCATTAATAGAAATAAAGAATGGAAAGATATTTTTAATTGCATCAAATGAAGAGTTAACAAAAAAAATGCCTGAGGAGTCTTTTCTAGAATCGCTTCCTGTTCAGGAATCATTGCTTTCAGAGGAGCAAAGATTTTCTTATAACAATCTAAAGAAAAGAAAAAATATCATAGAAATAAAAGAAAAAAAATTTGTAAACTTTGAGCTAACAGAACTTGGAAAACAACTGGCGGGAAAAGAAATCTCTATTGATTTGGTAGAGGAAGTAAGTCCTGAAATTATAAGGGACTGGAGAAGAGATAAAAAATTTAGAAAATATGACATAAAATCAGAAGTCGCAAAAATCTTTGGAGGAAGGAAACATTTTGTAAATGACGCAATCGAAAAAGGAAGAAGGATATGGTTGGACATGGGATTTAAAGAGATGTCTTCTTCCCTGATACAGACATCTTTTTGGAATTTTGACGCTTTATTTACAGCGCAAGATCATCCTGTGAGAGAGCTTCATGACACACTATTCATAAAAAATCTCACGGGCTCTTTGCCAGACAAAAAAATTGTAAATAAAGTTAAGGAAGCTCATGAGTCAGGAGTCGAAAAAAGTAAAGGGTGGCAATACGATTGGAAAGAAGACGAAGCAAAGAAAGTTTTACTAAGGACCCATACAACATGTCTTTCTGCCAAAACTTTGGCAAATATAAAAAAGGAGGATTTCCCAGCAAAATTTTTTGCCATAGGCAAGTGCTTCAGGAACGAAACAGTTGATTGGGCTCATAGCTTTGAGTTCAATCAAACAGAGGGCATTGTTGTAGACAAAAATGCGAATTTCAGACATCTCCTTGGCTACCTAAAAATATTCTTTAAAAAAATGGGATTTGAGGAAATAAGATTTACGCCGTCCTACTTCCCTTACACAGAACCAAGCTTAGAAATATATGCCTTTTACCCGGAAAAGGGCGTTTGGCTTGAGTTAGGGGGCGCAGGAATTTTTAGACCAGAAGTAACGATTCCTTTGCTAGGAGAAGCAATCCCTGTTTTAGCATGGGGGCCGGGATTTGACAGAATAATAATGAACTACTACAAAATAAAAGACCTAAGAGAGATGTATGAAAACGATATTGAAAAATTAAGAAAAATAAAACCATGGTTGAAGTAAAACTCAGAAAAATAAAAAAATGGCGATTGTAAAGTTTGATAGAAAGGAATTTGAAAAAGAAGTTAAAATAACAAAAGAAATAGAAGAAAAGATATCATTAT
>CAYTKV010000109.1:0-2599 GCA_964438545.1 Candidatus Woesearchaeota archaeon | reverse complement strand
TTCACTCAGCCACTAAAGTAAGCGAGGTTTCTTGCGGGGCTCGCTTTTCTAAAAAGCTGTGAAGGAGAATATCTTGGCAGAGAACAAAGCATGAAGTGAACATGATCCTCATCAAATCCAATGGTTTCAAATTTCATTGAATATCTTTCTTCCATACCTTTACAGAGATATTTGAAAGTTTCAACATATTTATTCTGCAAAAACAAATCTTTTCTATATTTTATACAAAAGACAAAATGATATTTTATTCCGAAAACTTTATGCGCTGCTCTTTCAAGATCATTCATCAAAACAACAATTATTGGAAGTTTAATATTCTAACGCTTTATCCCCACAGCAAGCTGCGGGGTATTCGGAAAAATAAAAAAACTAAGTCCCGCAGTGTTCACTTCTTAACGACGCGGAATCCCCGCATGTTAATTAAGAATAATGATAGATTTTAAAGTTTATTATAAGACATCTAAGAAAAGATTTATATTTCTTCATCAATATTTTCAACTATTTCTTCTGCATTTTCTGTAATGTGTTGAATTATCTCTTCTGTGCTCGCTCTAGGATTTTTTTCTTTGTACTCTAAAGCGTGCGATGCTCCAGAAATAATAGCCATTTTTAATCTGTGATTTTCTTCCATTATTTTTTAAAAAAAGACAAGTTTTTAAATATTTATAGAGTCTGGTTGATAATACAAAAATTCTTTGCACTTAGGGTGAAATAGCATAGAGATCTCATAAATCTTAAGGTGATTAGCGGAAATCTGCACTAACTTTTTTAGTTTTGGCTGTTATAAGAATTAAAGCAAAAGAAATTAATATTTCCCCAAAAAAGATTAATGTATAACCTCAGTAATCGCATGTTATCGTTGGTAAAATGGAGTTAATAATTACTACACGTCATGATTCGCAATTCATATTCTTACTTATCAAATCTTCTCGTCGGTAAATATTCCCACAATGCCTGATTTTACTTTTTTACTGTAATTTTATCGTAGACAAATGGGGAAAAATCTATGTCATTGACTATAAAATACCAATAAATAATAAATTTAAATTGCAAGTAATATCTGATAGATATCTTATTATCAATTATCGTAGGTGATATACTGCAATTAGACTATTTTTTGTGCGGAAAGTGTAGAATCACCATCTTAATTTAAAGTATCATTAATTTCTTCAAATTGTGTTGAATTAGTTTTATTCATTTCTTGAGTTATTTGATTGGGTGTGTCAGTATAGTTTGTTACATCAATTATATTGATTGGAGACAATTCTCTAGGGCGGGCGTCAATAATCTCAATTCCGTCTTTGGAATTCGATTCATTCAGCAAGGCATTATAATTAACATTTAATGTCACTTTTCCTGTTTTGAACTGCACGCTAAACTCCTTGAATGCAAGATAAGCGAAACCAACTATTGAAAACGTAAACACAAAGGCCAAAAAAATTAACTTTCCGATAAAGGCATTTTTATTCATATTTGTTGTAATGAAGATAATTATATAAATATGCCTAGTGTATAAACATTTAAATAAACAATTTATGTAATGATTTTATGGCTGAAGCCACACTAAAAGACATTGAAAAAGAGTGGGAAGAGGGTATTGATAAACTGGGGGCTGAACTAAAAATACGAGGCTTTTCGCCATTAACTGTCAGAAATTATACTTTTTTTGTTGAGAAATTTTTAGAAAAAAGCAACAAAAAAGTTAGTAAACTAAATGAAGATGATGTTAAATATTATATTTCTGGGATGTTTGATTCTAAATCTAAAAACACTATTATGCTTGCAACAGCTTCTTTGAAATTTTTCTTTAGGGAGATCTTAAAGAAGGAACTTGCAAATATTGTGATGCCCAAGAAAGAAAAAAAGCTGCCAGAAGTTTTAACAAAAGAAGAAGTTAAAAAATTAGTTGATTCCACCGATACTACAAAATCGAGATTAATTGTCTCAATGCTGTATTCTGCTGGATTAAGAGTTTCTGAGCTAGTTAATTTAAAAGTTTCTGATTTAAATTTCGAGGAAAAAACAGGATGGGTAAGGAAAGGTAAAGGTTCTAAAGACAGATTGTTTGTTTTTTCTGAATCTTTGGCTAAAGAATTAAAAGATTACTTAAGCTCAAAAAAAAGACAAGATTATGGATATGTTTTCTCAAAAGATAAGCCTTTAACAACTAGAAACATACAAAAAATCATTCAAGGTACAGGAAAAAGGGCTAATATAAACAAAAGAATAACGCCTCATACTCTGCGGCATTGTTTTGCAACTCATTTGCTTGAATCTGGCACAGACATAAGAACAATACAAACAATGCTAGGGCATAGCTCTTTATCAACAACGCAAGTTTATACCCACATTTCAAGCGAGCAAATAAAAAAAGTGAAAAATCCCTTAGATAGTTTAATGGCGGAGAATAAGTAACACGTTAAGTGAAGCTCCCATGCCAAGAGCGCGGGGCATCATTAAGCAAAATCAACGAGCCTAAGTTGTTCTCCCTTTCTCCCTTGTTTCTTGATGCAATTCCTAATTCTAAAAACTTTGTGATATGTCTTAAATACAGAATTATCCATTGCTAAACCAGTTCGGCTAGCTTAAAGTTTTATCC
>CAYTKV010000108.1:1813-2621 GCA_964438545.1 Candidatus Woesearchaeota archaeon | reverse complement strand
TCCTGATTTGGTTGTAGGCGGAAATTTATTTAAAGAAACAGAACTTGAAAAAATTGGGTAAGTAAAAAAGGACGGATTTACGAGATATTTTCTTTCCTATGTTGAATCTGAAAATGATTTAAAAGAATTCCGTAATCTGGTTGGCAATGAAACGGAAGTCATTGCAAAAATAGAAAACAAAAAAGGCCTTGAATTTATGGCCAGAGAATATAAACCAAATCCAAATACAAGCGCATTGGCTGCAAGAGGAGATTTATATGTTGAGTTGTGTTTAAAGGAGAAGCCGTTAGCAAGAGCCGTAAGTGTGGTGGATGAGTTTAGAAAAGATTATTGCATCAAAGAATTAGTAAGGTGACTTTACTTTCAGACCTTTAATCTTCTCAAAATCTTTTAAATTTCTTGTTAACAATTCTGCTTTGTTAATGAGTGCTGTTGCAGCAATGAGTGCATCACCAATCTCCAAACCATTATTTTTATGTTCTCTGGATAAATCTCCAGCCAATTGTGCTATTGAGTTATCTACGTTAACCTTCTCAAATTTTGCAAGAAACTGCAATATATTTTTTCTGGTTTCAGCAGTAGCACATTGACTTCCTGTTAAAAGTTCAGTCTCGGTAATTGCAGAAAAAAGAGCTTCGTCAATCAACGACTCGAAAAAAGATGTTGCAGAAGGATAACCTCTAAAATGGTCTATAAAAATACTGCTATCAATTACTTTCATAAAGTTTTCTTAGTCTCCTTGACCACCCTTTTCTAATTTTTCTTTGGTATTGCTCTCCAGTTTCTTTCATGTCTTTCCAAATACCAG
>CAYTKV010000108.1:0-1803 GCA_964438545.1 Candidatus Woesearchaeota archaeon | reverse complement strand
GTTTTATTATAATGGTAGCGAAGTTATTTACACTCCAATAAGTTTAACTTACTACAATGGTTCTAATGAACAATTAATTACCAATACTTCTCTTAACGTTACGGGCTATAATAACGGAAGCACCTTTATTTATCCTTCAATTTTTGGAAACGGCTTTGATTTAGAATATACTTATACTAATAATATATTAAAAAAAGATTTAATCATCTCCAATAATTCAATTCTTCCTCAACCAAATCTCACTGGCAATATTTCTTTTAATATTAATTTTAAAATTGATAGTTCTGATCCTTTATATGTGGGAGAAGAAAATGAAACTGGAGATATAGTATTTAACCCTTTAGGAGAAAGCGTGAGTGGGACAGATATCACTTGTAAATCAAAATTAAATTGTGCCACACCATTCTGACAAGCAAAGCCATATCCATTCTTTCATCTATTTTTTGACTGATTTTCCAGCCAAACATTTTCTTATCAGATGCAAAACCAGATTCGGAATTATTTCTCTTAAAATATTCCTCTAAATATTTTATCGTATCGCATAGAAATCTGCCCATCGTCTCAGTCCATTTTGCTCCATGCTTGAGACTTACTTTCTTTTTTGGAATTACATAAACTTTTGAATCTTCAAATTGATTTACATAAACTGGACAGCTGTAGTATTTGTCAAGCCTTACAGAATCTATTTTTACGTCGGTAACTTTAAGCATTTGCATCGCTTTGTCAAATGCTTTTTTCTCGCTGACAAGACTTGAACCAAAGCATACATACATCTTGCTTTCCAAATCCATTAAAGCAAAATTATAAACAAAACATTTCTTTTTGTTAGTCTGTTCTTTTGCCTTATCTTTTAATTTCTGCACATAAGAAGAGTAATGCTTTGTTATCGTCAAAGAATATCCTGTTGCATCTCCGCATGCGTCTATATTTTTTATTCCTCTTTTCTTTAAACATAAAATAAACAGATTGCATAATGCAATCTGCAAAATCTCATCAGAATACAATCGCTCAACAGTTTTATAGCTTATATCAGTCCCGCCAAGCATTGAAAACAATCCAAGCAAATTAGCAGTTTTTCTATTTCCTTTTTCAGTCAATTCTTTTACAAGAATCAGCCTCATTCTCTTTTTCAACGAAAGAGAATGTCTATCTTTATATCTATAAAATACGTCGATAGATTTTATTGATTCTTCAATAAGTCCATCAAGATTGCTTATTGATTTTTTTAGTCTTCTTTTGAATTCTCTCTCATATTCAGCATAATCTCTATCTTTTTTAGGATGTTCTTTTTTATACGCTTCAATTATCCCTTTAAGTTCTTTTACTCTTTTTCTAACGTCTTTTGCTCTTATCATCACCATGTTTATTCGATTTGGTAGAGTATACACTACTTCTATTTTTATGTGTTCTATTATAGATAATAAATCACCGAAATATTTATATAGTGTAGTGTATAAGATAATTCAATGTATCTTCGACATTTTAGTAAGGGAAAGAAAAAATATTATTACATAGCCAAAGCAGTAAGAAAGGGTGCAAGTGTAATTCAGAAATCTATTCTTTATATCGGCACAGCCGATACTTTGTATGAAAAACTAATTTCTCTTAAAAAGAAGTAGGATATGTGTCCCACTCTCAAAGAAATAGCAAGGTTTATATATAAGCTTGACTTAACTAATTAGTATTAATATTCAATCTAGAGGTGCGGTTTTAAATTTTTTACAGCGAAAACCATTTGGATTTCGAATTTATTGTGAAACTAACACCTCTGGTTGTTAATTAAAGATATTCTTTCTAAATTTT
>CAYTKV010000107.1:0-2652 GCA_964438545.1 Candidatus Woesearchaeota archaeon | reverse complement strand
TTGCCATGTCAAATTATTAATTGACGGGGTTTAAAATGATTTCTATATTAATTCTGCATTCGGGAGATCTTTAAAATCATTATCTGTAGTTATAAGATTAAATCCATATAGGAGAGCTGTTATTGCAATTAGGCGTTATTCAGCCAAAATCTTTATAGTTTCTCTTTGAACCTTCACAATCACCTCTTTTACTTTCTGAAGTTCCTTTATATCAAGGCTGGTCTTAACACCATACGTTGCAAGTTCTCTGTTCATTCTGATTGTCGGATTCATAGCGCCTTTCTCAACATCGAGTGTATCGAATTGAAGAACAATATCTTTGTCAAGCTCAATCTTCTTCTCATTAATTAAGTTGAGAATTGCGCTTATCGTACAGGATTGGTTTCTTGATTCATATCCCAATTTAGATAAAATCGCTAGAAAACAATGATAAATAGAGTAAAATCCGACATTCAATGCCCAGTCATAAATTTTCAGTCTCTCAAGCGTTTGAACAACACCATAGTTATATTCGGATTTCTTGAGGTGTTTTTTAGCCAATTCTAACCTGGGCTTTATTTTCATAAGTCTATTCTTGTCACTTAGACACCATTTTAAATGTTTTTCAATTTGTGACATTTTTTTATTACCTCCATATATTTTTCAGCATTATATAAAATAAGGCAATCAGAAATCATATTGTAGAATATTTTATCGTCTGTATTTAAATAAATGTCTTTTTCTGCAATATCGACATATCGTATCGGTTGCTCTATCAATTGAGAGTTTCTTATTTCTGATTTAATTTTATTTATCTTCTTTGAATTTTTCTTATCATATACCAACAAAACGTCAATATCGTTAAAATTGCTGTTTTTGACAGACGAGCCAAAGATTAGACCGAAAATAAGGTAATCCTTGAATTTCTTTAAACTATGCGATACAACAGCAAGCCACTGTGGAGCAGCAAACTCTTCCAAAGCAAGCAAATATTCTATGAATTTCATTGCTATCTGACTTTTGTAATTAAATGAGAAATAAACAGAATTTCCTATGTCTTCCTTGATCAAGACTGCTTTCCTAACTAACGAATTGCACAGTTTGTTTGCATGAGCGTGATTTATGCCAAGAACTTTTGCAAGCTGTCTGGGATTATATTTATCTTTAAAATGCTTGAATAAGTGTTTGGCTATTCGGATTTCTATCTTTGTGAATTGTATGTTATTAACATCCATATGTATTTTTTTAGCATACATCATATATAAACCTTTCGTTTTTGGTACTCTGGTGCATAAAGTGGGCTTTAGAAAGAATTAAAAGGGCAAACTATTTATTTAAAACTATGAAAACTTTAACAGCTATTCTTCATAAGGAAGAAGATATGTATGTAGCACAATGTGCTGAGATTGGAACAACTAGCCAGGGAAGCACAGTTGAAGAAGCTTTAGAAAACTTGAAAGAAGCTACCGAGTTATATCTTGAAGAATTTCCATTACAAAAAGGGTCTCATCCAATATTAGCTACTTTTGAGGTTGCCGAAATTGCCAAAGCTTAGGAAGGTTTCTGGCCAAGAATGCGTGAAAATTTTATGCAATAAATTTGGGTTTTTTATTGTTAGGCAGAAAGGAAGCCATATTGTTCTGAAGAAAGAAACTTCTAGGGGGGTTATTGGGACCGTTGTTCCAAATCATAAACAAATAAAGATAGGTACTTTGAAAGGCGTTTTAAAACTCGGAAAAATTAATGAAGTAGAGTTTGCTAAATATTTGTAAATACCAGACCTAATTTATATAAACTTATTCAGATTTGTGGCCGAGCCATAAGCGTGGAGTTTATGGCAACCGATAGATTTAAATAATCTTAAATAACCTTATTTAATTGGTGATAAATGATGGTATTAAAAACATTCAATGTAAATGAAAAGGTATATGCTAAATTTTCCAAGTTTTGTAAAGAACATGGAATTAGTATGAGTAAACAGGTGGATATCTTTATGGAATCTCAAATAGACGAGGATAAAGAAGTTAGGCCGGAATATCTTAAAAAACTTGAGAAGGTAAGAAAGGGAAAATACTATAAATTTAATACTGTCGCTGAATTAAGAAAGGCAATAGAAAGATGAGAGAATATGAGTATAGTGACTTGCTTAAAAGAATTCTCAACAAACTTTATAAAAAAGATAGAACAAAATATGAAGCAGTAATGAAAAAGATTGAAGAAGTTATAAATTCTCAGGATCCAGATCATTACAAAAATTTAAGGTATAACCTGAAAGATTCAAAGAGAGTTCATGTAGGACCTTTTGTTCTTGTTTTTAGGGTTGTTGGAGAGAAAATATACTTTGATGATTTTGACCATCATGATAATATTTATTAAGGTTTCTTTGAATTTATATAAATTTATTCAGATTTGTCTGTTCTTTATACTCTTTTAATAATTTTGATCTTGACAGGTATTCTTCAAGTGGTATTTTTATTCTTGTTTTTATATTGTTGAGTGCTTCGCTCAAATTTTGATATGATTTTTTATTGTTCATAGCGCTTCTTGTTACTTCTCTTAGTATTCCAACTCCAAGAGGAGCCCAGTATTTATTATGATCTATGTATCTTAAGACTAGGATTGATGCTTGTCTTTTTATTTTTTTAAGATATTCTAAAACTGCCAGTCTGTTGG
>CAYTKV010000106.1:0-2660 GCA_964438545.1 Candidatus Woesearchaeota archaeon | reverse complement strand
CGTAGCTCAGCTGGTTTCAGAGCGTCGCACTCGTAATGCGAAGGTCCCGGGTTCGATTCCCGGCGGAAGCTTATATCTCTTAAAAAATCATAATTTAAGGCCAACCATAGACTTAATTATAAAAGAGTATAAAATTTTAAGAAAGAATCTTAGGTGACCACGTATTCTAAGGTTGCAGGCACCCCCTAATTTTTTCTTTATTCCTGCAACATTATTAATTCCTAAGAATAATTGGAGAGTCTTCACCCTTTTGTTGAGCCTTTCGCGGGGCGTTTATCTTAAGATTAAGAAAAAGAAATATAAGAGACATGGAAAGAAAAATTCATCTTTTTGAGCAAGAAAAAATATGGTTTAAGGGAATAATAGAAAGTTTTCAGGGTTGGCAAGCTTACGCAAGATGGGCAAATACCTACAAGGCATGTAAAAAATTAAGATATGAAATGATTAACATCATATTAAATAAAGTATAGAACACGCAATAGCTTTATTAATTCTATTAACAGATTATAAGAATGAAAGATTTAGTTGTTGTTTCTTTAGCAAAAGTTGTAAACCTGCAGAAAGAGGAAATCTCAAATTTAATAGAGACTCCACCGTCACAAGAATTAGGAGATTACGCATTCCCTTGTTTTGTTTTAGTAAAAATTTATAAGAAAAACCCAAATGAAATTGCTCAAGAAATAGCAAGGAAAATTAAATCTAAATATTTTGAAAAGATAGAGGTAAAAGGTCCGTATATTAATTTTTTTATTGATAAAAAAATATTAGCAGAAACAATCCTAAAGAAGATTATTAAAGAAAAAGATGATTTTGGAAAAAGGAAAATAAAAGAAAAAGTCGTCATAGAATCTCCAGGGCCGAACACAAACAAGCCTTTGCATATCGGTCATGCAAGAAATATAATCTTGGCGCAATCAATAAAAAAAATTCTTGAATTTTATGGCGGCGAAGTAAAGCTTTCAGACATTATCAATGATAGGGGCATGCATATTTGTAAATCAATGCTTGCTTATGAAAAATTTGGGGAAAATCTAACGCCAGAGAAAGTTAAGAAAAAGTCAGATCATTTTGTTGGAGATTTCTATGTGAAATATTCAGAAGAGGAAAAGAAAAATCCGCAAATAAAAGAAGAAGTTGAAGAATGCCTAAGAAAATGGGAGTCAAACGATAAAAAGACTCTTTCTCTATGGAAAAAGATGAATTCTTGGGCTTTAAAGGGGTTTGGAGAAACATATAAAAAATTTGACTTGAAAATTGACAAAACATATTTCGAATCAAAAGTTTATAAAGATGGAAAGAAAATTGTTTTAGAGCAATTAAAAAAAGAAAAATTGAAAAAGAAGCAAGATGGAGCAATTTATGCTGATTTAAAAACAAAAGGCCTAGGAGAAAAAATAGTTCTTAGGACAGATGGCACTTCTATTTACATAACGCAAGATATTGGTTTAGCCGTTTTAAGAAAAAAAGAAATGAAATTTGACAGAATGATTTATGTTGTTGCCAATGAGCAAGATTATCATTTTCAAGCGCTTTTTGAAATTTTAAAGATGTTTGGATATAAATGGGCTAATAAATTACGGCATTTAAGTTACGGTTTAGTTCATTTAGAATCTGGAAGAATGAAATCAAGAGAAGGGACAGTAGTTGATTCAGATGATTTAATTTCAGAGCTTCAAAATTTGGCGCTAAAAGAAATTAACAAGCGCTTTCCAGAATTATCAGAAAAAGAAAAGTCTCATCGGGCAGAATCAATAGCGATGTCTGCCTTAAGATATTATTTTCTTAAAGTAGAAAAAGAAAAAGATATCACCTTCAAACCAGAAGAATCAATAAGTTTTGAAGGCAACACAGGGCCGTATTTACTTTACACTTATGCTAGAGCAAAAAGTATATTAAGAAAAGCAAATTACAAACAAAAAAATAAATTTACGATTCCAGATTTAGATAATTCAGAAAAAGCCCTAATTTTCCAATTGAATTTATTTCCGGAGATAGTTGTTAAGGCATCTTCTTTGCTTTCGCCAAACTTAATAGCAAATTACGCTTATCAACTCTCTCAAACATTCAATGAATTTTATCATAAGGAAAAAGTAATTGGCTCAGAAAAAGAAGCTTTTAGGCTCGCTTTAGTAAGCGTATTTTCCAAAGTTTTAAAAAATTCTTTAGCTTTGCTCTATATTAGCACAATAGAAAATATGTAATGCATAACAAAAACATTTTAAAGCTCAAATTTGTAAATTACCCTTATGAACATCACAACATTTTTATTAGCAGACAGCTTTTTCCTAGCAGTTATTTTGCTGGTTCTTATAGTCGTCATGATCAGAAATGGCAATTCAAAACACAAAGAAAAAAAGATAAAAACCGATATAAAAAGAATAAAAGAGCAAATTTTAGGCTAGTATGTTTTTAGGATAAACTTGGCAAGTAATTCATCGGTAAATCTCAAAGAAAAATATTTTCATGTCAATTTTATGTCTAATTTACAGGGAGAAAGATTATGCCCAATGTAGTTTTTAATTAATTTTCAGGCGAGAGTTAACCTTATAAATCTTTCATATTTGTTATTTTCAGTGCAGAAGAGCTGGCGTGCTAGCCCTACGCTGTTTGCAAATGGGCTTTGGCAGGCTCAAAGGAGTGCGTGAGGCCAAGGATTAATG
>CAYTKV010000105.1:0-2694 GCA_964438545.1 Candidatus Woesearchaeota archaeon | reverse complement strand
TCTTCTTCAATCTTCTTTGCTTTTTGAGTGTTCTCCACAAAATCCACAACAAAATAAGCGTAATAACAAGCCCAATGTAAATTGCTGTATTGCTCCTTTTTATTATTCCTAATTCTAGGGCTTTTTCTTCTGAATAAACAGTTATTGGCAGATTAACATTTTCAATTACTTTTTTATTGTCGAAATCTGTGTATTCAACTATCGCCACAAAGTTTGGTTTTAAAGAATTAAAGACCACATCAAATGTTGCTGTTTCAAAATCGTCAGAATCAATTTCTCCTATATACACATTATCGTCTGATAAAAGAACAAACCCTTCTGGCAATATTCTTGCAGATACAAACCTTGCATCAGAAAAGCCTTTGTTAATTATTTTTAGTGTTATCTGGCTTTGTGTGTTGATTACTGCGTTTTCTGCTGAAACGCTAAAAGTTAAGTCAGGGTTTGCTCTTACTTTAATTCCTATTGTGCCTTGACGAGATTTTTCTTCTCCGTCAATTGTATACTCCAAAGTATATGGGATTTCATAGTCTCCTGGAACAATGTCGCTAGCAGATTTTATTCTAAATACAAAATCTTCTTCATCGTTTTCTTCTATTTCATCAATAGATTCTTCTGATGTGCCTATTGGAATGAAAGGCAGATTATTGAAATTTAAAATTAAAGAAATATCCTCTGCGTCTTTATCAAAAATATTTTTAAGCTCAATTGATATTAAACCTTCTTGTCCTGGCACTAAAGTAGGGGCATTGACTGAATTAAGAATTATTGCAGATGCTAGATTAATACTTAACATCATGACTAAGAAAATTATTAAAATTAAAATTTTTTGTTGTGTTTTCATGTTGATTCTATGCTTAAAAGTAAATTAGATTAAGATTTATTTTGTTGAATTTAGTTCTCTATCAATCTTAGCTTTAAGCTCTTCTAATTGCGCGCGATAATTTTCTCTTTTTTGTGAGAATTGCTCTTGAAGGGTTTTAAATTGCTCTGGCAAAATTTTCGGCGCACAGGCTTCGCCTGTATCCTTACGCACCCCGAGAAAGTGACCATTGCCGTAGAGAATGTAGTAGTTGCCGCCCAAGCCACTGTAGTAGTTGTCGCCAACAAAGAGCAAGCTCGCAAGCGGCTCTTCAGCCAAATCATCTGAATGCCAAATGCCTATTCTATCTTCATAAACTTCTTCATGTCTATCTAAATATCTCTTGGCTCTTTCTTTTCCTCCAAGAAAAGGAATTGTTGGGGGATGTTTCAGAGCGTCTTTTAATTTTATTAAGCCCGAAAAAGACTTTTTTAGAGTTTCATAATCAATGACAAATACGCTTTTATCATCTTTCAAATCTAAAAGTCTTTGAAATTCATCTCTTGACATAATGCCTGCGCCGTTTCTATTGCTTTTTATTTCTTCTTCTATATTTTCTGGATGAGAAAAATAATTTGGAACATGAGCATAAACAACATATTCCTTTCCTTGTTTTGTTCTTCCTGTTGCTCTTATGCTTGGAGCTGTCCACCAAATTTCCCAGATTCTTGAATCTTTAGGAGATTCTATTCTCGCGTCTATAATTTCTGGCATGTACAAAGGCTCACAACCTTGCGGAGCTTCTTCTGTTTGAGATAAACAATCTCTTAAAGCTTTGTCAGTTCTATCTGCATAGAATTCTCTAGCTTCAACCGTTCTTCTTATTGGAATTTGTATAACGTTCACCATGATATTTCAATAAAAAAGGAATTTAAAAACCTTTGCGTTGTGTCTTGACTTTATAAAAGTAACATGAATCTGTTCTTAACTAAGAGAAAGACTGCTCGTTTAAATGCTTTTTCTGATAAAGAAATTAGAATTGACTGATTGGGGGATTCTGCAAACGAAAAATTTAAATAGTATTCAATATATTATATTGTAAACAAAATGGAACATACAATATCGGTGAGATTGGAAAAATCTGCATTGAAAGAATTAAATAGGGTAGAAAAAAAATGGCAAACAGATAGGAGCGAAGTCATAAGAAGACTACTATCTAGAGCCATACAAGAATGGAAAATAGAAAATGCGTTGGAAGAGATACGCGAAAGAAAGATTTCTATTGGAAAAGCTGCTGAAGAATGTGGTATTACGATATGGGAAATGTTAGATAAAGTCAAAGAGAAAAATATAGATTGGACAAATTATTCGGAAGAGGATCTAAAAAGAGATTTAAGCACTTTAGGATGATATGTAATGCTTCTCCCTTAATATTTCTTGCGAGAATTAACCAATTGACACTTTTGAGAAAGGTAGTGGGTGTTGTGGTCATACCAAAGAGTGTGATGGGTGAGGTTCTTGTTGAGAACAAAGAAGGATACACAATGATTAAAGAGGCATTAGATGTAGGCTGGATTAAAGTAATAAATCCCAAAAAAGAAATTAATTTAGGAATAGGAAAAGGAGAAAATGCCGCAATAAGTCTTGCAAGAGAAAGAAAAAAACCTATTATTATAGATGATGCTGTTGCTGTAAAGATAGCTAAATCATTTAATTTAGAAGTAATTAGAACAACCACTATTATTCTTATGGCCATAAAAAAGAAAATAATTACAAAAAAGCAAGCGAACAGTCTTATTGATAAATTAATTGACTTTGGATATTATATAAGCCCAAAATATTATGCTGAATTATTGAAAAAACTAAATTGAGGTCCTAACTTCTCAGGTTTT
>CAYTKV010000104.1:0-2792 GCA_964438545.1 Candidatus Woesearchaeota archaeon | reverse complement strand
ATTGTTCTCCTGCTCCTCTGTCTATTAATATGCAAGTAGTGCAAACAATTAAAAAAATGAAAAGAAAACCGACTTTTATATTTACCCCTTTTTTTCATCCGTATGTTTCTGCTTTTAATAATTCAAGCCTTAAATACATATTTGACAATTCTGATATTGTTCACGTTATTTCGAAGGCAGAGAAGGAAGTTATAATGAAACGTTTTTTTGTTAATAAAGAAAAATTTAAAATCATTCCACTTTTTTTAAACACCACTTACATGAAATCACTGACTATGTTGCATGGTAAAATAAAAACATTTAAAAAAGCGTATAATTTAGAAAATAAAAAAATTATACTATTTGCCGGGCTTAAGGGCATAATGAAAGGAGCAGTAGATGTTTTATTTGCAGTGAATGCTTTGTACAAAAAAAATAAGCATTATATACTCATTGCAATTGGACATAATACAATAGAATGGGAACGGGCGAAGAAAAAAATAGACGCACAGTGTTTGTTGGATTTTTCATACATCGATGCGAAAACAAAAGAAATTATATTCGGTGTATGTGACATTTTTTGTATGCCATCAAAAAGTGAAACATTTGGTTTAGTTTATCTAGAGGCATGGCATAAAAAAAAGCCAATTATAGGAGGAGGTATTCCAGCGATAAAAGAACTTATTTCCGATAGTGGTTTATTCGTTGAATTTGGCAATAAAGAAAAACTTATACAGACAATAGAAAATGTAAGCAATAATCAGCCCTTGGCAGAACGATTAGGAAAAAGAGGGTTTCGTAGATTGAAATTACATTATACCGTAGAGAGAATTTTTCCAAAATACCTTAATTTATTTGATGCAATATGAGCATACAAAAGAATAACATTTATAAAACCTATCAGTCAACCCATCCGTGCCATTCAGAAAGTCGGCTAGGATATGAAGGCTCTTATCGGTATTTTAAAACAAACTTTCTTACATTTTTGCCTCAGGACAAACACGCTAAAATTTTAGATATTGGATGTGGCGCAGGGCATTTTATTAAATTTCTGCAACAGGAAGGATACACAGATTATATAGGAGTTGATATCTCTGAAGAGCAAGTGGAGTTTTGCAAAAGACATGTCACAAAAAATGTTAATTTAATAAAAGATCTTAGAACATATTTACAGAAGAACAGAGAAGAATTTGATTTTATATTGATGAATGACGTAATTGAGCATATTTCAAAAGAGGAAATTATTGAAACACTTAGTCTTGTTTATGATTCTCTTAAAAAAAATAGCATCGTAATAATTAGGACTGTAAATCTTAAAAATAGATGGGGAATGGCTGTTCGTTATATGGATTTTACCCATACAGCAGGGTTTACAGAAGAAAGCATAAGGCAAATCATGCTTATTGCGGGATTTAAGAATGTATCATTAGTGTCAGAGATACACCCAGTTCATGATATAAAAAGCTTTATTAGAGTGTCCATGAAAAAACTATTTGAGTTTGTTTACCGCTTAGAGTATATTGCAAGTTTTGGGGCATTTAATCCTATGTTATCAAATATGATAATTGCGGTAGGTGCAAAGAGCAATCATGATGAAAAATGAAGTTGAATATGATGCAAGACAGAGTCTCGGTCACATAGATAATGTTCCTATTCCTTCTCCTAAAATTTTAAAGTATGCAAAGGAGCATGATATCTTAAGATTTAAAGGTTTGGCTCTTCATATATTGACTACCATGGTTGTTGCAGATGTTCTTATGCAAGAAATCCAGAAAGCAAACTCAGAAAAGCCCAAAGAAGAGCAATTCGATATAAATTCAGATCTAGTTTTTGAAACTATGATTGCTTACCACGCCGCGCGTCCTCTTGCCGAAGATGGTCATATTGGTAGAGCAAGCGAGAGTATAAATAAATACATGGAACAACATGACGATATAGAGTTGGCTGTTTTACTTGGGTCATTAGAGCATCTCCCTATTTCTGTAATTCAGGAGATGGAGCATCTGCAGTATAGAAGAGGCTTTCCTTATAAAACAGTCGGACCTGAGAATCTTTATCGTCCTCAGACTATAGATTGGAATGCGGCTATGACTCAAATAGCGAGTTGGAGCGTTGCTGGAACGATTCAGCCTATCGAAAGGCGATTCGAAGATTTGATTTCAAGACATGTTGGTCAACCTGATAGCCCTAAGAAATTAACCAAGGAACAATTCTTATCCTTTCAAGAATGGGGAAAAGCTAGAATAGCCGATGTATGTAATCGCATAGGGGTAAATCCTGATGATTTTAATAATTTCTTAAGAAGAAAATTATTTGAAGGAACTACAGATGCGGAAAATAAATCTCAAGCTCTCATAAGGGAATTATTTGGCAGAGGAGCAAGAAATGATGAGTTTTTGCCTGTTTCTCCGGCCTATCGATATTTAGCTACAGCAATAATGGGTATTGATTTACCTGAAAAGAAACAGGAAGTAGAAAGAATGCTTGAAAAACCCGCTTTGTTTTTGAGAGCTTGTAGAAGATACGGGTTAATTGAGGGAGCATCAGTACGCGTCAAACGTTAAGTAACAATAAACTCCTAGTATGTATTTCCTCTCTGTTTTCTTTTAGGAAGGATGTAAAGAATAGATATTTTACTGTTCTGTTCTATTGTCAGAAGAACCGCATCTCCTTTTGCTGGATAGATCATCTCACGTAGATTTTCTGGTTGCGGTACTTTCTGTTCGTTTAGGCTGTTGATAAACCAAGCAATTGGATCACCATGAGACACAACAATTGCAGTTTCGCCTTCCTTTAAGCCTTTGACGCTTCGC
>CAYTKV010000103.1:0-2936 GCA_964438545.1 Candidatus Woesearchaeota archaeon | reverse complement strand
TTCATAGAGGTAAGTAGATACCCAAGCAAGAGACTTATTTAAAGATATAGAAAACTATTAGAATATTTAAATATAGACAAATCTAGCAGACTAGATTAGTTCAATTAAAAAAATGATAAAAAAAGAGATTCAAGCGACGATAGTTAATCAAAAGGAAGGAAGAGAAGCAACAGAAAGCGAATTTTTTAATATTCTAAAGTTAGTCGCTCCTGGCACTCATCTAAGAACAGCCCTCAACGGAGCTCTCAAAACCGGAAAAGGAGCTTTAATTGCAATAGAGAACGAGCAGCTTTTTTTAATGATCAACGGCGGATTCAGAATAAATGCAAGATTTACCCCACAACGACTCATTGAATTAACAAAAATGGACGGCGCAATAATCCTCGCTCATGATATGAAAAAAATAAATTACGCAAATGTTTTATTAACCCCAGACAGCAAAATAAAAAGTTTAGAGACGGGAACTAGGCACATAGCTGCAGAAAGAACAGCAAAACAGACAGGAACTTTAGTCATCGCTATCTCTGAAAGAAGAAATGAAATAACATTGTATTATAAAAACATAAGATATCCTGTAGTTCCTACCGAAGAGCTTTTGAGAAAGGCAAGCGAACATATTCGGATTTTAGAAAAACAAAGAGAATTATTTGATGGCCACATTAGCAAACTTACTTTTTTAGAATTAAGGAATCAGCCGAGCTTGAATCACGCGTTAAACTCGATACAGCGAGGCAGAATGATTCAAAAAATATCTAATGATTTGCAGAGATATATTATCGAACTTGGGAAAGAGGGTCTATTACTAAAAACAAGATTAAAAGAGATAATATCCGAAGTTGAGAATGAAACAGAACTCGTGATAAAAGACTACTCAAAGGTTGGCTCAAAAAAAACAGAGCTGATACTTGAGTCTTTGTCTTACGAAGAGATTATTGACAGAGAAAAAATTATAAAGTCCTTGGGATACGAGAACAAAGAAAATTTGGAAGATTCTCCTCTGAAAGGTTGGAGGCTACTTTCTAAAACTTCTCTTTCTGATGCGGAGATTGCAGCCCTGATCAGAGAGGCAGGAAGCCTAGGAAAAATAATTAATTCAAACTTTTCGCTCTACAACGACATTCTCGGCGAGCAAAAATCAATAGCGTTTAAAGAAGAAATAAAGAAGATAAAATTGAGTTATTAACCATAACAATCTTTTTTATAATAAGAAATAAAATGAAGGATATTAAAGCCGAAATAGAAGTAAGAAGAGAAGCTTGCGAAATAGGAGCTAGAAGAATATATGAGGATTTTTTTTGCTTGCTGGTGGGAAAAGAAAAACTAAGACAATTCAGATTTATAAATTCTGTTGGCAATTGCTCAAGAGATTATTCTTGTCTAGAAAATTATTCTAGAGCAGGAGCAGTTATTGGAATAGCCATGCTAGAAAAAGGCGTTCTAGAATATAATTTAAAATATTTTGGAACACCTTCAGATGAATTATGTGCCTTTACAAAAACATTAGATAAACTATTAAGCAATGGAAAAGGCAATTAAAACCGTATTCTTACTTCTCCTTAGAACCTTGGCCTTGCGATTCACCTTTTAAATTTCCAAATTCAAGTTCTTCTTCAGAATTTTTTTCTTTTTCTTCGAACATTTCTGAGCTTACAGGAATAGAATCATTTAATTGTGGAATATCTATTTTCTTTCCGTTTGGGTTGCCAGGTAGATAATCAGGATTTTCTTCTTCCAGCTCTCGCAAAACAATTTCTTCTATATCTTCGTTACTAAAAATTTCTTTATCTTTATATTCTGTTATGCTCTCCAATTTTTTTGTTGTTTTATCTTCGCTATAAGAAATTTCTTTTATGTTTTCAGATTCTAACTGAGCAATAAACTCGCTTATTTTTCTGGCAGCATCGGCATTCACAGAAATACTATCGATTCCTCGGCTAATTAAAAACTTAGCCATCTCTGGACGAGAGCCGGCCTGACCGCAAATACTTGTTTGAACATTAAACTTCTTGCATACTTCTATAACGTGTGCTATTGACCTTAAAACAGCAGGATGCATTTCACTGTAAATATGTTGGACTTTCTCGTTGTTTCTGTCAATCGCCAAAGTAAATTGAGTTAAATCGTTGGTTCCAAAACTTATGAATTTTATTCCTGTTTCACATAATTTATCGATAATTTGCACTGCGGCAGGAGTTTCAACCATTATTCCAAGTTTTGTATTTTTTGGCATGTTGATTTCATTAGCAAACTTTTTGGTTTGTTCAACCTCCTCAACACTAATTAGTTGTGGAAGCATTATCCCAAGTATTTTTTTTGGCATTTCTTCAGCAACTTTTTTTATTGCCTTTAATTCTGCTTTCAAAATTTCAGGGTACTTCAAACTAAACCTGATGCCATGATTTCCTAGCATGGGATTGCTTTCCCCATTTGTTGGCGCGCCTTCTAAGCCTGCGTATTCGTCGCTCCTTAAGTCAGAGGTTCTGACCCAAACTTCTTCGAAATAAGAGACAATTCTTTTTACACCTTCATAAATTATTTTTATATAGGGCTCCATGTTTCCATCTTTGACAAACTTCAAAGGATGCTTTCCACTTGCCGCAATAATTCCTTCTAATCTGGTTAGGCCAACAGCTTTTACTTTTGACTTAGCAGCTCTTTCTGCAAAATCCGGAACATCAACAATAGTTTTTATTTCTGTTTTTGTTTCTACAATTGGCTCAATTTTAACGAGTTTTTTTTCGCCCTTGCCGGCAAAAACCTTGCCACTAAAACCATCTACAGTAATTATTTCTCCTTCCTTTAATTTCTGTGTGGCGTTTCCTGTTCCGACAACGCAGGGCACGCCCATTTCTCTTGACACTATCGCTGCATGACTTGTAACGCCACCTTCGTCAGTGACAATTGCTGCTGCTTTTTCCATAATCGGCACATACCAT
>CAYTKV010000102.1:0-3070 GCA_964438545.1 Candidatus Woesearchaeota archaeon | reverse complement strand
ATTCTTTAACTCCTACTGCTCCTTCGAATATAACACAAACATGCACAGAAACAGATAACGGACAAGTTGTAGGAACTAAAGGAACAGCAAGCAATAATACTTTAACAAAAACAGATACTTGTGATTCTCCTGTTAGTGTTAATGAAGCTTACTGTAGCGGAAGTAGTGTGCTGTCGAGTGTTCTAAGTTGTGGTGGCCTTGTGTGTGGAGACGGCGCATGTGTGCAGTGCCATGACAGCGATGGTGGACAAGTTGTAGGAACTTTCGGAACTGCTCGTGATGGCGCTGGAACTTCAATAGGCGATGGTTGTGTAGATGGAAATACTGTAAGGGAAGGGTATTGTGATGGAAACAGAGCGGCGACAATTTCTTTAGATTGCCCAAGTGGACAAACATGCTCTAACGGAGTTTGTCAATCATCTAATCAAACCCAAAGGACAAGAAATGTCATTGTAACAGTGAGAGATTCTAATGAAAATCCAATTAGCGGAGCAAATGTTGTTTTTTCTGGTCCAATGGAATTTACAGCGTCGACGGATGAAAATGGTAATACAGTTAGCACCGCATTAGCAGAAGGGACCTATACTCTTACTGTTTCTAGAGATGGATACACGACATATTCTAGAACATGGAATATTCTAACAAGCCCAAATACTCTACGTATCATTGTCAGATTAAATCCTACTACAGAAGGATGCACTAACGAATGTTCATCAGAAAGATCAACTAGATGTTCAGGAGGGAACATCCAAAGATGCGGAAATAACGACGACGACTCTTGTTTAGAATGGTCAATTCCTACAAGCTGTGACGCGGGCAAAACATGCCCTCAAGGAGGAAACAGTTGTGTAAATTGTGGTAGTGAAGGAGAAGTATGTTGCGTGAGTGGAAGAGCTTGCGCTTTAGGGCTTAATTGTGATGGGAGAGTTTGCGTGGCGGCTACAGAGAGAACAACAAGGTGTTCTAGTGGATGCTTAATTGAAAATTATTGTGTTCCAATAGGATACAGAAAAGCTGGCAAATATTGTGAAACTGGTGAAATAGTACTAAACCAAAAAGGCGGTGATGAAGCTTGTGAAAATAATTTTGAATGCGTCTCTAATAGCTGTCTAGATTCGCAATGCACAGAGCCTGGTTTCTGGAGAGGGTTAATCGCTAAACTAAAAGAATTATTTGGCTAGTTTTCTTAGGTACTAGGTCAATTATTATACTTTTTAGCAGATTATTAAGAATAAGGGGTGTACCACATATAGAAGAATAACGAGGCAATTTATCTTTGATATAAAAGATAGATATTAAATCAACGACCCAACCACAACAGGACTGTGGAGTATAACTCGAGATAAAGAAAGAGCAAGAAATGTCTTAAGCGTGATATCCTTAATTGAAGAGAGGATAAAATTGCAAGATGTTGAAAGGGCTCTTTTCTTATTTGTTATATAGTATAACTAAAAATAAATAAATGCTCTTTTTTGTTATATAATATAATAAAAAGATTTAAATAGTGATTTTTTATTATATTATAATGCTTGACGAATTAAAGGAAACATTAAAAGGAAACGCATTGGAATACTATAGAAATGCTCTTGAATCTGAAAAAAGGGAAGAGCATAACACCGCAGTTACATTATATTTCAAAACCATTGCTTCTTTATGCGACTTATATATCTTAATAAAAGAAGGAAAAATTCCGAGTAATCACATAGAAAGGTTTCGTATATTAGAAACAAAATATCCTAAAATTTATAATATAATAGACAAGGATTTTACTTTTTATCAAGACAGCTACAGAGCAAGATTAAACAAAGAAATTTCATCGTTATTGAAAAATGATGCCGAAAAATTATTTAAATTACTTGATATCGAAGTGTAAAAAATTTACGAAGAAGCATAATATCTTTGATGTTGTATTGTATGGTTCAGCTGTAAAAGGAAAAGATGAACCTGGAGATATAGACTTATTAATCATCTTTTTGGATAAAAGTCTTGAAATCAGAACAAAAATCGCGCAAGAAATGAAGAAGATTATCAAAAAAGAAATAAAAAATATAGACGTGAAAACGATAACTTTAAAAGAATTATTCGATAAAGATTTGCTTGCTAGGCAAGGAATTTTTACAGAGGGCATAAGCATGGTGCATAATATTCCATTTTCCAAAAGATTGGGCTTTGAAGGCTATACCTTATTTACTTACAATCTTAGTAATTTGGGCCACAATGAAAAAACAAAATTTACTTATGCATTAATAGGAAGAAATAAAGATGGCATGATAAAAAAATTGGAAGCCATACATCTTGGAAGAGGCGTTTTGATTATTCCTACAAAGAACTCTATTATTTTTAAAAAATTTTTTGAGAAATGGAATATAAATTTTAAAACAAAAGATATTTTAGTATCTACAATATGATAAATATAAAAAAAATAAAAGAAATTTCAAAAAGTAAGAAGAAAAAAATTTCAAAAAAGGCGATTAAAAAAATTCTTGCTATTTTGGAACAAAATGCGAAAGACATAATAAGAAAATCTGCAAGAAATGCCGATTTTATGGGAAGAGTCACAATAAAAGAAGATGATATAGTAAACGAATAAATTTGAGTTCTTAAAATGTTTTAATGACTTAACAATATTAAGAGAGAAAATTAAAAAATTATAGAAAAAGAGAAAACTTCTAAGAAATAACTTTATAAAGTTGCGTTAATTTAAAAAAACATGGAATATAGGAAGGGGTTGATAATTTTATTATTGAGTGTAATTTTTATTGCTGTATTTTCATTTGGTGTTTGGGCGCATTCTGGTTATGCTGCTTGGACAAGCTCTAGCGTAACTAACGTGGATGACCGAACACTTTGCCCTGCTGGAAAATTCATTGTTAAACTTTATGTTTTTCAGAGTGGACCATCGGTGGGAAGGATAGATAGTTACGATTGCGCTAGCTTCAGGTTTAGCGATAGCGCCACCCACTTAATTGTTAGCGGAATGATAACTTACAGACCTAGAACATCCTTTTGCTTAAATAATGAAGGAGCAGATGTAATCTCTGAAAAGCTAAGAGATAAAAAACCGAATGTT
>CAYTKV010000101.1:0-3139 GCA_964438545.1 Candidatus Woesearchaeota archaeon | reverse complement strand
GGAACTGATGTTGGACAAAGAGGAGATATTTACCAGTTAAGCGGAAAAGGAAGAAACAAGTTTTTTAGATTAAGAAAATGGCAATATAGGATTTCTACTGCAATTGAAAGAAATTTAAAATTAGCTTTAGCTGAATTAAAAAGAGTTGCCAGTTTTTTAAAATTACCGAAAAGCGTTGAAGAAGAGGCTGCAAGAATTTATACTTTAGCTGTTCAAAGGGGATTAGTAAGGGGAAGAAGCATGGAATCTGTTGTTGCCGGAGCTTTATATGCGGCATGCAGAAGGCATGAAGTGCCAAGAACTTTGGATGAATTAAGCGAGGCTTCAGGCATTGATAAAAAAGAGATTGGAAGAACATATAGATTTATAACAAGATAATTAGGAATAAGAATTTTGCCAAGCAATCCTGTTGATTATCTGCCTAGGTTTGCAAGCGCTTTGAAATTAAATGCTGAAACACAAAGCAAAGCTGTTGAGATATTGGAAATGGCCCAAAATTCAGAATTAACTTCTGGGAGAGGACCGACTGGAATAGCTGCCGCTTCTTTATATGTTGCTGCCTTGATAAATAATGAAAAGAGAACGCAGAGAGAAGTTGCTGATATAGCCGGAGTGACTGAAGTAACAATAAGAAACAGGTATAAGGAATTATTAAAGAAATTAAATCTTAAAGATAAGATCAAAAAAGTAAAGAAAAAGATTTAAATAACTAATTTGCTTTATTTTAAATATGAAAAAAAGGGTTTTAATTGTTTTATTAATAAGTTTTCTAATAATTGGTTTTGGTGTTGCTTATGCCTGTGTTAATGGAGAAAGCAGAAAATGCGGAAGCAATATTGGAGAATGCAGGACTGGAACACAGAGTTGTATAAATGAATTTTGGAGTTCTTGCATTGGAAGTGTCGGACCAAAAGATGAGGCTTGTTTTGACAATTTAGATAATAATTGCAATGGTATAATAGATGAAAACTGCAATTGCGTTGAAGGAAATGACAGGGAATGCGGAATGGAAAATTTAAGTTATGCTGAGAATTCTTATTGCAAGAAAGGAAAAGAAACTTGCGTAGATAATGCATGGAGCAATTGCACTGGTTTTACAGCACCTTTAGTTACCGAAATTTGCAATAATAAGATTGATGATAATTGCAATAACTTGGTTGATGAAAATTGCAATCTAAATGCAAGCTCTAGCTGCAGTGATAGGGTTTGCAATGGAGATGAAGATTGCACTAAAGGAATTACTAGCCAGGTTGATTGCGGCGGAAAGTGCATTGCCTGCGCAAGCTGCAAAGATGGAATCTTAAACCAAAATGAAGAAAAAACAAAACAAAATATTGGAAATGGAACTATTTCTGATTGCGGAGGAGTGTGCATAAAATGCCCTAGTTGCAGTGATAATATTAAAAACCAGAATGAAGATGATATTGACTGCGGAGGAGTTTGTAAGCCTTGTGTAAAAGATAGTGATGGAGATGGTTTAACTGATGTGCAAGAAGGAAAAATTGGAACTGATATCAATTTAAAAGATACTGATGAAGATGGAATAAATGACCAAGAAGATAAAATGCCTTTATGCCCTAATGGTTATTGCAATGAGTTTTATAATGAAACCAAAGAAAATTGCCCTGAGGATTGTGGAAAAGAAGTTAAGTTTAATTATTGGGCTATTTTTATTGTTTTAATTCCTGTTTTTGCATTTTTGGGTTGGTTAATGTTTAAGAAGTTTTCAAAGAAAAGCTTTTAAATACAGCAATAGTAATAATTACAATGAAAATAAACAGACAAGCGATTGCAATAATCATATTAATCATCTTATTGGTTTTTGCTGTAGGATATATTTCATTGGATAAATATAAAACAAGACAATTACAAAATCAAATATTAATCTACAAGCAAGGTTTGCAAGCAGGCTATGAGCAAGCCATCATACAATTATTCCAGCAAGCAATGACATGCCAACAAGTGCCTATATGGGCTCCTGTACAAGCTGGAAATCAGACAGTAAACAAGACACTTAATTTAGTTGCTGTTGAATGCTTGCAGCAAAAGTAATATTTAAATAGCAGTTTAAATTAATATTTTTAATAAAAAGATGGTGAAAATTAGAGAAAAAGGTTTTTTAAATAGAAATATTATTCTTTTACTAATTGGAATTATTGCAATTGTTATTATCCTATTCTTGGCTTTAAACAAGACAGATTTATTTGCAAAAGAGCCAAAATTAAGCGAGGAAAATTCAGATTTGTTCAAGAATAAGTACAATGAATGCAGGTTACTTAATCCTAATGAAAAGGATATTTGCAGAGATAAGGCTTATTTTGAGATTGCTGTTTCAAAAAATTCAGATATATGCAGGTATATTAAAAATAATGAATTAAAGGAGGAGTGCATTAAAACTTTAAAATGAAAAATAATAAACTAATCTTTTTAGTTTTTAGTTTAATTATTCTTTTAAGCGGAATTGTGATTGCTCAAAATGCAATTGCGCCAAATCCCGGGCATCCTGCTAATGAAGTAGGAGAGGGGACTATTGGAAATACTTTAACAATTTTTGGGGGTAAAGTAGGCATCGGGACAACAAACCCACTTATACCTTTAGATATTGGAATAGCCGGGGGGATAAAGGTTGTTGGAGGCGATTCAGGTACAGTGTTAACGATACCTAATGTTGAGCAGACTTTTTATTTAACTTATAGATCTAGAAGTATCAATTTTTATACAGATGGCTCTGGTGGAACAATTTTAACCATGAAAAGCAACGGCGATGTCGGTATCGGGACAACTAGCCCAACTGAAAAACTAGATGTTACAGGCAATATAAAAGGAACTGGATTATGCATTGGAAGCGATTGCAGAACAAGCTGGCCTAGTGCAGCTGTTTCAAGCCAATGGATAACTTCTGGAAATAATATCTATTATAATACTGGGAATATTGGCGTTGGAACAACAACTCCGACAGAATTATTAGATGTAAATGGAAATATAAAAGGAACTGGATTATGCATTGGAAGCGATTGCAGAAATTCATGGCCCTCAGGACAATGGGTTACAAATGGAGCTAATATTTATTATAATACTGGGAATATTGGCATTGGAACAATCAATTCGAGTTATTTATTAACCTTGGGAGGAAATAATC
>CAYTKV010000100.1:0-3472 GCA_964438545.1 Candidatus Woesearchaeota archaeon | reverse complement strand
ATGACTTGTCCTACGCCTGTGATTAAAAATACTTTACCAATATCCCTGATTGTTTTAGGATTTAAATTTAATCCCACAACAAAGAGTAGCAAGGCAACTCCAAGATGAGCAAACGTTTCAAGTTCTTTGATGGATTTTACAATGTTAAGAAAATAAGGACTTACTATGACTCCGGTTAATATATAAGCGATAATCAAAGGCTGTTTTAGTATTCGGATTATGCCTGTAAGAAGAGTGGCTATGATTATTATAATGCTCAGCTCTAAAAAAACATTGTTTACCATTTTTCTTTTTTTAATTCTTTTATATATGAGGAATATGATATATAAGTTTTAGTATTTCAGTGCATTGAAAACTTGACGTCAGCTTAATATACAAGTTAAATTTTTTTGATTAGCAATTTAAATTGATAATGCTTCATTAACAACAATTGCCAATTTATCTTCGATGTTTTTATAATTGTTATGGCATTAGTAAGAAATAATTAAACAAGAAAAAAATATCAAATGTCTATATTCTTATCAAGAGACGATATCTGTATGACGCCGCATTTCAGGATTTCTCTTTTGTCATCTTCCAATGAAAATGCTTGTTTCTATTTCGTTATTTGATTTTCGTTAATATGATTCTAGAAATTATAAAATCCAAGACAAAAACAATTCATTTGCTGGCTTAAGAGTAAAATTTAAATATCTGAGAATAATAGAATGCGTATGTTAAAGGCACTTGAGCAAGCTGAACATTATAGAGATTATTTTTATTTTGTTTTTAGAGTTGCTGTTGGATTACTATTCTTGCAGCATGGCGCACAAAAATTATTCGGAGCACTTGGAGGAACTAAAGCGGAATTAGTTAGTCTTATGGGTCTAGCTGGGGTGATTGAATTCTTTGGGGGTTTATTCATAGCGGTTGGATTATTAACAAGACTAGCTTCATTGGTTGCAGGTTTAGAAATGATTATAGCATACTTTATGGTTCATATTCCTCAAGGGCTAATACCCATATTAAATCAAGGTGAACTTGCTTTATTATTTTTTGCGAGTTTCTTGATACTTCTTGCTCATGGTTCTGGAAGATGGGCCTTGGACAATAAGATATCAAAGAAATAAATAGTTTATATGAGTGTTATAAAATAGGTTATTAGAAATTATAGCAACAGACTCAAAAAATTGAACAGTTTGTCTGTTGCTACATCAAGATTTGCTTACGATACAAATCTTGAGTGCACTCAAGAATACAATAGCCAGGATTCTTGATGTATTCGGGGGAACCTAAATAGCCTTGTTGCTTCATTGTTCGGTTTTAAAGATTTTAATTGGTGCTAAAACAAGAGAAATTAATATTTCCCCAAAAAAGGTTAATGTATAACCTAAGTAATCGCATGTTATCGTTGGTAAAATGGAGTTAATAATTACTACGCATCATGATTCGCAATTCATATTCTTATTTGTCAAATCTTCTCGTCGGTAAATATTCCCACAATGCCTGATTTTACTTTTTTACTGTAATTTTGTCGTGGATAAATTGGGAAAAACCTATGTCCTTGACTATAAAATGCCTCAATCGCCTTTTTTGATTTTGGGAACTGTTAGCTTAAAGGGTGATGAATCAGAAACAAGAGAAATTAATACGCGTTTACTAGAAAATGTATTTTGATTTGTGAAGCGTGTTGAAAAATTCGTAATCTAAACATTGTTTCAAAATATACAGTCCCTTGTGCAATCTCTATCGAAAGAGCCGTCTTCTCTGCAGTCTTCCAGGCAACTAAATCTTCTTATGTCAAATAAATCTTCTTGCTCAAAAATAGAGCGCTTGCTCCCGCAAACCAAGAAAAGATCATCTTCGCATCTGTTTACACAACTTCGTTGATACAAATCAGAATCTTTATTTGATCTAGGGCAGCTTAGAATGCAAGAGAAGTAAGAAGAAAGGCAACCAGTCCTTCTCGGAGCAGGAACATAATTTATATATCTTATTGGTCTGACTGGTTCTTCAATCACATAAACTCTGTCTACCGAATCTTTTGTTGGTAACTTTTTGTAATTGTCATTGTATAATATTTTGTCTTTAAGTTGAATGAATATTACAACTCCTAACAAAACAACTATCAAAAATAGAAAAAAAACAACAAGGCTATCTGTATCTGCCATTTTAATTCTACCTTTTAACCATATTTAAGTTTTTAGTTAATGAAATGTAGATTTTATTTGATATATTTCTAATTTAGAGCAATCTTTATTAACTCTTTTCTTTTAATCTTTTTATGAAGAAAGAGGAAAAAGAGAGTAATATAGAATTTATAAAGTGGTTTTCAGAGTTGAGCAATAAAGATGTTTCTATTGCTGGCGGAAAGGGCGCGAGTTTGGCCGAGATGTATAATGTTGGCATGCCCATTCCTCCTGGATTTGTTATAACTGCCCAAGCCTATTCTTACTTCATTGAAAAAACAAAAATAAAAGAAAAGATAGAAGAAATTCTCGCTAAGCTAAATGTGGACGACACAGCAAAGCTAAATCAAGCTTCAATAAAGATAAGAGAAATAATTGAGAAAGCAGAAATGCCCAGCGATATGAAAGAGGATATTATCGAGTCTTACGAAATGCTTGCTGTTGAAAATAACAGCGAGAAAAACGCGCTTGAAATATTAAAAGAGAAAGGAGAGCCCTTTGTCGCGGTGAGAAGTTCTGCGACGACAGAGGATCTTGAAACTGCGAGTTTCGCTGGTCAACAAGAAACTTTTTTGAATGTCAGAGGAAAAGATGCTCTTTTAGAAAGCGTAAAAAAATGCATGTCGTCTTTATTTACGGCAAGAGCAATTTATTATAGACAAAAAAAAGGATTTGTGCACGGCAAGGCTCACTTAGCAGTTGTTGTGCAAAAAATGGTTGACTCTGAAAAATCAGGTGTTCTTTTTTCTCGAAATCCAACAAAAAATGACAAGAGTATTGTTATAGAAGCTGTTTTTGGCTTGGGCGAAGGAATAGTCTCGGGAAGAATAAAACCAGACCACTATGTTGTTTCTCCTAATTTAGAGAATTTTAATATTCTAGAAAAGACCACTGCAAACAAGAAAATAGCTATGGTGAGAGATAAAGCGGGGAAAAATATTACGGTAAAATTAAATGAGGAAAAAAGCAATGAAAGAGTATTAAACAATTATGAAATAAAAAGATTAGCGCAATATGCAAAGAAACTTGAAGAGCATTATAAAAAACCTCAGGACATAGAGTTTGCTATTGACAGCGAAGGAATTTACATTGTTCAATCAAGGCCAATAACAACCTCTTATAAAGAGCATGAAGAAGTTACAGGAGATGTTATTCTTTCTGGCTTGAGCGCAAGTCCTGGCGTGGCATATGGGAAGGTAAAGATTGTTCATGATCTCAAAGAGTTGGAAAAAGTAAAAGGAGGCGATGTTCTTGTTACTGCGATGACAAATCCTGATATGGTTGTTGCTATGGAGAGAGCAACA
>CAYTKV010000099.1:0-3525 GCA_964438545.1 Candidatus Woesearchaeota archaeon | reverse complement strand
TTAAGAGTCGTGGGAAACAGCCATACCATAAGCAATCCAAAAGAAATAGTAGAATTTATAAACGAAACAAGCTCAAAAATGAGGAAGCATACGAATGAGTTTGTTAAGTTATGCTTTGAAGATTTTGGAAAATTAAGTCTCAGGTTTTTAGATGAGGAGGAAGAAAAATGGTGAAGAGATTTGATATAAAGTTAAAGGTTGTGGAAGCATTGCAAGATGATGTTTATAAGGGTATTGCCAGAATAGACCCTAACTTAATGAAAGAGCTTGGTTTAATTAGAGGGGATACTATTCTCATAAAGGGTGGCAAAGAAACAGTTGCAATTGTTGATAGAGCATATCCTGCTGATGTCGGCGAAAATATAATTAGAATTGATCAGCTCATAAGAAAAAATGCAAAACTAGGAGTTGGCGAGCAAGCGATAATAAGAAAAATGGACATGAAACCAGCGTCAAGAGTTGTGATAGCTCCTGTTCAGCAAGGCATTCATATACAAGCAGACCCTCAAATATTTAAAAATGCGTTATTGGGAAGACCAATCGCCAAAGGAGACATTATTTCATTAGGCGGAATGCATAGAAGAAGAGATTTAATGTCGGAAGGCTTCCCAGATATTTTTGGGGATTTACATGACTTGTTTGGCGGATTTGGTTTTGGCGGCTTCCAGCATTTAAGATTTAGTGTTATTTCTATTTCGCCTAATCAACCATGTTTCATAAATGAAGACACGGATGTTGTGTTGAATCCCAAAGCTGTTGCTGTTTCAGACGAAGCTGTTCCAGAAGTTGCTTATGAAGACATTGGAGGAATGGAAGAAGAAATTAAAAAAATAAGAGAAATGGTTGAATTGCCATTGAAACATCCTGAGATTTTTGAGAGGCTTGGCATAGAGCCGCCAAAAGGAGTTTTGCTATATGGCCCGCCTGGAACTGGAAAAACTTTGCTAGCCAAGGCAATCGCAAATGAAACAGAAGCAAACTTCATTTTGCTTAATGGACCAGAAATTATGTCAAAATTTTATGGCGAGAGTGAGAAAAAAATAAGAGACATCTTTGAAGATGCTGAAAAAAATTCTCCGACTATAATATTCTTCGACGAGCTTGACGCTATCGCTCCCAAGAGAGAAGATGTTCAAGGAGAAGTAGAAAGAAGAGTGGTGTCGCAGCTTTTAAGCATGATGGACGGCTTAAAATCAAGAGGAAAAGTTATTGTTATAGGCGCAACAAACAGAGTTAATTCTGTTGATCCTGCCTTGCGACGCCCGGGAAGATTTGATAGAGAAATTGAAATTTCTGTTCCAACAAGAAAAGGAAGATTAGACATTCTAAAGATTCACACTAGAAATATGCCTCTTCATAAAAATATTAATCTTGATTTGTTGGCTGCAAAAACCCACGGCTTTGTTGGAGCTGACTTGGCCGCATTAACAAAAGAAGCTGCAATGAATGTTTTAAGGAAAATGTTTCCAGAAATCAAACTTGAAGAGGATGAGCCAATTCCTAAAGAAGTTCTGGATAAGGCTATTGTGAGGGTGGAAGACTTTGAAGAGGCATTGAAAGTTGTAAGACCAAGTGCAATGAGAGAAGTTTTTGTTGAAAAACCTAATGTTACGTGGGAAGATGTTGGTGGTTTAGAAAAAACTAAACAGGAATTGAGAGAGGCAATTGAGTGGCCAATCTTGAATCCAGAAGGTTTTAAGAAGTTAGGAATTAAAGCACCAAAGGGAGTTTTGCTTTATGGCCCGCCTGGAACTGGAAAGACTTTGCTAGCCAAGGCAGTCGCAAATGAATCAGAAGCAAACTTTATTCATGTTAAAGGGCCTTCATTGTTAAGCATGTGGGTCGGAAAATCGGAAGAAGGCGTCAGGAAAGTTTTTGAGAGGGCAAGACAAGTAGCGCCTTGCGTGGTGTTCTTCGACGAGATTGATGCTTTAGCTGGTCGCAGAGGAGTTGAAGCAGGAACTAAAGTTACAGAAAGAGTATTAAACCAATTGCTTGCGGAAATAGATGGTTTAGAAGGCCTAAAAGATGTTACAATAATTGGCGCTACAAATAGGCCTGACATGCTAGATCCGGCTTTATTAAGGCCAGGAAGATTTGATCGTATAATTTTAGTGGATGTTCCTGAAGAAGCAAGCAGAAAAAAGATTTTTGAAGTACATTTGAAGAATACCCCCATTGGTAGAGGAAGTGATACAGAACTGAGAGAACTAAGCGCCAAGGAACGTGAGGCATTCATCAATGAGTTCTCTAAGCTAACAGAAGGCTTTGTTGGAGCTGACATAGAAGCGCTAGTGAGAGAAGCAGCGTTGAACGCCTTGAGAAGAGAACCAACTGTAAAGTTTGTAACAAGAAAAGATTTTGAGGAAGCATTTAAGAGAGTAAAGCCAAGTGTTTCAAGAGAAACAGCACAAAGGTACCAGAAGATAGAAGATTATCATCTAAAGAAAATTAAGTCAGGCTTAGAAGCCGGGCCTATTTATGCTGGGTGATTCTTATATTCTAATTTGAATGATCACTTCGTCTTAACTATTAAATTATGCACATTATACCGAAATCTTTAAATATTATAGTTTATTTAAGTAAACATAAGTTTACTATAGGAAACGATGAAAAAAAAATTAAAAATTTCTGAATTACATTTGAAAACGCTTGCTTTATTTACAAATGGCTTTGATAAGGATTACTACATTAGAGAAGTTCAGAGACTCTTGAAAGTAAGCTCGAAAACAGCTTTCATTTTACTTTCAGAGCTAGAATTACAAGGTATCTTAGAGGCTAAAACACGGGGGAAAATAAAACAATATAAATTAAGAGAACATGCTTTTGTTAATGATTATCTTATTATGGTAGAAGCATATAAGAAAATTGCATTCCTTGATAAGCACGATATTATTAAAGAAATAGTAGAAAAAATTATGCCATATATAGATGGCATTGGAATTATTTTTGGCAGTTATGTTAAAGGCACACAGAAAAAAGACTCAGATTTAGATGTTTTTATTGCTGGCAAATACAACAGAAAAGAGATTGACAAAATCTCTGATTTATATAACATCAATGTTAGTGTAAAAAATTATCCCCTGAATATCTTTGAAAAGCATTTAAGAGAAGATATTTTGATTAGAGAAATTCTTGATAATCATGTCACTTTTAAAGGAATAGAGCAATTTATAGAGATAGTAAGATGAATAGCAAAATAAAATGGTGTTGTAAGCAAAGTCACGGGGTTAGTTTAATAGAGCAAAACAAGAATTTAGCAGAAGGATTTATTATAAAAGCAGAACATTCCTTGGAAGAGATGAAAAATGCAAAATATTGTAATAATTATCGACGATTTGTAGAGTCTATTTAATGCAAAAATAGAAATATCACCTATTTAAAAATGTAGCAAAATATTGTAATAATTATCGACGATTTGTAGAGTCTATTTAATGCAAAAATAGAAATATCACCTATTTAAAAATGTAGCAAAATATTGTAATAATTATCGACGATTTGTAGAGTCTATTTAATGCAAAAATA
>CAYTKV010000098.1:0-3647 GCA_964438545.1 Candidatus Woesearchaeota archaeon | reverse complement strand
TTCTATCGCTACAAAAACTTTGTAAATCGAGTATCTGCCGATAACTGAAGAGTATCGCAGTTGGATTTCCTCACTTTATTATTTTTCTCAGTGCAGGATGCATATCAAGCGCATGTTGTTTAGCTATATCTTGGTAAAGTCTATACATTATCATTACACCAAGTAAGATGGATGTTCCTGATGTTAACGCTCCTAATAAGTCTGCTATTGCTGCTAGTGCTCCAACTGCTACGCCCCCCATAATTGTTAAAGGCAGTATATATCTTTTAAGAATGGATTCTAGAACTCTGGGGTCTTTTCTAAATCCCGGTAATTGCAAACCCGAAGAAAGAATATTTTTAGCTTGAGAGGATTCGTCCATGCCAGAAGTCTTAACCCAAAAAACTGAGAATAGGGCCGAAAAAGCAACATAAAACACAAAATGAGCAATTGCTTGAATTAAGAATACAGATTGAAAGCTTCCTCTTATGAATGCTTCAACTAGGTTAGAACTTGAAATCCAGAATGCAAAACCAGAAATTGGTTGCCCATTAGAAAAACCTCCCAAGAATGTCGGTCTATCAAGCGAGTTTTGTAGCAAATTTCCGAACAATTGAATGTTTGCTGCAAGCGCTGCAACCAGAATTACTGGTATAACAGAAGCGTAAAAGAAAGCAAGAGGCCATTTAATTCCGTATCCTCTGATTTTCTCATAAGTTAAAGGTATTTCTACTTTCAAACTTTGCGCCCAGGCTACAGCCAAAAAAACTAAAACAGTTGCAAGAATTGCTGCTATTGCCGACAATGCCTCGGTAGGAGCGCCGTTGATTATAGATTGTATTATCACAAGCACATTGCCAGAACAAGGGGTGTTAGAAAAGTCTGCTAAACAATTTTCTCCGGCAGGACTAATAAACTGGAAAAGCCCAGTGAACAATGACCACGAAACACCCGCAACTATGAACAATGAAACTCCTGAACCAAAACCCCACTTTTGAACAACTTCATCCATAAACATTATCGCTAATCCGCCTAGAACTAATTGGAAAATTAATATTCCTGTAAAACCAGGAGTTGCTTGCAAACCGCCCATTAACACATATACTATTGCTTCGAAAACTATAAAGAAAATAACGCCTATTTTTTGCAGACCTTGAAAATACTTTCTTCCTTCATCTGTTTTTGTGTCAATCTTTAATATACCCGAGCCCGCTAGCAATTGCAAAATAATAGATGCCATGACAATTGGTCCAATTCCAAGACTGATTAAACTGCCAAAATCTGTTGCGAGTATAACCTGCAAAAATTCAAGTCTTTCTAATGCATTAACAGAAAGACCATAAAGTGGAATATTTGCTAGAATAAAAAATGCGGACAAAATCATTATTGTCCACTTTAATTTTGTATTAAAGCTAAGTTTTTTCTCTAAAGGTTTTTTAATCTCTGGAAGATTATAAAGTATTTTTGTCAGGTCAAATGGCATTTTCTATTAAGAGAAAAAGAGTTTTTAAAGGTTGAGTTGATAATAGTACTGTGAACTTATCTTAGGATATTTGGTGGCTATTACAGTTACCGAAAGGAAAGAAGTGACAATAACTAGTCACTTAACAAAGAAAGTTATTTAAAGAAAGAGAATATGTTGTTGATAAAAAAGAAGAGGTGCAAAAATGTTCAAACACAAACTTGGAATAGTAACTGGATTAATTTTTGGTTTGATAGCTCCTTACTTAGTTGCCTTGGGATTGATTAGCCTCACTATTGAGATGATGTCCCCCTTTATAACTCTCTTGATGTTCCCGTTTGGCTTTTTCTTGCGCTTTCTTTCTGACAGTTCTCAATCCTCGGCTTTGTTTAATATGGCAATTTTGCTTAATGTAGTCTTGTTCGCGTTTATAGGATTTTTCATTCAGCGTAATTTAAGAAAAAGAAACAAAAATGAGAAAATTGTGCTGTATATTTTTCTTGCAGTTGTTGCTCTCTTTGTTCTTTTACTGATTATTGACGGGCTTCTAGGACGTTTAGGAGCTTAAGATAATTTCTCCGCCCGCTTTTTTAATCTTTTCAATTGCCGATTTTGAAGCAGCCGATGCGATAATTTTTAATTTGTTTTTTAATTCTCCTTCTCCGAGAATTTTATAGCCTTTTAGCTCAACCTCTTGCTTTCCTTTGTGTTTGTCTTCAATTTCTCTAAGATTTATCTCTTCTAGTTTTATTTTTGGCTTTCTTCTTAATACTTTGTCTTTTCCAAAATAATTTTTTCCATAAAGGTTTAAAACAAGAGTTTTCTTTTGATCCGCTCTTTTTCCTGTTCCGGCCATACCAACGCCGCCTCTACTGCCTGATCCCCTGGCTCTTTTTTTGAAACCTCTTCCGTGAGTGTAGCTTCCCCTGTATCTAGTTGATTTTTTCCTTTTTTTAATCTTCATAATACTCTTCTTCCTCTTCGTAATCATCCCCACCCTTAGATGAAGATAAAATCTCTTCGGCTGCAGCTTCTTCGAGCATGTCTTCTGGTAGTTTAGAAAATGATCTAACTCTGTAACATTTTGGGCAATCATCTGGGAGAATTTCGTGATACTCTATGTGCCCGCATTTACATTGCCAAGCAAAATTATTTTTCATGCTTTTCATTATAACATCCTCTCAACTAATTCATTTATTTTTTCTTTGTTGTCCCCTAAAACTCCTTTCCCGACACCGAAGTGTTTTTTTGATTCGATGCCTTTTCTTGGGGGGTGTAATCTAAAAAATGGTTTTATTCCCAGCTTTTTTAAACTTTTCTTTTCTAATTGCCAAATAATTTTTTCGGCGTCTATTTCACTCTCCTTTGGAATTGTGTGCGCCCTTTTCATTATTAACTTTTTAAGTGCTTCTTTGTTGATGTCGCCGTAAGCAACATAGTTTCTAATTTTTTTTAACAGTTTTTGATTTTCAGTAGAAGGCTTTAAAAGAACTGCCGAATATTTTCTTCTAAGCCTAAGTCTATACAATGCTTCATTTATCTTTTTAGGAACGTTTACAAGTCCAGAGATTCTTATTACAAGTATCATGCCAAAAAATCCTCGTTTGTTTCTTCTAGGGCGTTTATACAAGCTTTTGCTAGATTGAAAGTTGTCCTTGTTTTTCCCTTTGTCCTTGAGTAGATATCTTTTATTCCAGTAAATATTAATATCTTTTTACATTCGTCGCCTATGGCCAAACCTGTTCCTCTGGGGGCGGGCCAAAGTGTGACTACGACACTCCCGCATTTTCCTTCGACCTTAAATGGAATAGTGTGTGGCCCGCTTTTTTCTTGTTCGTCCTCTGGGGATTCAAACCCAAGCTTAACTTTTATGATATTAAGTTTTGCGTCCCTCAGAGCTTTTTCTCTTGCCGGCAAGGTTTCTCTTGCTTGGCCGTAGCCTAATCCGACATGACCTTTTTTGTCTCCAACAACCAACATAGCAGAAAAGGACAGAACGTTTCCTTCTTTAGTTTTCTTTTGAGTTTGTCTCCAGGCTCTTCTTTTTCCTCCTCCAAACTTTCCTTTCGCTTGCCCGATCAGAATCATTTCTGAATCAAGATCAAGGAGATAATCAACAATTTCCGGCTCTAAAATTTTTTTTCCTTCTACGAGAATTTTGTCAATGTCCTTTTCCACACCAGATTTAACGAGTTTTCCAAGTTTG
>CAYTKV010000097.1:0-3693 GCA_964438545.1 Candidatus Woesearchaeota archaeon | reverse complement strand
TTAAATACAGAATTATCCATTGCTAAACCAGTTCGGCTAGCTTAAAGTTTTATCCAAAAGGCAAGACCTTGGGTATTCCGATAAATAAAATTGACTTTAAATTATTAAGAAAGTTGTTTGGTTCTCTTCTAACCTCATATGTAACTACTTGTTAGTTTGTACAATAGAAAGATTTAAATACCCTTTATTACTGGTGTTTTTATGGCAAATAAAATGGACGATTTCAAAAAAGTGATGGAAAGGCTCGTAGTTCTAGGGGGAGCCAGCGAAAATTTATACTCGCAAAAACTGGAAGAAAGAGCTGCGGCAAGGCACAATTTTGATGCTCTTCTTGGTGAAGCGGGCTTACCTAGACCAAATTATGAAGATGCTATAACAGTCGGAGAATACAGAAATAGATTAGCTGAATTAGAAAGAGAGAGAATAAAGGGTTATTTATATAGAAATCTTGATGATGTTCTTGGCGAGGTACCGAATGAAAATTTTGCCGATGGTGCTGAATTAACCAGACCTGTTGAAACTGGTTCAAGGAGACATGACAAAGCCGCAAAGATACATCAAAGGCTTATTAATTATGGCTCATTACAGGAGGCTGCAAAAAGAAATTATTCTGCTGTCGCCAATCAGATAGCGGCGCTTGTTGAGAAAGATATTGAAGAAAGATTAAGATCTACTGAAAAAAATCCTTCAAACAGATACCTAAATGAAAAAGCGATCAAGAAGTTTGCTAAGTGGGCTGCTGAACAAGTAATAAGAAGCAGGAAAGTTGGCAGATACATGCTTGCTAGACTCGCGCAGGAGGCAAAAGAAGAATTTGAGTCGGCTTTAGCTAGCAAAAGCGAGAGGGCGAATTACGCCAGAGAGAATATTATATCCTACTCCACAAAAGGAGAAAAAGAGCTAATTGAAGCAGCCGGCGTGATTTATCATATTGGCAGAGGAGTTAAAGAAGCAGAAGAAGAAAAACAATCATTTGAAAAAGCTGCTTAGGGTTGCTTTTTCTTTGTGAACACTATTTTTATTTTTGTCTTTTAATTATCATTTAAGGTTTTGTATTCTGAATATTAGAGATGCTGAAAAGAGGTTTAAAGAGGCAATTGAAATTTTTAATATCACTCTTTTTTATATAGAAATAGCGTAACAATTATTTAAATGGAAGGGGAACGTTAGCGTAACATTTATTAAATTATAAAAATAGATATTAGCATGAGCAAAACAGAATGTCCTAATTGTGGAAATCTAAAAAAGCCATGGTTTAAGCTTTGTTTTGAATGTAATGAAAAAGAGAAACAAAAACCTTCTTGTGAAGTATGCGGAATTGTTATACAAGAAGGCCATAACTTATGTAAAGAACATTGGCTAGAAAAACAAGAAGAACTAAAGAGTCTAAAAAGCATAGATTTTGTAAAGTCTAAAAAACAAACAGAGTTTAAAGAGAAATTCGAAGGAAAATATTACTTTAATGGCATTCCTACTAAATCAAAAGCAGAATTACTTTTATTGTGTTTCTTTGAAGCTAATGGATTACATCCAAGATATGAGACTCCAATTTATTTGTCTGAAAATAAAGAATATCACCCAGATTTTACAATTGAAGATGGAGACAATTTAATAATAATTGAGCATTTTGGATTGAATAATGAAGAATATAAGGGAAAAAGAGACAAGAAAATTAAAGAGTATCAGAAATTATTAAAAGAAAATAAGGGCATTTTCTTTGTCTGGACAGATGAAGATGATATGTGTAATTTGAAAGAAAGATTAGGTAAAAAATTAAATGAAACGCCTTTGAAGAGATTGATTTGAAAATAAACTATTTGCAAAAGCTAAAGCATTTGATAATGTTGGAGATATGTTGGCAGTTATTGAAAAGTATAGAAGAAAACTTGTTTATAAAAGAGTAAAAAGAAGAAAGAAATGATTCTCACATTAATTGGTTTAATATTGAGTTTTATCGGTTCTGTAATTTTAGTATGGGATTCATTATTTAATTTTGGTAGGTCTGGAACGGTATTTACACCGGTTTATCATACGGGGAACGAGATTAAGAGATTTATTCGTTTAGAAAAGAAAAATGAAGGTGGATACAAAGAAGTAAAAATATCTAAAGAGGAAATAAAACATATAGTTTCTCTATCTCTCTTGAGTTTGGGTTTTCTATTATAGATATTTGACTTCTTTTTCTAATTGACTTATTTAACAAAGCCCTGTGTTAATCACATACCTCCCATAAAAATGCCAGGAAGACAATAAGCCTCTACCGGGGATTGAACCCGGGACCCCTGCCTTACCAAGACAGTGCTCTTACCAAACTGAGCTATAGAGGCGAATCTCCCTTATAAGAGATTTTTCTTTTAAATATAAAAATCATTCTATTTTAAGATAGCGTAAGTTATCGTCTCTTTACAGTATTCCTCACTAACCTCTCTAAGAAATTTGTCTTATATCGATTATTTACATGCTTTGCACGCAGTTAGAAATAGCCGACTGTTAATATTTACGGCGAGCTTTGATTAGCCCATATTTTTAAGAAATTTAATTGCCTTAAAAAATTGCCTATTTTATTACTATGTTTATTTTTATATTTTCTCTGCATATTGTTAATAATTTAACTTTGCTATTTTTGTTAACAATCGAAGCTTTAGTAAAACAAAATAATTTTTTGAGAACAACCTCAATCAAAAAGGAAAATTATCTACTACGGTTTACAATATAAAATTCTTAGAAACTTTTAAAACATTTATTTCCTATACATAACAAAGCCCTGTAGCACAGTGGTCAAGTGTACGGGACTCTGGCTCCCGTGACCCAGGTTCGAATCCTGGCAGGGCTATTTGATAAGATGCGTCATACATATGCGTTAAAGAAAGATTTGGGGTTGCACATATCGGAAAATAGCAATGAAGAAAAGAAAATGACAACCGAAATTGCAAGAAGAAAAAGGTTGGATGAAGAATGGACGTTTATATAAGAAGAAAATAAAAAATTAGGTATGGGGACAGACAAATGTACATAACAAGAGAAGTCGGCCTTTGTCATATTTTGCCAGACTTTGATTTTATTGTTTCTAGCGATGAAGCAAACACGAGGGTAATTAAAATATTTTGCCAATGGTTGGGTAGTCATAAGATTAGGGTTAATAATTATCAAACTTATTAAACCATCGATAAGAACTAATTGCCATGATTAGCTACTTGTATGCAATAGCAACCAATCGATAAATTTAAATTCTATAATTTCCTTGAAAAAATATGGAAACTGAGATAGGAGAAATAACAAATTACTTTGATCATGTTGGTGCGGCGGCTCTAAAGTTAAACGGAAGTTTAAAGATTGGCGACAAGATAAGAATTAAAGGAGGCGATGTTGACTTTGAGCAAAAAGTAGAAAGCATGCAAATAAACAGAACAAGCGTGAAAAGTGGTGAGGACGGCGACGAGATTGGTTTAATTGTTGAGCAAAAAGTAAGAAAGGGCTACAAAGTTTACAAGATTCATTAATTAATATTAATCCTATATTATGTCTAATTCCGAATTCCTGAGCCTCGCTCTGCTCGGCTATTCAAAAGTAAGAATAAAATTTTAAGTTAAAGGATTTACTTTACATATAAACTATTGAGAGCTTTAACTAACCCCTTGTTTTTGAGAGATTCAATTACTCGCAAAAATTGCCTGTCTTATCATTATCTTTATT
>CAYTKV010000096.1:1543-3706 GCA_964438545.1 Candidatus Woesearchaeota archaeon | reverse complement strand
CTTAAATAATAGATAAACCTTATGTTTTAGAATTCTCATAGGAGTCCTCTATATTACAACGATTAGATATTATTTTCATGATGGAGTCACAGCTCAATAATATTTATAACCTAAATTTGGCTCTAAAAAACATGAGAAAAATTGCTGTTGGTGATATGATGACGAAAAATTTTGTTTCTGTAAAACCCAGCGACAGCTTATACAAATGTGCAAAAATAATGGCCAAGGAGCACTTAAATAGTCTTATTGTTAGCGAAGGAAAAAAACTTCTTGGATTTTTAACTGCGAGAGACATTCTTTGGACTATAACAAAAGATTCTAGGACAAATTTAAAAGGAATAAATTGCATTGCAATTGCGACTAAAAAAGTTGCTATAATAAAGCCTTCTGCCGATATTTCTGAAGCGTTAAGAAAAATGAGAGAATACAATTTTAGAAGATTGCCTGTTTTATCCAAGGGAGAGCTTATAGGGGTGTTAACATTAAAAGATATTCTGGCTATTGAACCTGCGTTATATTCTGAAATGCGCAATCTCATGGATGACATTCGCGAAGAAGAGAGGAAATTAAAACATATAAAAGATGAGTGGCCCCAGGAAGGACTATGCGAGAATTGCGGAGCCTTTTCAGAATTATTGAAAGTTGAGGGCTCTTTGCTATGCAAAGATTGTAGAGAGGAATTGTATTGAATTTTAAATAAGAAATAATTTAATTTTTTCTCATAAGCGATTAACAGAAGTTCGCCGCAGGCGAATTTGCCCGAAGGACAGAGCAGTATCTTCAATAGTTTTATAAACAAAAGAAAAAATCATATTGTACATGGCAAGTAAAGACTACAATTTAGTTGTTTTAACAAACCGCTTAACTTTTTAACTAGCTTCACTTCTTTCCTAGAGTAGATTAATTTTACCCTAGGGACTTTTTCATTAAGCACCCCCCAAAACGAAAATTTAAATACTAACATTTCTAAGAAACAATATGAGGCTAATTAGGTTGTTTGTTCTTGGCATTTTAGCAATAGCATTAATGTCAACTAATGCTTTGGCTGAATATCATAAAATAAATGAAAGCAGAAGGAACGATTTTAATGCAAGACTTGAGCATATTGGTTGTAGAATAGAATTGACTAAAAAACAAATAGATTTGTTTTCTAGCGTAAATAGCAGCATTAGTTCATACAAATCCAATTTAGACGAAGATTATGAAAACTTACAGGAGCTTGCAAGTGCATTAAATCATAAGGAGTTTGATAGATACTTTACAACTACATTTAAAGAAAATTTAATGAATGCCGTGAATGCTGTTCGTGATGCTAAACGAGATTTTAGAAGGAGTAATTTAACACAAGAGCAAAGAACAGAATTGAGAGAGTTCCATAGGACCGCATTATCTGAGTTTGCAGATTGCGTTGATAAATCTGATAGAGACCTTGCTGAAGCGAGGAAAGGTTATCTGAGCGCATGGCTAAACAGATGGGAGAACATAATTGAAAAAATGAAGGAAAAAGGGCATGACACTTCAGAAATGGAAAGTGTTCTTGCAGATGCAAAAAATAGGTTAATTCCTGCTCGCGAAGCAATCAAAACAGCGACAAAGGAAAACAGAAGAAGCGCGATGGAAGATGCAAGAAATCTTCACCTGTATTTATGGTCAAGATTTGAGATTGCCAGAATAAGAAGCTATCTTAAATCAATTGAAGACGAGGCAATTTCTGCTGGTTATGAATCAGATGTGAATGCCATAAATCAAAAACTCACTACAGCGGGCAATATTGCTGTGCCGGGAAAGAAACACGGCCGAGGAGAGTTTGAGTCTGTATGGAGAGAAATAAAAGATGCCGCGAAGATGCTCAAAGATCTAAACAAAAAACTAAAGCGATAAAATGAAAGAAGTAAAATCTGACAAAAAGAAAAATAATGCATGGATATGGCTAGCTGTTGCAGTTATCGCAGTTGTTTTGATACTTGCCTTTTACGCAACTCAAAAGGCAGGAGACAAAATAGACAAACAGCTAGGAGAAGACATAGACAGCTTAGATGTTGGCGACAATCCAGATATCGTGGTTGATGACTTTGACAGCCTAGAGGTTTCAGAGGAAGATATAACTAGTTAGTTTTAATCGCAAGATAAATTTGCGCGGTTTAAGATATCCCTAAGAAAAAT
>CAYTKV010000096.1:0-1533 GCA_964438545.1 Candidatus Woesearchaeota archaeon | reverse complement strand
TCTCAAAGAATATGTACACTGCAAATGGTCACATTCATTTAACTATTATTGATGATAACGACAAAGAAGGCATAGCAGGCTGGCTGGCATTTATTCTTACTAGTTAAAAGTTTAAAAACATCAAAACTCTCTAATCACCCTCTCTCCGTCTGTTAAATCGATAATCTTACTAGGCAAATTTTCCAATTTGCCTTCATAAACAATATAATCTATCTTTGCCTTTATGTTTTCATCCAAATTATTTAATTCTGTCATGTGGTCTTTTCCTAAGATATTTGCAGAAGTTGTAACAAACGGCTTATTAAATTTTCGAACAATTTCAGCAAACCAATTGTCAGGAATTCTTGCCCCAATCGTAAAAATCTCTCCTACTAAAGATTTTCTCGCAATGCATTTAAAATTTTTCAGCTTTAAAATTAAGGTATACCTTCCAGGAAGCTTTTCGAGCCATTTTTCCGTAAATATAGAAATAACACAATTCTCTTTTATCCATTCTTTGCTAGGAGCAATAACAGAAAAAGGTTTAGCGTCTCGCATTTTTATCTCTCTAATTCTTTTTATTGGGCTTTCATCGGTAGCATCACAACCTAATCCATAAATTGTGTCAGTTGGATAAACAAAAATCTTTCCATTGCTCATCTCGCTAAGAAAAAACTCTTCTTTCTTGAGAAATTCATCTTTTGTTAATATTCTCATTTTGTTGTGAAATACAAATTAATGCTGTATATTAAAACCTTACTTTGTGTTATTTGTCTTAATTTAGTTCTCTCGCTATGATACGTATGTGTATCTGGCGCTTTAAGTTTTTATAAATCATGTCCCCAAGATATCTTAGAGTATCTCCAATCAAGAAAAATCATAAACTAACCAACTCTACTTTATTGTCTTCCACGCTTGAAAAGTTTGTTGCCGCCAAGTATCTTATATCTAATTCGTCACATAGCCTTATTAAAGATACTGTGGCTGTTCCTTCTAAAACAATGGCTGCTATCTTGTTCCTGGAGTTTTTCACGCTTTGCATAAGCTCGCTGGGCGAAACTTTCCTTATGATATCCAAATTATAATCTAACAATAATGCTGTTTTACTTCCTCTTATCTTTTCATAAATATCTCTTAATTTTTGTTTGATGTCGCCTTGAAAATTTATCAAAATTTCTTCATCCCTTTCCTTATTATTTCCATTTCCGTTATCAATCAATGGATATTCATCAGCTGGAATTCTCTTTCTCAGGGCCATTAAAATTTCTTTTCCTGTTAATTCTTCAACCTCTTTTCCTTCAGGAGCGATTGCAATATATTTTACTCTGACGTTGTTTATTATGTTCCTGGCTATAAGCTTTCCTCCCCTGTCGCCGTCAACAAAAACAGTCATTTCTTTTTCCTCTCCCAATTCAATAATCTCTGGTGGCAATTTTGTTCCGTCCATTCCGATTACATTTTTTACTCTATTTCTGAGTAAGTTTACAACATCTGCCCTGCCTTCAACAACAATTATTTCACTCTCTGACAAGTCGCCGGCCGGCAATCTGTTTT
>CAYTKV010000095.1:0-3817 GCA_964438545.1 Candidatus Woesearchaeota archaeon | reverse complement strand
ATAACGGAGCAAAAAATAATGTAAGATTGAAGGAAGAATTACCAGTGAAGGAAGCTGAAAAAATTTATATTTATGTTTTAAAAAAATTAGAAGAACAAGAAAGATGGTTAAAAGAAAAAAGAGATTAGAGAAAGGGATCAAAAGTATTGAAAAACAAATAGAATTGCATAAAGAAAAGATAAAGAAATATAAAAATGAAAAAGATTATTTAGAAGAATATTGGGAAAAACAAATAGAAATTTTTGAAAAAGAAAAGAAGAAGAGGGAACAAAAGCTGAGAAGAAAGGTTTAAATAGTTTTGTGTATGTGGAATGCATATCAACTCACATGAAAGAAAAAACCATTAGCGCGAGAATTGAATTGAACGAATATACTAACAAAGTTTTAGCTGTGCTTAAAGCAAAACATGGTTTGAAAGATAAATCTGAAGCAATAAACAAATTTATTGAAACTTATGGCGAAGAAATTGCCGAAAGGGAAGCGAATGAAGAATATACAAAGAAAATTCTCGACATAACGAATAGACATCTTACAAAGTATAAAAATAAAAAAATGAGTTTTGGGGAGTTGGACAAACTTTGTGAGGTTTAGCAATGTTTGACTTCGATTTGAGTGACGAACTAAAAGTCAAAATATCAAAATTAGTGAAGAAGGATAAAAAGAAAGTTGAAATAATTAACAAAAAAATCAAAGAGATCGTTAATTGTAACAAAGAAACAATTCAGCATTATAAAAATTTAAGATATGACATGAAAGAATTTAAGCGAGTTCATATTGATAAACATTTTATCCTAACATTTAAAGTAGACCTAGCAAAAAATTTTGTTCTTTTTGTTGATTTTGATCACCATGACAAGGTTTATTGATGTGTCTGTAGGAGAAGCACGTATTGGTTATGAAAGCCCTCGTGAGTTTATCTGCGTTCGAAAATCTGTTCCAGAGCGTAATTGCTAATTAAGCTGTTAAATCTCTTCTAGTATATCCCATTTCTCTTAGTTTAATAAATGCAGGGAGAGCTGTATCTAAGACGTCATTCATGTTTTCCCAAATAACTCTTCCGTCTTCATCAAATAATCTTTTTTCTAATTCTTGCACGTCTATTTGTTCATCTTCTAAAACTTTGTCTATCGTAGCATAGAATTCTCGCATAGTTTGATTAGCTTTGAAGTCTCCCGGTCTATCTTCTGGAGGAAGATAATCAAATCCGACCATTTTACCATTTTTTTCATCTGGGCGCGAATATCTGCTTGTTAAAAAGCATCTTCCTTTTGGTGCTTTCGAAGTTAAATGACCATACCAATTATTAAAATAATGATCTCTCCAGCTATCTCCGATTTTTCTTTTGTATTCTTCTATTTCTCCTATAACTATTTCTTTTCTGTTCATGAAAATGAACATTTTCTTCCCTATTTAAATTTTTTGGGCATCAGGTATTGTCCAATAAACGAATGATATAAATACCCTTTTGCTTAGAAAAGCAAAAGGAGGTATCAATCATGGTCCAAAAATGTGTTTTTTGTAAGTCTTCTTCGGCTATTAAAAATGGATTAAGAAAAAGAAAAGTAAGAATAAAACAAAGTTATTTATGTTTATCTTGCAAAAAGCAGTTTGTGGAACCTGACGGATTTGAACGAATGCAATACAAACTAGAAGTTATTGTGCGTGCAGTTCATATGCACAACGATGGCTTGTCATTATTTCAAGTACAAAATCATTTATGGCAACATGATGGTGTAAAAGTTAGCAGAGAAACAATAAGATTATGGTGTAAGAAATTTGGAATTTTTTTAAAATCAGATAAAAAATCTGGAACCAAAACTCTTCGGACGACAGCATTACGACGAAAAGTACGTGAAAATCAAAAAAGATAATTGTTATGATTTGAATTGTATTGATAACAAAACTAAATTCATAACTGCTCACTTATTCGTCGATAAACGCAGTTTTGAAAACTGCGTTAAGTTTCTTTCTCAGACAAAAACAACTTGTTACAATCAAATACTTGCAAAATATTATTTCAAGAAGTTTACTGGAATTGATAGAAGAATAATTTTTGTTTGTGATGGATTTGAAAATTATAGAAACGCGTTTAACAAATTATTTTATCGAGTTGCTCGATTGCAATTCGGAGTACCAATCAAATGCAAAAAATATGGATTGAAATATAACAACAATGCAATTGAAAGATACAATGGAAAAATAAAAGATAGATTGAATGGAATGAGAAGCCAATTCAAAAGTTTTGATTATGCAAATTCATTTTTGAATTTGCGAAGAGTTATTCATAATTTCGTAAATCCGCATCAGCAATTGCAAGGAAAAACGCCGGCAGAAATGGCAGAGATAAAACTTGAATTGGGAAGAAATAAGTTATTTGGATTAATTAGATATTTGTCAAATGAAAAGCACCATTCGCTAAGATGACAGTATCCTACCTCACTCCTCCTTGGATTATAATTATAAACGCTAATGCCGGGCGCGTTCGGGCTTGCGCCCTCACTAATTATTGTGGCTATCTTCTTCATAAAACGAATGTTTTGGCCTTACGGAAAGTTTTGATAGAAAGTGGAATAATTAAGAGGGACTTTTCTGAAGTTCTTCAAAATTGACTGAAAAAGGAAGATTTAACCTTATGTCTCTCAAAGACTTTGTTTGCTTCTTAAAATCCTGAATTCCAATACCGACTACTTCATCTGTTTTTTCGTCTCTGAATACTGTTACATCGTCGCTGATATCCTCTCCGTAGTTTGGAGAAGGGTCTTTGATAAATATCTCTAAGTAGTCTCCTTCTTCATCATAATAAATTTCCATTTGGCCTTTCATCTTAAATGTTTTACAGGATATGCTGATATTACATTGCCTCTTCCGTTTAAATATTTTACTATGACTTTTAGATACTTGTTGGGAGATTTCCAGTGTTTAAAATAAGAGTAGTAATAAGATTTGTTCTTTTCTGGAGTGTCAATTTTCTTTATCGGTTTCAAAAGAGTTTTTTCTATGTCTTCCCAATTTTCTAATGGGGCGTGCCTTCGTCTTATGTGTGACCAGCCATCTTTTGTAAGTCGGATTTTTCTGCCTTTTTTATCAACGATTTCAAAAATATTCATGCGAGAAGAAAGAAATAGGTTAATTTAAATTTTTGGATTTTGTGGAATTTTTTTGGGTATTTTAGGAGATTTTGATGAGATTTAATTCTTTTTACTCCAAATGAGCGCAGAACCTATCGCACTTACGATAACTCCTCCGATTAATAGCAAAAGACCTTCCATTTCAAAAGGTCCAGAGGCAAGAACAAAAAACCTCCACAAAACAGCAAGTCCGAGAATAAAAAGTCCTGAGCCGTAAAAGATTTTTCCGGAGACCATAGTTGATTATATTGGATATCCTATTTAAACTCGTTTTTGAGTTGAACTCCGCGTTCGAATTTATTAGATAATTGAAGAGTCGATAACGGGCGCGTTCGGGCTTGCGCCCTCACTAATTATTGTGGCTATCTTCTTCATAAAACGAACTTCTTATACACGTAGAAGATTTTAATAAAAAGCAGAAAGTTTTAGCTAAGGGAAAATCATCTCTTTCTTAAACTCGGCAAGAGCAGACCGATATTCTCCTTCAGCTCTTTGTAATTCGGCACGTACTGAAAAATAACATGAATCGCGTTGACCTTCTAAATGCAGTCTTGCTTGTAGTTGATTGATAGGTAGCTCGGCTCCTTCTGCTGAAAAAATTAGAAAAAAACAATCCCGTGATCTATTCTCTGCCGAGTTTGTCGAATAATTATCCCAACCGAAAAATAGTTGAGGGCTAAACTCTTTAC
>CAYTKV010000094.1:0-3844 GCA_964438545.1 Candidatus Woesearchaeota archaeon | reverse complement strand
ACCCTTAAAAAACCCTTTTTTCTAACTAATTTCATGCAAGAGAAACAAAAGGAAGAAGAGCCAGAAACAATTAATATTGGAATTTTTGGTCATATTGACCATGGAAAAACAACTTTGCTGGAAAAACTTACTGGCAAGTGGGCAGATACTCACTCGGAAGAATTGAAAAGAGGCATCACAATAAAACTTGGTTATGCGGATACGGTTATTTATAATGAAGACGGAATTTATAATACAAAAAAACAAGGAAAAGCTGTAAGGCATGTTTCTTTTATAGATGCACCAGGACATGAAATGTTAATGGCCACAACTTTATCAGGAGCAGCATTAATAGATGCTGCAATTTTAGTGATAGCGGCGAATGAAGGAATAAAGCCACAAACTAGAGAACATTTAATGACTTTACAAGCAAAAAAGATAGACAAAATAATTGTTGTTCAAAATAAAATTGATTTGGTTAGTAAAGAAGAGGCTAAAAAAAATTATAAAGAAATTAAAAAATTTTTAGAAGATTGCGATTATCAAAACTTAAAGATAATTCCTATTTCTACTCAGCAAAGCGTTAACATAGAAGAAATTCTTAAGGCCATAGCAGAAATACCGATGCCCAATAGAAATTTGAATAATGAGACTCCTATATTCTTAATTGCCAGAAGTTTTGATAATAATAAGCCAGGAACAAAACCTTATGATTTGCATGGCTCAGTTTTGGGTGGAACACTGAAACAAGGAATATTAAAAGTTAATGATGAGATTGAAATTAAGCCAGGCAGAATCAAGAAAGACGGTAATGAAAAAAAGTATATTCCTTTAAAAACAAAAATTCTAAGTTTGTACAAAGGCTCAATGAAAGTTAATGGATTAACTCCTGGTGGAAGCATGTCGATTGAAACAGCTCTTGATATGTCTTTAGGAGCCAGAGATTTACTTGCCGGCAATTTGGTTTCTCTTGTTGGAAAACTTCCGGAGAGTGCAAAAGAAGTAAGATTTAGATATAAATTATTTCCGCAAGTTTTTGGTGTGTCTTCTTCCCTTGCTGTAGAGAAAATAAAAGAGGGCGAATTGTTAATGCTGAGTATCAATACTTCTATCACTGGAGGGATAGTTAACTCGCTAAAAGAAAATGAAGTAAAAATTTCATTAAGGATACCCGTAATAATTTTTAAAGGGGACAACGTCGGCATAGCAAGAAATGTTCAAGGTCACTGGAGATTAATTGGCCATGGGGAGATTGTTTAGATAAGCGCAAAAACCTCTATTGTGTTGGCAGTAAGCATATGAAGCTTAACCGTGTCCTATTTAGCAAATATAAACTACTATTAGTATATTTTTTCTTTCTCTTCATCTGCTTTTAAGTCAGTTTTCATATTTTGCTTGAACATAATGAAAATAGCCAAAAATAGAAGCAGCATTCCAACAATTCCCTGAACTATTTCAATGGGCGACAAATTTTTATATGCGATGAACTGAAAAGAAGCAGAACCAATGTTAATCAAACCAACCAAAAATAAAATTACAGTTATCCATAAAGGTATTTTTATTTCTTCTTTTTTTATGCTTTCTTCCATTTATTAATAAATAAAATCAGTTTTATATAAGTACCTAATTATCACCCTTTTCATTAAATTAGTGTATAGTTATCGTCTCTTGATTAAAAAATAAATGCATTTGTTTTTTGTTTAGCATCATATTAAGACTAATAATTATTGAAATGTCTAAGATAAAGTTAATTTTGACAAATTATTATTTCTTTTTGTTGTTTATGGGAAATCCAACTTACAAGAATAAACTGAAGAGAAGTTTGCGTTATAATCTAAAAAATTAAGGAATACTATTATTTGTTTAGCGTGCTTTAAGCAAACGCCACTTTTACTTTTTTGCTAAATAAAAGATAGACTAAAATAACCAAGCTTATTATAAGTCCAAATATGTTTTCGCTGGTTTGTCCTCGGTACATTTCTATTGAGCTAACAATTATGCCTATAACAGAAAAAATAATTGCTAGGATTCTAGCCCACCCTCTACCTTTCCATAAACCAATTCCGACAAAGAAGCCAAGAATTCCCAGCCCAATAAAAATTATTCCGACTATAACGAATGCGCCAGTCCCTATCAAGCTTAAGATAGAAATTTGTTCAGCCAAAATGCTAACAAGTCCAGCTCCAACAATAAAAAGCGCTCCAAGTATTATGAGCAAGATAGCTGCAATGAAGTAAAGAACAGATATTATTTTAACTCCTACTGGCACTTGTTTTTGCTGTATTGGAATTTGTTGTTCCATATAAAGTTAATTTTTACCTCTTTTAACCTGATGAAATAAAACTTTAAGTTATTTAAAACTTTCTGGTGCTTTGGAGTGTGATACTGCTCTATTGAAAAAGCCCTAATAAAACAAAAATTTATAAACTATTTTTCTATTTAAGGTCATGAGCATATTTATAAAATTAAAATCATTTGCTTTGCAGTCAAAGAGAGTTTGGCATGTTTTGAAAAAACCAGGAGCCATAGAATTTAAAACAATTTCAAAAATTTCTGCAATTGGAATTGTTGCTATTGGAGCAGTAGGATTTGTTATCGCCGATGGAATAAGAATCTTAGGAAAAATTTTTAGTTGAACAAAAATTATAGATTTGATAATCATTATGGAAGATGAGTAATCACTAATCAATTTTTCAATGCTCGCAAATAGATTCTAATTCTTTTTCTAGATCTAGCGTCTCTCTATTGTTTAGTTTATTTACCAAGTGATCAACGTTATTTGAAACCTCGTCTATTCTTTCATCGCTTATGCCTTTTCTTCCCGCAGCATATTTCATGCCATACCTTTTCATTCCTTCTTCTCCACTTGATCTTTCTTTAATTCCATCAAACATGCTATCATCGGCAAAAGTAAGGTGAGAATATCTACCATGCGACTCAAAAATTATTATCCCATTAGTCATAAGGATTAACAAGATTAATGTTATTTAAGAATTTCTATATTAAACCAAAGTTTCCAGAAAAGCTTTAAATACCTAATTCATAGTTCTGATGAATTGGGGCTGTGGTCTAACCTGGCTATGATTCCGGCTTTGGGAGCCGGCGATTCGGGTTCAAATCCCGGCAGCCCCATATTTCTCTTTATAATCTTATTTTAAAATTGGTGATTAGTGCTATTTCGGACTAAACTTATCTTTTCATGTCCACATTATTATTACAATCAAATAATTACAAAGTGCACTCGATAGGTAATAATCATAAATTACTATTTATGGATAACTGCATTGTTTAGGTGATATAATTTCGGCAGTTATCCATTAGAGAACTGCGTACAAAATGCCACGCAAATAACGCAGTTCTCTATATCTGTTAATATAATAAAAGTTCGCTATTTAATTGTCTTGACACTATTTTTCTTATTTCATCAAATATTAATATGTAAATTTTGGTCCGTTAAATCCGTAATCACCTAAAATTAATTAAATCTTACAATTCTCAGCTCAAGTCCAAGTGATGCTTATAAATTACTTTGGTATCCTCGTCTTTTAAATTGGAGATTATAAAATCTCTTATTTCACTAGAATTAACGCATTTTTTCTTTTTTGCTTCTTTGTTAAACCAAATATTTACTTTTTTTGTGCCGCCGATAGGAATTTTCTCGGCTTTTTTTTCTCCGTATTCGCAAATAATGGCTGCTGCATAAACAGAAGCATAAACTTTCTTTTCGTCGTACTCTTCCAAATGTCCCTTTCTCTTCACAACGCATTTTGTTATTTTTTCCATTTTTTGAGTTACCCTCCTAAACTTCCACTACTTATCACAAAATCATCACAATTGCTAGTACAATCCTTTTTAAAAATGTAAT
>CAYTKV010000093.1:0-3847 GCA_964438545.1 Candidatus Woesearchaeota archaeon | reverse complement strand
GTATTTTCCTAATTCCTCTAATTTCTCTTTGCAAAAATCTTGGAAACTGACAAAATCAAGGTTTATTCTTTGCGATGAATTTTCATAATAATGTCTTTCAATAAATCTTTCATTTATTTCATTTGAAAAAATTCTTTTTACTTCATTTATTTTAAAGCCTTTATTTTTGTATTCTTTAATTTTGATTGCTATTTCGCTTCTTCTTTTGTTTTCTTTTTTCTTTTGTGAAATATAAAAAGATGCTATATTTGCCAAATGTTGTCTTTTTTTATTATATTCAAAACCAATTCTTCTCCATAACTTTAGCATATCATCTTCACTTGAAATAATAAGCCTAAATCTTCTCGTTTTTTCTCCATATTTATTTTTAAAATCCTCCATCTCGCTTACTCTTGTGTTTTTTACCCCAAATTCTTCGAGCAATAAGGAAATATCTATAAGAAAATCCCTTGCATTTTGTGATAATGTTTCTATTTTGTTTTGGTCTATTGTTGGGCAATAAAAACAAGTCTTTGACATTGCTTTTGGCGAGGACATTTCTGCTCCAAAGAATCCTGCCAAAAATAGTCTTTTATAACTTAAAGGAAATTTTTTTATCCATTCTGGAACTTTAACTTCTTTTCTTGTCTTGTTCCCCAGAGGCATTCCTAGTTCTATTAGTAATTTTAAATAATCTTGAGAATGAATATGCAATTCACAATTTGTTGCTTCGAATTTTACTATTTTATAACGAGTTTGTATTTTGTGTTTTCTTGTTCTAGAATATATTCTAGATTTAACATTAATTAGTTCTAGTTCTTTTTTAATATTTTCTAAATCCTCGAGTTTACCATAAATGGCCCCAAAATACTTCTTCCCACTTTTGTATACACACCCATCTCCAAAAATATAACCTAAAATTTTAGTTGTTATTGCAAGTTTTTTATCAATTTTTTCATTTTGTTTTATGCCTTCAAATAAATTGACCGCTACTTCCTCTCCTGCCTTTAAGTCTGATAATCTTTTCATTCCATTTTTTGTAAGAAATGGATGGTCGGACGTGGCTTTTACAGTTAATCCGCACTCTGTATTTATCTCATAAACTTCATTAGAATCTCTGTGCATATACAAATCTATTTCTCTATTTTCAATTTCCTTATTTTTAAAATTTAACGTTTGCAGATTAGATTCGAATATTATTTTTTTTATGCTTCTATCTTCATAATTTATTTCTATTTCTTCTTTGTTTTTATCAAAATCTTCAATATTAATCCATGTGCCAAATTCTGTAAAAATTTTTGTGTCGCCTGTTAAGCAATTTATGTCGAAACCTATTCCACCGGGAGAAATTATTCCTTTCTGAACGTCAAAAGCTGCGACTCCTCCCACGCTAAATCCATAACCCTGATGAGCATCACTCATGGCAATAGATTTTTCAACAATTCCAGGCAACATAGCCACATTCTTAACCTGCTCTAAAGTTTGATCTTGTCTTATCTTATCCATCAGCTTATCTGAAGCAAAAACTATTCCAGGAACATTCATCTTGCCTTCTTTCTCTATTTCATAAACATTCTCAGATATTTTTTTAATTGCCATATAAATTTAAATCATTAGTAATATATAAAAACTACTATGTGATGGTTTTGTTGCGTTAAAGAGGGTCGTCAATATAAAAAACAATAATCAAATAGCAAAAAATTAGATAATAAATGAAATTCTGAGATTTAAAGAAATTTATAAAAAGGTGTTTCCGGCGGATTTGAGCTAAATATCCATCACAACTTGCAATTCCCAGCCTTTGTCTGTTTTTTTGATATACATCTCGGCATATGTAACAGCCTTTATATAATCCAAGCCAGAATAATTCGAAACATCGTCTCCATAAAGCTCTGCTCTTAAATTGTTGCCTCTTATGGTGACTTCTGCGCTCTTCACAACAAAATTTTCAGCATCGAGTAAATAAATGATTTCTTCTAAAAAATTATACAAAAGATTTTCTTTATCGTCTCCCTTGACATTAATTATTTTTCCTTTTCTAGATTTGATTTTTTCTCCTTTTGACAAATAATCTGAAACAGCTAAAACAGCACTTTCGAAAGCTTCGTCTAAAGTTTTTCCATATGCCCTGAATTTTATGTCCGCTGTGTGCTCTAAAAATTCATATTTCATTATAATTAATAATAAAGACTTTTTAAAAATATTTGTGAATAATCAAGGATAACAAAATGGACAATCTGGAAGACAATTCCAACAGTCTTCTCTTTCATCATCTTCATCCAGAAAACATTCACCATCACCACAATAACCTCCACCTGGTATTTTATTGTGCGCAAGATAGCTATCTGCGTAATAATTATTATTTTTATCAACTTCTAGGTTATAGACCTTAACTCTTTCGTTAACTTTTTCTATAGAGGTTATAATCTCTTCTTCTCCATTATATTTAATTAATTTATCTCCAATATTAGCTTTCCCTATCTCCATCCATCGCCAGTTGATGAACATCAGATGATTAGAAGTTACCTTTAATTCATTGTTTATCACTAAGTAAGAATTTGTCGTATGAGAGAATGTTTTTATAACTCTAGTTTCTTCCAGTTCTCCTGTTAATTCATTATAGCTCATGATTATATCCCCTTCTTTGATGTCTTGTATCATTATACTTTGTCCTAGAGTTAATATTTCTGTGTCAGGCAAGAAACAAGGAGGCTGGCAATCTCCCGCACACGTTGTGGAATTTTCGCTTGGAGCACAAATGCCATCCCCACAAATCTCTTCCCATTGACATTCACTTGAGCAACCATCTCCGTTTATTGTGTTCGCGTCGTCACATTCTTCTCCTATATCCTGCCTTCCATTTCCACAAATTTCTATTCTGCAGACTAAATTACAGCCATCTCCGCTTCTAGTATTGCCGTCGTCACATTCTTCTCCAGGCTCTAAAGCACCATTCCCGCAAACAGGCATAAAAGTTATGCAAACAGCGCCATCCCACGAACAATTTCCAATATTACAAGTATCAGTTTCGCAACTTTCTTGCTCATTTCCATAATCTTCACAACTAATTAATGTTCCATTATTAATGCAGTTTTTACATTCATTTATTAAAGTATTGTCAACAAAATAACATTGCTCTGTTAGTGCTTCACATTCTGCTCTATCGCAAACATTGAATAAGCCTGTGCCACACTCTTCACACCTGTCAACAACTTCGCAAGAAACGCTGCAACATCTGTTGCTGTCTGCGGCAGACAAAGAATTTCCTGGGCAGTATTCGGTAAGATTGCAAACAAAACCATTCAAATCATTTACACATTGCGATAAAGTACAAATTGAACTACAACCATCTCCGTCAATTCTATTGCCGTCATCACATTGCTCATTATTGTCTATCTCAAAAATCCCATTGCCACAACGTGTTAAATTAATCTCTGCGATAACTTCATCATCCTCTGTAGAATTATCTGAACTCTGCGTCACATTTTCTGGCTCTTCGTATTCCGGGGTAAACAATTCAAGCTCTTCTTCGATGTCCGCAAGCTTACCTCTAGTAAATTCAATAACAATAGCAGAAAGAATGGCGACCGCTGCAACTCCTAAAACAATAAGCATTGTTGCAGAAACAATATTACTAAGTCCTCTTTTTGCTTTAAATTGCATTCATATAACTGAATTCTACAATTTTAATGATTTTCTTTTTTGAGATATTGTAAACTTATCGTCAGTTAGGCAAAAATAATTGCCATGGTTTTTTAGTTGAAGGCTAATAAATATTAATTAATAATCAAAATATCGAATATAAAATAACAACTAATCAAGCAATTTCATTGTTGTAGCTTTTTGAATATCTTATTTATTATCAAAT
>CAYTKV010000092.1:0-3848 GCA_964438545.1 Candidatus Woesearchaeota archaeon | reverse complement strand
GATGGCAAGATAGTTATGAAGGAGAGAGTTTAGTCTGGATTTCGGCTAATCACCTTAACAAAATATCGAATTAAATGATAGATGGTTTTGAAAGACCCTCAAAATATGATTTCTTGCTTGTTAATAAAAAATGCATGCAACAGCAATAAAATTATATAATTAATAATATCATCAATAATTCTCAAAAATAAATAAGGTAGTAAAATGGCTTTTGTTGTCGGTGATTAAATTTTTTTAAAAATTGCGTTATGTTGTAGCTTTTTGAATATCTTACTTATTATCAAATTTAATCCAAATGACTTTAAATAGATAATATCATAAGCCCCATAATTTAAAAATACTAGTTTTCTTACTAATTTATGAATAATCCAATTAAAGAGTTTTGGAGTTTTTTAAAAAAAGATAGTTGGCAGTCATGGCTTGTTTCTTTGATTTTGGTAGTTTTGTTAATTAAATTTGTCATTTTTCCTGCGCTTTCTTTTATAACCTCAAGTTCCTTGCCTTTGGTTGTCGTTGAGTCTTGCTCAATGTATCATGATTCTAGATTTGATGGTTGGTGGGATAAAAATGCCGAATGGTATGAACTAAAAGGAATAACCAAGAGTGAATTTGAGTACTTTGCTTATAAGAATGGTGTCAATAAAGGCGACATAATCTTTGTCTGGGGAAGGTCAGAATATAAAGTTGGAGATATAGTCATATTTGACCCAAACCCTGAAGCAATTGCAAAAAACCCTATAATTCACAGAGCAGTTTCCAAGAATCCAATATCAACAAAGGGTGACAACAATCCAGAGCAACTTAGTCTGGATAACAACATAAAAAGAATAGACGAAACTTCGATCCCAGAGGAAAGAATAATAGGCAAGGCTGTTTTTAAAATACCTCTACTTGGATGGATAAAGCTTATTTTCTTTGAACTCTTGAAGTCAGCCGACCAAAGAGGTTTTTGTAACTGAAAAAGACTACTCTATAATTATACATAAATATAAATATCGCTATTCCTTAAGTGAGCTTAAAAAAGGTTTCAATGGAATTTTGTGAGAGATGCGGGAGCATTATAGCAATCAGTGAAGGAAAGGCAGTTTGCCCTAGGTGCGGTTTTAAACCGAAGAAAAAACTAACTATTAAATCTTCTGAGAATATAGGAGAGAAGAAAAGAGTTGCTGTTATTAAAAAAGAGGATAATGTTTACCCTGTCATTGAGATGAGGTGCCCCAAATGCAAGAACAAAAAATGCTACTTCTGGACACAGCAAACTAGATCCAGCGACGAGTCAGAAACCAAGTTTTATAAATGCACAAAATGCAAACACGCCTGGAGAGTTTATAGGTGATCATGGTTTCTTTCTTGATTTGATAGACATAGTAATTTGAAGATTTCAAATAAGCCTTTCATCTTAAAATAATTTTGATATTTTATGAACTCTAAAGATATTGCTATTTCTTATTAGAAAAATAACTTCATTAAACAAAATCAAATAAGAATCTTTTTAAACAATTTCTTGCTGTTTAAATTGGGCCTCGTAGCTCAGTCCGGCCAGAGCACCACGCTCTTAACGTGGGTGTCGCGGGTTCAAATCCCGTCGGGGCCATTAGTATAATTGTTTCTGTATAAGGTAAGTTATTGATATTCTGCAAATCCGTCTTCTTCAATTTTTGCTAGTTTCAAAACACCTTTTAATGTGCCAACTTTTAGCTCTCTATGCATCGGCACAACTGTTCCTATCTTCCCAGATGGCAATTCTTTATTCAGAATTACATGGCTTCCTCTTTGTCTTATAACTCTAAATCCAAACCTATTGCAAAGAATTTTTATGCACTGTTTACCCGATATTTTTTTGAGTTTGGGCATCTTCTACTTCAAAGAAAGTTAGTAGTGGTTTAATTTTTCTCTTAATGGGAAACTCTTCTAAATAAAGTTCGGTTGCTTCCTTTAGATTTTCCACAGCCTCTTCTACCGTAGATCCCTGGCTAACTGTTCCTACTTCGCTACATCTTGCTATATACATATCTTCATCTTTTTCTATTATTGCTGTAAAGTCCATAAGAAGCTTATAATAAGAAAGTTTAAAAATGTATGTTTGTTAAAAGGTTTAATGGGAACAACGAGCTATAAGAGAGGATTAATCAGTGGGCTTCTTTTTGGCCTATTTACTATCCCAGTAGGAATATATGGATTGGTTAGCTATGTGGCAGGAATAGTTGGAGCGGGCCCGGCGGGTTTAATATTTGGGAGTATTTTAAGAAATTTAGCTTCTGCAATTTTTATTAATGTAATCTTATATGTCCTAATAGGATTTTTAATCCAATATTTTCTAAGAAAAGAAGGAAAGAATGAGAAGATTGTTTCTTATATTTTTCTATGTGTTGCTATTTTGATTATCTTAACAATCGTCATTGAAGCTATTGTTCGCGGTGGTTTAACTCCCTAGTTTAATAATAAGCCATATTACCTCATAAAAACACTCTGTTACCCAACTTTGAAACTTTTTGTCACGAAGTCCGTCGGGGCCATTTTGCCTGCTGATATGAAAAAGTAAAATGAACGAAACAAAAGAAATATTAGAGAAAATAAATGAAATCACAAAAAGAAAAGAAGAATTGTGGTTTTCAAGAATAATTCCTATTGAAAAAAATAGAAAGGAAATTTGGATAATCTCTTTACTAAACAAAAAGAAAAAGGTAAATGTCAAGAACCACCCATCACAGATACTTCGTGTGGTCGTCAAGAATCAAAGATTCTTGAGCGCACCCAAGAATTCAACTGTAAGAATTCTTGGTGTCTTGAGCACTGCCAGAATTCCACGAGAGGTTATCCGACCACTCGTCAATAGACGAGTGGAATTCTGGAGTTTAAACAATATATCAAAAACACTTGATTCGGTTATAAACCTAGACAAAAATTCAGAATATTGGATTTGTGAGAAAAAATTCAAAGGAAAACGGCTATGCACTTTTTGTCCCAAAGCTTCTAAAAAGCCATCGAGGTTTTAAATATGAAATTCAATCAAAGTTTAAAACAAGAGATAGAAAGATACAAGGACTATGTAATTTTGGTGGAGGGAAAAAAAGATATGCAAACATTGAAACATTTTGGTTTTGAAAAAGTTTATGAAATCCATAAAAATTCTGTTTCATTAAGAGAAAGAATTGAACAAATAAGAGAAAAAATAGGAAAAAAAGATAGAGTATGCATTTTAACTGACCTAGACAAAAAAGGAAAAAAACTTTACATGTTAATAAAGCCAATTTTGCAAGAATTGGGAGTAAGATTGGATTCAAATCTAAGAGGAATTTTGATTAAAGCCGGCTTATCGCACATAGAAGGAATTTCAAATTTTATGAACAAAGTAGAAGCAATGTAGTGATTTCTTAACAAAAATGTAAAGTAAACCTCTTAATGCAACATCTTTACACTGTTTTATTGTGATTTTTGTTTATTAATTATTAGAAATATTGAAGATTAAATAGAAAAAGGTCATGATAATTTATTTATCAAAAGAAATGTGATGTTATAGAGTGGACAAAAGTATCTACTTACCTTTATGAAGTAAAACTCCTTGAATTTTAAGATGTTAGTTTTCAAGAATAGCCAAATATGTTTAATTTACCTTCGATATAATTATATGACTCAATTAATAATATTCCTCTGCAATTGAGATGATTGAGCAATTTTTAAAGTTGTAATTGAAAGATATCGTCGTAGCTTCAAAAAACTAGGACAAAAGTAACCTTTTTAAACCCCAAAGTGCTAATTATAAGATATGATTGAATTAAAAAAAAGAGGCCTGAGCGATATAGTAACTACAATATTGATTATCTTAATTTCTTTAGCCGCGATTGTCA
>CAYTKV010000091.1:0-3934 GCA_964438545.1 Candidatus Woesearchaeota archaeon | reverse complement strand
TTCAAAGCCTCTGGCTTTGAACTATTTTTCTTTTAGAATTCTCATATCATCTAAGTAGAAACTAATATCAAATCCAATTTATCTGCCGAAAATGATGATTATTGCTTTATATTTGATTAGTAAAAATTTAAAAGTTAATTTTGCTTCATATTAGCAACAAATTATTCATTCCATGGAAGAAAAAGAGTTATACAGAATTTATAAAAAAAAAAGAAGAGTTATTTTGGCAGTCTCGATACTAATTCTTATTTTTCTCTATGCTTTTAAGAATGCTTTTTTTCTTGTTAGGACTCTTTCGGCTATTTCTCTATTATTTGTTTTTTACATTGTAGATCACTTGTTTGATGTGAATTTTGAGAGGAGGCACTATTTCTTTATCGTGATAATTGCTGTGTCTTCTTTTGTGTTAAGTCCTTTTTATACAACTTATGCAAACTATGACAAGATTCAACATTTGATTATGCCAATGATGTATGGTTCAATACTTTTTCATATGGTGAAAAGACTAGACTTAAAACTAAAATGGAAATTAGTTTTTGTCTTTTTCATTATAGCTGGTTCTGTTGCATTATTAGAAATAGGAGAATATTTACTTGATTATTTTTTTGATTTTAAATTGCAAGGAGTTTTTATTAGAGATTTAACTAGCTTTCAGGCCTATGGTTTACTACTCGATAGGCTTGATGACACAATGATTGATATGTCTCTGAGCGTCATTAGCGCCTTAGTTTATACTATAAGTCTGGGGATATATGAAAGGAAATGGAAAGGAATAGCCTAGCATCCTGAAATTTCTTTCAGCTCTGTCAAGTTTTTAAATCCATAGTAAATATTTTTATCAATGTACCATGCCGGAATTGATCTTATATTTGGGCATAAAGATTTGTCTCTTCCGCATTCCACATATTTAATTGAATTGAAACTTTCTCCAAGTTCTTTTTTTTCTTTCTCGCATTCTGCACAAAAAGCAGTTCCGTAAAATTCAGCGCCTTTGCCATTCAGGCATTTAACAATTTTCTCTTTTTCACTTTCTCCTGAAAAATATCCTGTGACTTTAGAAAACCAGTCGGTGAAGAAGTATAATGCAGAAACAATTAAGACTAGAGCTAGAAATGTAACAAAAACCTTGACTCTTTTTTCCATTTCTAAAACAAATAAAATAAGATTATAATGTTTTCTATTTTTTGCAGGGATGATTTGTTTAGGATAGTCATAAGATTACTTCATCATTTAATTATTTGCTTGCAGTTAGAAATGCCGATTTATTAATATTTGGTGATCGAGTACTTTTTTGACCAATCAAATCTTCAAAGTAAGAAATAATGCTCTAACACGACCTAAAAAACAATTTTAGATTACATGCAATTCAGACATTAATTAATTCCTAAAAGCCTTATTTATTGGGGTTACAAGGGCTATTATTAGCAGTCTACCAAAAAGTTAGTGCGGATTTCGGCTAATCACCTAAATATTTATATTTGATAAATTAATGTTGACAACAAATTAAGCAATTATTATGACTAACTAGAAATTTATCTGATTCAAAAATGTCAAATATAAGATTTTGGACAAAGTGACGTTAAGGTGACAGTGTCTCAAAGTAAAAACATTTAAAAATGAAGAATTTCAATTTATTATAACCAATGATAGGAGGTTGCGATGGACTTTTATAGTCTTGTGGAAAAGGCAAGAAAAACAGGAAAAATAGAGAAAGGGACAAATGAAGTTACTAAAGCTATAGAGCGCGGAAAGGCGAAAGCCGTGTTTTATGCAAAAGATGCACAGCCAAAGGAAATAGTAGTTCATTTGCCTCTTTTGTGCAGAGAAAAAGAAATTCCTTGTATTGAGGTTGATTCAAAACAAAAATTAGGGATTGCTGCAGGTATTCCAGTAAGCGCGGCTTCTGTTGCCATTATCGAGGCAGGGGACACAGCCAATGAAATATCTCAATTGAAATCCAAATAAAAATAAATAAGAATAATTGACAAAATGGGCTCAAAAAAACAGAGAATCAAAGATAGAACAACCGAAGGAGACGCTATTGGAAAAGTTTCGCAAGGAGAAGCTGTGAATGCTTTGGTAGAGCAATTTTTAGGCAAAACAGGGGCAAGAGGCGAAGTAACGCAGGCAAAAGTTAAAATTTTAGAAGGAAGAAATAAAGGAAGGGGCATGAGAAGAAATGTCAAAGGTCCATTGAGAGTCGGAGATTTGGTAACATTAAGAGAAACAGAAATAGAAGCAAGGCGAATTAAAGGTCCCAAGGGAAGGAGTACTTAAAATGATATTAAATAAATTAGAAAGACAAGATGAATGGTTGGAAATTAATCGCGCTTTTGTTGAAAAAAATCTTCATGGTAGGTCTGGTATTGAGACAATATCTGCTGAAACAGAAAGAATTTTTAGAAGAGATGACGGAACAATAACAAGGAAATTTGTAGATTATGAAGAGGATATAGCTGGTTTTGCGTGGAGGTTCTAAAATGGTAAAATGCAGTTTCTGTGGAAAAGATGAAAAACCATTCAGAGGCTTGCATTTAATCAAGAATACAGGAACAATAGCTTATTTTTGCTCAAGCAAGTGCAGAAAAAATGCTTTAAATTTAAAAAGAGACAAAAGAAGAGTTCATTGGACAGAGGCTTTTCACGAAATCAAGGAAAAGGTTGGAAAATAGAAAAGATAAAAATAAGAACAGCAACTTTTCTTGCAATTACTTCTAAACATTCTTTAAAATAGTGGCTTCTTACTTTAATCTGTTCTTTTCCTTTGAAAGTATAAAAATAATATTCTTCTTTAATTTGGGAAGATCTTTCTCAAGCACTTCCCAAATAATATCTAAATCTATTCCAAAATAATGATGAATAAGTTTATCTCTTAATCCAGCCAATTTTTTCCATTCTATATTGCGATATCTTTCTCTAAAAGCTTTTGGTAGATTTTTGACAGCTTCACCAATAACTTCTAATTCTCTAACAATAGCGCTCTGCCTTAAATCGTCTTTCTTTAATTTATCCTTAGTGAAATCCTTACAAAACAATCCTATTTTTTCTATACTCTCTAAAATATGTTTAATGAATATCAAAGGATCTTTTTTCATATGATTCTTACCTCCTCGCTTAATATTCTATCTCTTAGAAGATGATTAAGTCCTTTATAAGTTAGTAAATCAACTTTTCTTTTTAATAATTTTTCAAGTTTCATCTCTAAACCAATTAAGTCAAGTAGACTAAATTTCTTTCCTTTTACTTCAATTAAAATATCAATATCGCTATTCTTTTTTTGTTTGTTCCTTGCATAGCTACCGAAAATACCTGCTCTAACCACTCCATTTTTCTTCAGTATTTTAAAAACCTTTGATTTTATTTTGCTAACTTCGTTGCTCATTCTCAGTTATTAACGAGTAATATTAATTTAAACCTTTCTGATACTTAAAATTATTGTTTTTAATCAAAAATAAGAAAAAAGAAAAAGAAAATTATTGGTTTAGCTCAATGAAGATGATACTTTATCACGCACACGGTACTTCGCTTCTGAATAGTTTTCCTGTAGAGTCTATACAAGCATAAGCATTCATTGTTTGATTAGCGGTATTGGCTAGACTTGCTATGAAAAATTTACCTCCTACAATAAGACTTGAATCAATATCAACTATACCACTAGCTGGACTAAGCAGTATGGAAACACCTGGCGCAGTTGAGATACGACCATCCCTGCCTATAATCACTCTTTCTCGTTGCTCTAGAGTAAGGTCTCTTAGTGTTATACTCCCATCAATAGTTAATTTTTCCGCTGCTGGCTCAAGAGCCGCATCAAGAAACACTTTTTTTGAATCAGAAGTTAAAATTAGATTGCTTCCAGTTCCTGCTTTTGTGGATACAGTTTTAGCTACTTCACAAACACTATCAGCATCGCAAGAATTTGCTCTTATATTCGAAA
>CAYTKV010000090.1:0-3959 GCA_964438545.1 Candidatus Woesearchaeota archaeon | reverse complement strand
GTTCTGCGTTATAGTTATGAAGGAGAGAGTTTAGTCTGGATTTCGACTAATCACCATAATCTGTTAAAAAGTTGGTGTGGATTTCCACTAATTCACATTTATTTAATCATAAGCATAAATCCAAAGATATTGTAATATCGTTTGCTATTGGCAAGTCTGCTCCTACTATAGCTCCTTCGCAAGCTCCTGACTCTAGAGGGCTAAAAGGAAGTTCGGTTGGGGAAATATCATCATGTATATTTTCATCATAAACTGCTCTAAAAGCATATCCTTTGTAAAAACTATCATTGCTAAAAACCCAACTTGCATTTATCATTTCATTTAGGGCGTCTTTGAGTATATCGCATGTCTTGCCAGAATCGCACTGTCTGTTTTTTCTGCACTCGTCAAAAAGTTCGCCTAAATTTTCATACGAGTATCCTGTAAAGGTGCATTCTGAAGTGTGTTTTGTTAGTGCATTAAGAAACTGAGACACTTCTGTGCTGTCAATTTTCTCTTGCCTGCCTTGCCTAACAAATATGCCTAAAAAAACAAGAAAAATCACTGCAACAACTAGCATTATCAAGACAAATCCTACCATCTCTTCTTGTGCTTTTTTGTTTTTTGTCATTTTAACCTAAATTCTTTCCGGATGCGTGAATTCTTCCTAATTCATACCTAAAATTTTTTATTTCTGAGTCATATCTTACTAATGTAACAAACGCTTTCTTTGCCGCTATTGTTCCGGTTGATTGAATTATAGTTATCTGATTACACTCAAGCTTAGATCCTTGCAAATCAGCTCTTGTGCACTCTATTTCGCCGTCAATAGAAGGATAAACTCTTTCTATCATTAAATAATCAAGGTTCCAGAATTTTTTGTAATCTTGGTCTTCCTTTAACAAAATAACTTTTTCTAAGTCTATGCAGAAAGAACAATCTCCTGCTGAAGTAAACGCTAGTTCTGGAGAACTTGAAATTGTGTTTACTATTTCTCTGGCTTCATTATCCCGCAATTGTTGTGATATTCTGCTTATGTTTGTGAGAGTTAAGGAAAAATAAATTAAAGCTACAAAGCCAAAAAAAATCATGATTGCCACTAAGACAAATGCCATTTGCTGTATTTTCATCTGGCTTCTCTTAGAAAAGCCTGCAGTTGAGTAACGCATTTTTTTCCTCTAAAGATTGTGTAAAAGTTTTTATGTTTAGTAAGTCTTGAGATTTTTCAAAAGATGAAGCTGCTGTTTTGTAGCTTTGGAGAGAACTCGGCAAGACAGGAGCCGAGCTGCAACCTTTAGCTGTGAGATAGTCTGATTTCGCTTCGTATAACTCAGCCAACTGAACAGCCCTGCCTTTTATGATTCTTTTTAATTGACATTCGTAAATATCCGGATTAGAGAATATTGCTGCAAAAAGCAAGGGAATTTCGTTCTCTCTTTCGCTTGATTCTGTGTAATAGATTATTTTCCTTTCTCTCTTGTGCTCAACAGCTCCTGAATTTGGAGAGATAATAATGTCGCTTGCTATTTCAGCAGCCCTGTCGCAACTGCCAGAAAAACAGACTATCTTGCTTTCTTGAGGGCATGCCTCATTAAAGTTCGCAGAAGAGGCATTAAAAACATTTTTTGGGTTTAATTTTTCTATTTCCATTTTTAGCTTTCTCTCTGTTCCTATTGGACTCCTATCAAAAATAAAGCAGTATTTTTCTTTGTCACCGAAAAGAATTATCAAATCTGCTAATTTAAAGGGAAAATAAAATGGCATGGAAAACAAGTAAAATTCTTTTTTTGCATTGCTTTCTTTTGAAGAGAATAGGTATTTGTTTCTAAAAGTGCTTTGGGCTCCTTCTATTGAATTTTCACTTCCTATGCCTAATTGAACGTTTGCACTAATCTTTTGAGAGCCAAATGGCTCAAACCTTGTTGGAGAAACGCAATCGTTAAAAATTTTTGTCTCTTTCCTAACAGAAATAACCTCAAGTTTTGCTTGCTCTATTCCTGTTTCAACAGGCGTAAACAAAATTCCAATTTGTTTTGCGGAAACTGTTCCAGTCTCAAACTCGCCAGTTTTAATAAATCTTGAAACAGCAAAAATTGCTAAAAATAAAATAAATGCTCCGACTAAGATTGCAAACAACCAGCCAAAACTAAACTCAAAAGCCTTTTTATTTTTCATTTTCCTAGTTTAATGAAGCAATTTTCACACGAGCGTCTGTTATATCCTTTTCAAGTTTTATTGAGATTTTTTCATCACTAACTTGAACACAAAAAAAATCATTAATTTGGACATGTTCTAACCTATAAGAAAAAAGCTTTCCGTCACAGGAATTTTCAGGGGGGTAAAGAAATACATTTGCATTTCTGACCGGATAATAGCCTATAAATCTTCTCTCTGAGTTATCTAAATTTCCAAAACAAACTTCATCTATAGAAGAAGGTAATCCCGCATCAAACTCATTGATGTATTTGCTAGAGCTCCATGCTCTATTAACCTCATCTTGTAAAGAATCAAAAAATAATCCAACTTTTGTGCATCTGTTCCAGCTAAGAAAATAAATTATTGCGTAAGTTGCAACTGAAATAATCGCTATGATTATAATAATGGAAAAGATTGTTTCAAATGGCAATCCGAATATTCCTTGCGCTTTTTTAGAGCCTCTTTTTATCATGTATTGAATAAATAAATTAGATATATAAAGATTTATAATTAGTAATCTGAAAGAGCTCATGAAACATTTTAAATTGTAATGAAAGATTTTCAGTTTGTAATTTTAGCTAAATTCTATTCTTAATTTTTCCATTAACTTTCTTACAGGAGACATTTTTTGCATAACATAAAGATGAACCGAAGGAACTTCTTTATCAAACAAATCTTTTATCTGTGAATAAGCCCATTCTACTCCTATATTTTCAACTTCTTCGGCTTTGGCATTTTCAACTTTGTCGGTTAATTCTATAGGAATAGTGCAATGAAATCTTGCAGGAAGTGAGGTAAGTTGTTTTTTTGAATCTAATATTTTTAAGCCTGGGATTATTGGCTTGCCAATACCAATTTCTTTGCATCTCCTATCAAACTCATAATATTTAAAGTTATCAAAAAACATTTGAGTCACTGCATAAGATGCTCCTGCATCTAGTTTTCTTTTAAGATTTCTTATGTCCCATGTTAAATTCGGTGCTTGGAAATGCTTTTCAGGATAACACGCAACACCAACATGAAAATTAGTTCTCTCTGCCTCCTGCAATTCTTCATCTAAATATCTTCCATTGTTCATACTTACTATTTGCTCAACTAAATTAGAAGCATATCTATTAACTGTTCTGTCTTTGCTGATTTCTTTTTGATAAGCCGGACTATCGCCTTGTATGGCCAATACATTTCTAATTTCTGCAAAAGACAATTCAATTAGAAAATCTTCTGTTTCTTCTCTTGTGAAACCGTTGCATAACACATGGGGCACGGCATCGATTTTATATTTGTGTTGGATAAGAGTACAGATTCCTAATGTGCCGGGTCTTTTCCTGGTATCTTTTCTTACTATTCCTGCCGGAGTTTTTTTATAAATTGCTTCTGAAGGATGAGAAGTGACGTCAATATAGGGGGGATTATATGAAGCTAATTCTGAAACTACCTTTTCAAGTTCTGATAATCTTCCGCCTCTTTCCGGGGGTATTATCTCAAAGCTTACAAATGGCTTTGGATCATTTTCAAGATGATCAATGACTGTTCTGTTACAAGCAATTGTCCTTTCTTGCATTAATTTTAATTTTTAGCCTGACTTATAAACATTGTTTTATTAAAATGATATGATTTTTAAGTTAAGGAATTCTGGCATTTTCTGCAACAAACTACTCCAAGCTATGCAAAAAGAGTAATATCTAAGATAAATCAGAATTACAAGTAATGTTCGTATTTGTTGCAGATTAAAATATAGAGAGTTTGGAAAAACCCAGAAAATCTAATTTTTAGGCTTGTCAATA
>CAYTKV010000089.1:1217-4024 GCA_964438545.1 Candidatus Woesearchaeota archaeon | reverse complement strand
TATAGCTAAGGACACAAATATCTCCCCATATCTTGTTTGAATTCATGATACTTCAAAAAATGCTTTAATTCTTCATTCATCTTCTCAAAATTTTCATGCACTCTTCCACCATTCACTTCAATCTTTGCCTGTCTCCAGCATTCCTCAACAGGATTCATTTCAGGACAACCCATTGGAAGCCAAATTATCTTTATTTCTCGTCTATTTTTCTTAAAATATGCTTGAACTTTCTTTGACTTCTTATGCCATGGCGCACTATCCAATATCAAAACTATTTTCTTAAACCTTGATTTAATCTTGTATATTGCTTTCAAAAATTGTTTTGCATTAATTTTATTGCTTGACATAAACATTTTTTTCTTGTCTTGCGACAAGAAACCAAAGATATGGGTCTTTGCATGCAGTCCTGTAACTGTCCGTCGTGGTTTACTACCTTTTTGTACCCAAACTTTTCTTGATATTGAATCATACAAGAATGTTGACTCATCTTCGCATAAAAGATTAAAATTAGGATATTTCCTCTTGTAATAAAGTATTTTTTTTCCAAAATCTTTTTATTTCCTCTCCAGAAGCTCTTTGCCAGAAAGTTGGTCTTGGCACGAGCAGAGCAAAATTCCATTTGTGCAGCATTCGCTGCACATGTCGTTGCGTATAAATTATTCCAGTTTCTCTTTTTATCATTTCACAAACTCTTTTAGTAGTCCATGGTTTTGCTGAGTCTTCAATCAATATTTTACTTTTTAACTTTTCTTCTTGTCGTTGAGAAATAAGCTTTGGCTTGCCACTTCTTGGCTTTGTTCTAAGTCCATCAATCCCCAATTTTTCATATCTATTTTTCCATGTAAGCACTGCTTTATGGTCGCACTGTAATTTTTCCCCTACTTTCCATGAAGATTCACCTTTTTTTGTATGAAGCACCATAAGAATGCGAAGAGCAACCTTCGCATCGCTTTCTTTTTTATAAAACTTCTTCAAGAAATTTATCTCTTTTTTATTCATTCTTCACCTCCCATATATTAAAGGTTTAAACACTATATAAAATTTGGGGAGAAACTAAGGTCTTATGCTATAGATTCAGAGCAAATAATGAGGATAATGCATTAAAAATAGCTAATAGACAAATGGAATTAATAGGAAGAAGATCTGGACTTGGTATAGCTGATGTTGTTCTTGATTCGCTTCTTGAAGTAAGAAAGTTAAAATTATAGATAATTCTGAACAAATTTTATCCCAATTATCAGAATTATCTATCTGTACAATTATGAAAAAGTATTCTAATCAATAGAATTATCCATAATTAAATAGTATATACTATTCTTTCTGGAGACTTGCTCTTAACAAGCTCATACCAAAATAATTGTGGGTTGCCTTCATCATCAAAAGACTGTAATTGTTGAAGACCTTTTGGCAGATCTTTTTTTATTACTCTTCCTTCATTAACAAGAATAGTTAATCCTTCTTCTGTTTGGAGTCTTGAAAAACCCATTCCTATTTGAATTTGAACGTTTGACTGCGAGCCTTCATTTCTTATATAGCTAAGAATTTTTTCTTTTACATTGCCAATATTTTTCATATCTTTATTTAATAATTGATGTATAAAAACTTTTCCGCATAGCAATGCTAATTATTTGTATGCCATTGAATATTTAACACTTGATAGAAAAGTATATAATTTCACAAATAAGGTTTACACTATGGTTAGACAAGAAAGGCAGGCAGCTCATATTGGATGTTAATGATATTATTTTAGGCTCTGGTTTCACAACATTTTTTGTATCTTTTTTTAGTGCACCAATAGCAGATTTAATTCCTTCTCTTAAAGAATATTCATATATTCCTGCTATTTATGTAGGGCTTCCTTCTTTATTAGCTACTTTAATTTATGAGGCAGCTTATTCAGGCAGGAAAGCATTAGAATCTAGAAATCTAAGGGATGCAGCTCAACGTATGCTTGATGAAAGAAGAAATGGACTCACAACAACGGCAACTTTACGAGATTGAAACTGAAGAGAAATAAAATTATATTTCGATTCTTTCATGGACCCATCGAGAATCGAACTCGAACCATTCGAATGCCATTCGAATATTCTACCATTGAACCATGGGCCCCTAATATTTTAGAATTTATTGGTTATATAAAACTATTTTATTCTTACACAGGCAACTCACAAGATGTGAATGTGCTTAATTGCTCCAATGAAAGTTCTCCAGAGAGGGTTTTTCCATCTCCAAATACCCAAGTTGGATAGCCTTTTATTCCGGCTGCGTTGCACACTGATTTTTGCTGGTCGCTTCCAGGGGTTGCACATTCAACATAATTAACTTTATCCCAACTGCTTCCGAAGAGTTTCTTTTGAGCCTGACAATGAGGGCACCAATATGCCCCGTACATTTTAGTTCCTGAATCTGTTAGACATTGAGCAAATTCATCGTATGGGCTTGCTTTTGTGAATGTTAGATATAGAATTATGGCTACAACAATTATTGTTGCTAAACCTATCCAGAATGTCTTTTTCATGTTTTTCTTAAATAGTTTAGATATTTAAAATTAACTTATAACCCATAAGTTAATCCAAATCCTGCCTGTAATCTTTCATGAGCCAGAGTTTCAAAATAATCTATTACCTTTTCCATTTCTTCTTTATCCCTTGGGCTTAAATCTTTATCTCTTACTAATGAACGTCTTGCAAAATGGCAATTAATCAGCCTTGCTCCGGGGTTTGTTTCATTTCTTTCCCATACCTCTCTACCAAAATTTCTGCAATATTCTATTGTTTTTTTAAGATATTCAAAACTTATTATTGAGG
>CAYTKV010000089.1:0-1207 GCA_964438545.1 Candidatus Woesearchaeota archaeon | reverse complement strand
TTTTAATTAGAATTTGTATATGAATGGGAGAGCAATTCTTCTGCTCTTTTTTCTAATCTTCTAAATCGGGGCAGCATTGCTTCTCTTACCCAGATGTCTGCTCTAAGAATTGGGTCTTTATCTATGGCTCGCATAGTTGACCTACATTCAGCAAGAATATCGCCTGCATTATTTCTTGTTAATTTATCATTAAATTCCTCTATTCTATGAAAATATTCTATTACTAATGCCCCTGCCTGCTCGTAACTTTCTTTCATATCAATATTATTTTTCATGCTTTTTAAATACTAGTTGAAATCTTCAATCTTAGATTGGAGTTACAATTATGGAGATTATCAACTGTAATCACAAAACTACAAACAAACTTATCAGAGTTTTGTGATTTTTGTTTTGATTTTTTGACTACAATAATCTTTAAAACATCAGATTTTAGGAGTTAGGTATGGCTGATAAACAACCAATATACATACTTCCTGAAAATGTTTCACGCACTATTGGCAAGGATGCACAGCGCAATAATATACTTGCTGCTAAGATAATTGCCGATATTGTTAAAACAACTTTAGGTCCTAAAGGGATGGATAAGATGCTTGTTGATTCAACTGGAAATATAATTGTTACTAATGACGGAGTTACAATACTTGAGGAAGTTCAGCTTGATCATCCTGCTGCTAAGATGATTGCTGAAATAGCTAAGACCCAGGAAAGCGAGGTTGGAGATGGAACTACAACTGTTGTAATGCGTGCTGGTAAATTACTTGAAAATGCCGAAAGATTGCTTGACAAGAAGATTCATCCTACTTTGATAATTAAAGGATACAAACTTGCTTCTGACAAGGCTAAGTCTATTTTACATGAGATTTCTATTCCTGTTAATGACAAGAAAATTTTGAAGCAAATTGCTATGACTGCTATGACTGGAAAAGGAGCTGAAAGCAATCGCGAGCATCTTGCTAATTTAATTGTTACTGGAATTGATCAGGTTGCTTCTGGCAAGGATATAGATATGGATTCCATAAAGATTGTAAAGCAGAGAGGAAATTCTATTGAAGACAGCGAGCTGGTTAATGGCCTTGTTTTGGATAAAGAGGCTGCCAATGAATTTATGCCCCGCAGAATTGATAATGCTTCTATATTAATGATTGATTTTCCAATTGAATTAAAAAACCCTGAAACAGAGGCTAAAATTTCTGTTTCAACGCCTGAA
>CAYTKV010000088.1:0-4037 GCA_964438545.1 Candidatus Woesearchaeota archaeon | reverse complement strand
GTAAAGAGTTTAGCCCTCAACTATTTTTCGGTTGGGATAATTATTCGACAAACTCTATGGTGTTCTATGTTATATGTGCTCCACGTTATATAAATATTTTAATAGTTCTCTCCTTATATGTTTATTATGACATTAAGCATTGATATTGAACGACTTTTGCAGGGTAATAAACCTTGTGGTGTCCGGTCATATTTTTTAGAAAAATTATTGGGGGAAAACTGAAAACTATACATAAAAACAAATTCCGTCTTGATGTTGATACTATCCGCGTCAAGAATGCTGGTTTTAATATAGAGACCGAGTTATTAGAATTTAGAGAAGGAGGAAGTCAAAGGTATATCGCCCTAATAAGGATTGGCGATAGTAGTCTATTAAGTCAGATAGACTTGCCTCAAGAAGGCTACAGAGAAGCTTATAATGCCCTTGTTGAGAATTTACAAAAAAGAAAATATGATATTGAAGTTACTCCAAACGGAAGTGTTGATATAATCCCTCGAGAAATTTAAATAATAAAAAAAGAGTCGGAAATAGGCCGGGTTCTGTCAGATTTTGTCTGTGAAGACAAACAATCTGTACTGGCATCTGTCTAAGCGAGCGGCTATGGCTCTTGCGTCAGCGAAGACGGCCGTTTCATCATATCTTTCCTTTCAAAGCTTCCTACAAAGTTCATTGCTCGAGGAAAGCTGTGGCGTTTCTGTTCCGGAGCTATGCCTCGCGACATCCTCTCTTTCGAAAGGTCGCATTTTATGACGCCCGGACCTTCCTCAGCGCAGAGAACTTATTTTATTAGTCCTTGTCAATTTAATGACACTGCACCGTAAGCCAGCTATCCGACTCTTGAAAATACTTCACAAAGACTACTTTTAAATCTTACGGAATTGCTTAGCCACTTTACTTAATAAAAACACAACCTATAAAAAACATAATATATTTTATATTATATAAAAGATGGCGAACCAGAATATTGTTAAATATCTGTTAGAGGGCAGAAGAAGAGGTTTTTCAATTGAATTATTGAAGAAAAAATTAGTAGAAGGAGGCTTCGCAGAATACGATATTAATGAAGCTATTGCTGAAGTTAATAAACAGTTTGGAATTGAAGCACCTTCTGAGAGTAATAAGGCAACTACACTAAAGATTAAGGAAGGAGAAAGGCCTATTAATAGATTTAGTAGCCAGGAGCGTTGGGGAATTTTTACAAAAATAGGAAAGTCAATTGCTAGTCCTGTTGCTTTGTTTGAAAATACGCGAAACGAGGGGATGGGCGGAGCATTAAATTTCTGGCTAGTTTTGAGTTTATTCCCGATAATGACAATTTCTACAATAATTGGACTTGGACTTGGGATAGGTTTAGACAAAGTTGTTGAAATTGTTGAAATTATTAAAGAAGAAATTGTGACAAGAGGTTTTAATGTGCCTCAAGAAGTATGGACTTACTTGGATTCTGGAACTTTGATTGCAACTCTTGTCTTTGTTGTGCTTTTCCTAATAATATTTTATTTATTTCTCCCAATTGCTGGCTTGCTTTGCAGTATAATACTTCATTTGCTTGTTAAACTTTATGGAGGCGTCGGAACATATGCTGATACTTACAGAGCTTTGTTCTACTCAGCAGGACCAATATTATTATTTTGGTTCTTTTTGCCCCTTACTATATTATGGTCTTTTATTCTCAGCATTTTTGGATTAGCTATTAATCATGGAATATCAAAAGCAAGAGCTTTTTTTGCATTCGTTTCTTTTGGTTTACTCGCGGCAATAATATGGTTTAGTTTAGAGCTGCTTTCTCAGCAAGGTTTTTTTGATTTTGCTAGTAATTTTTTCATTGGCTTGATATAAATTATTTGTCTTGAATTAAAGAGCGATAATAGATAAGGATCTTAGAATTTTACACAGTTAAAATGGATTTTTTGCACATAAAGTTATTTAACAATAATTTGTATATTTATTTGATATTGAAAAAAGATATTTGGTCAAATATAAATGTTTATAACATACAAAAAATTAAGATTTTTATGAGAAAAAAATTTTCTGGAATTACCACTTTGTTAGCTTCCTGTTTTAATTTTAGCTGTGCTCTTAATCCGAGTGTGGAATACAAATTTGAAATAGACAATTATGGACGCAGTAAAACTAGTGTTGATGCGAGAAATGCCAACTATATTCAACTTCGTAATCATAGAATAGGAAGAGATATTACTATTTATGGAAATGGAGAAAAGATAAATTTAGAAATAATGATAAATGAACCAGAGGGCATAGCCTACGAGATTTTTGTCAATGGTAAACTGATAGGAAAAACATTTAGACAATTTATAGATTTGCCCTCTAGGAAAAAAAGCCGGGACAACAGGGATTTTCTTGTTTCTTCTGAGCGGGATTAGATTCTAGGGTTTAGAATTTAAGAAAATTAGTTATTAACGTTGGCTATTTTTGCCTTTTTGTTTTATGTGAATAAAATAGATTGCACCTTCTACAACAAAAACAATTAATACATACACCCAAATAAGAGATAAAGCATCTAAAAGAGTTGCAGAACAACTTGCTTGTTCAGTTGGTGAGAATTGGATTGCTTCTGGTTCTTCTTTTTCTAGTCTTCCTTGCTAATTACCTCTTAAAAAATATCTTTAATTTAAGTTATTCACAGCTTTAATTTTCTAAAATAAAAAGGTGATTGCTATGTTTTAGCACCAATCAAAACCATTAAACAAAAAATAATGCATTAATGCGCCTTAAAAAACATTTTAGATTGCATGTATTGTCTAACATTAATTAATTCCTAAAAACCTCACTTATCATGGTTATAAGGGCTATTATTGATAATCTAAGTGATTGTGGCTTTAACAAAGAATTTACAGATTTATATTAGATAAAAATAAGAAAAATGATGCAAGACAACTAAATTGCGGACTTTTACTATCTTATTAACATCACCTTTTTGTGATTATTTATCTACGTTATTTTGTGATTATTTATCATGTGCTGATGGCAAGATAGTTATGAAGGAGAGAGTTTAGTCCGGATTTCAGCTAATCACCATAATCTATTAAAAAGTTGGTGCCGAATTGCACTAAACGCCAAATAAAAAAATGAGCGTAAGCAGGAAGGTATCTTAATCAGAAGGTAATTTATTGAGGCTTTTAGTAGTTGCGTGCTTAAATCCTCGTTGACTTAGATCTTACACAGCAACTCTATCAACGTCATCTTCTTTGACGGCCTTAGTTGTCTCGTCTTGCGGTTGGCTTCGTACTTAGATGCTTTCAGTACTTATCCATTAGTGCGTAGCTATGCGGCCTGCTCGTAACAACCGCTCACCAGAGGCACCCAACCCCCGTTCCTCTCGTACTCAGGGATTGTTCCACTCAGACAATAACGCGCCTAGTAGATATCAAACAAACTGTCTCACGTACTTAACCTATAACTTATTTATTTGTTATAGAGTGGACTATACCATCATCCTTATTTCTAAATTGCCTAATTAATTTGCTTCGCTTACGAAACAATTATCGCAACGAAACGATTTCACATCTTGTTGTGATATTTCTCCAAAATTAGCAAATTATTTTAACAATTTTTCTAAGGAGATCGGCGTGTTAACATTCCGTTTATAATGGAATGTTCTCGGATTTATCATAATGCTTGCTTTGGGTTATTTTTGCATTACGCTTAATTAAATTAAGAACCTCTTCTCGCAATCTCTTTCATAATTATGAAAAAGATAGGAAAGAGCTTACTCGAAGTCTCTACGGGGATGATTTAGTTTTTAGTTCTGGAAAAAATTCGTACAGTTTGTTTCTTGCTTCTTCAAGAGCTTCAATTCCTCTTTAAGCAATTCTTTTTGTGCTGTGCCTAAATTTTCCAGAATCAATAGTATTGCGAAGTTCTTCCATAGTATTACCTAAGTAAGCCTCATAACTTCTTAACTTGTTTTCAGTTTCTCTTTCCATATTTTTTTCTTAAATATAGACTATTTAAACTTTTCCTAAATCATCTTCCCTCGGTATTGCCATATACAAGACACCTAACGGTTTCTTCTA
>CAYTKV010000087.1:3754-4049 GCA_964438545.1 Candidatus Woesearchaeota archaeon | reverse complement strand
GGGTGAATAATTTTTTCGTTGCATTTATCGCATTTCATAGCCCTTAATCTAAATCCCTGCTTTTCTATTGTCATTGGAGTCATCTCTTTCTCGCAATTTTTGCATAAAATTTTTGCATCAAATACGTCTTTCATTTTATGTATCCTTTATAACATATCCTATTTGTATATACGACTAGTATATACTTATATTTAAATCTTTCGGTTATATATTATATATAAAAATCAAATGAAGTAGAAACAATACTATGATAATATAAATTATTTAGGATTTTTTGCTAATACTATTAATAGTG
>CAYTKV010000087.1:0-3744 GCA_964438545.1 Candidatus Woesearchaeota archaeon | reverse complement strand
AAATAAATTAGCACAAAAGAAAGAGTTAATAATAAAATTTAAATACATGAGAGTTTAATCTTTAATATCAAAGATTAAAAAAAACCGGCTTTGCCAGATAAGTAAATCCTGCCCGAATAGCGAAGGAAAAAATCAATTTTCAACTATCTTTTTAAGGAACTTCCAACTATCAGCACTTTTGAATAGATTTTCAATGTAATCTTTATCTATTTCTTCATTTTTTCTAATTGGCATAAATATCTTTATTTTATGGACTTTATTTTCATAACATTTTCTACCACAGGAAAAACGCCAGCAGAAAAAGCAGAGATAAGAATAAAAACAATGAGCAACTTAAAACCACGAGGTAACATTAATATAGGATATTACATATAAGGTTAGAAATATTATATTTATAAAGCGCGAGATATTTAGCTATAAAAAGAGAATGAAAAACCCGATAAAAAATTTTTTTAATATAAAGGAAGTTGAAGAAAGCGTTGAAGGAAAATCTAAAAGAGTAATCCATGGAAAGCAAAAAACATTAGAGAGAAATATTAAAGAAGGCTCAATAGCAAGTTTTTCTAATGGGCTAACGGCAACTTACATCACCCCCTTTGCTTTGGCTTTGAAGGCAAATCCGTTTCATATTGGAATACTGAGCTCTGTTGCTGGTTTAATCTCGCCAATATCAGAAGTTATCGGAAGCAGATTAATAAGAAAACATTCTAGAAAAAAAATAGTTCTTAAATTTGTTCTGCTGCAGATGTTAATACTGATTCCTATTGCCCTGCTGGGAATTTTGGCGTATAAAAATTTGTTAGACAGATATGTCTTATATTCATTAATAACACTTTACACTTTATTTATTGCATTTGGCGGGGTGTTTGCTCCAGCATGGTTTTCTTGGATGGGGGACATAATTCCTGAAAAATATAGAGGGAGATATGCAAGCACGAGAAATAAAATTACAGAGATTACAGCCATAACCTCTATTCTTTTAGGGGCTTTTTTGCTTGATGCTTTCAAAACAAAAGGATTAGCGTTAATAGGTTTTAGTGTGCTTTTCAGTTTGGCATTTGTTTCAAGAATTTTTTCTTACAAACTGCTAAGAAAAGAATATTCTCCAGAGATTAAAATAAAAAAAAGCTCTTATTTCTCTTTTTTTGCATTTTTAAAAAGATTTGACACTTACGGAAAATTTTCTGTTTATTTAGCCTCTTTCTATTTTGCCTTGATGGTAGCAAGCCCTTTCTTCTCAGTTTATATGCTTAAAGAATTGAAATTTAGTTATGTTATGTTCACCGCTATTACAATCAGCTCTTCTATATCTTATCTTTTGTTTTCTCCTTTGATGGGCAAATTTTGCGATCGTTTTGGCAGCATAAAATCGCTTTACATATCAAATTTCTTTTTTGCTCTAAACCCAATTTTATGGATTTTTATTAAAAGCCCTTTACTGCTTCTTCTCGTACCACAACTCATAACAGGCGTTGCCAACGCAGCATTGATTATCGCTCATACAAAGTTTACTTATGACAGCGTTAAACCAGAGCATAGAGGAATTTGTTTGGCTTATACGAGTTTATTAATTGGAATTGGAACATTTGTCGGTTCTCTTATCGGCGGGTTTCTGATTGGTTATGTAAAATTCCCTAGTTTCAATCCTTTTTTTGTCGCTTTCTTTATTGCAGCAATGTTGAGATTTTTTGTTGGTTTGGTTTTCTTACCTCGCCTAAAGGAAAAGAGAGAGTTTGAAAAACTTCCTCCGATGCATATAACAATAAGACATCCTATTAAAACAATCCACTCTGAAATAAGCTGGTTTAAAACAATTTTCAAGTGAATATATCGGCGTATTTACGGCTATGTGCAAATTTAATGTCTAATCTTAAGCTTCTTAAGTAAATTATCTGCTGTTCCAATATAAAATATAATTTTTTGTTTCACTTTACCATTGACTAGCTTGTTCTCAGCTACGTAATAATAAGGCCTTCCCCTTACGATCTTCTTTCTTATAAATGCCATAGTGTAATAATGCGGGCATGGGTTTTAAATTATATGTTAGCACTATACTACAAATATTTTTAGGTGATTTATTAAATATAAACAAGTACAGAAAAATATAGAAATATCAGGCACTATAAAGAACTAATGGCAAAAAAGAAAAAGAAATAAATTTTTTTTATCTTAAATAACACCCGTTAAGGTAACAATGCAGTATTTACACAAAATTTAAAAGCAGTGATTTCTTCGTTATGAGATGTTTTTCACTAAAAAAAATAAGAAACAAGTAAAGTGCGACAACTGCGGATATAAAAATAACAGCAGCTACAGCTTTTGTCCCAGGTGCGGTTTTAGCTTAATAGACCTAGAAAAAGAGCAACGAGACTTCGGTTTACTTGGTCGAGATGACCACTCCGATTTAGAACTAAATAACTTTCCTGATCAAGGGTTTGGTATTACAGACAAATTATTTAATTCGATGCTGAATAACATAATAAAAATTTTTGATAAACAAATAAAAAATCAATTCAAGGAAATTGATAAAGAACTTCAGGGAGCCGAGATAAGAAGCTTCCCTAATGGGATAAGAATAAAGATTTCAGGGCCGATTGAAGAAAAACCAGTAGAACAAAATGAAGCCAAAACATCAACAAAGAAGGTAATTGATCAAAACCAGTTAAAAAAAATGAGCTCATTGCCAAGAGCAAAAGCAAAAGCAAGTGTAAAGAGATTGGGAAACAAGTTAGTTTATGAGCTTTTAACTCCTGGAATTTCTTCGCTTGAAGATGTGTTTGTTTCCAGAATCGAGTCAGGATACGAAATTAAAGTAATCGGAGATAAAAAGATTTATGTCAATAGCTTTCCTATCAATCTTCCTTTAAGGCGATATGCAATATCTAAAAACAAATTACTTGTCGAATTTCTTGCCAACTAAATTTTATTTGATTAGCGTGCTTCCGGTTTAGTTCTTTATCAGATTAATTTTGATAGTCTTGCAAAATAAAAATATTGAATATGAACTCACTAAAATTATGACGTGATTAATAGCAAAGTGTTGAAGCTACTATTTTAAACTCCAGATAACCTCTCGTGGAATTCTGGCAGTGCTCAAGAACCATGTGATGGGTGGTTCTTGACATATCAATAGCCATTCAAAATTTATCTTGGAAAATGATCCTGCCCGGATTCGAACCGGGGACCTCTGCCTTATCAGAGCAGCGCTCTAACCAGACTGAGCTACAGGATCTCAATTTTTTTAAAGAAAGTTGTTTTATAAAAGTTGTCATATTAATATTTTAGAAAACATAATTAATATTTATCGATTGTTTGAATTTCTTATCAAAATTAATAGGTATAACTATAGAGAGTTTTGAAAAACCCTCAAAATACGATTTTCTTTTTTATTAATAAAGAAATGAATGACAATAATAATTAGATAATTGATAATATCGTTGATAATTCATCAAAATAAGTAAGGTAATAAAATTGGCATCTTGTTACAGGCAATTAAATTTCTTAAGAGTATAGGTTATTCAAAGTCATCTATAGTGCAGGACATAAGTCTTTGCCCATTAATTACCATAAAATAAATAAAAAGGTGCTTAGCTTAATAATTACTAATTTGTCGTCATAATAACCGAAATAGACAAAAATATTAATAATGCTCTGCTAATTAAGTCTTAGGTGCATGGTAAAAATCAGGTCGTCTACTATAAAACAATTTTCAAGTAAACAAAAATTTAAAGCACGAAACTATCT
>CAYTKV010000086.1:0-4176 GCA_964438545.1 Candidatus Woesearchaeota archaeon | reverse complement strand
TTTCAAAGCCTCTGGCTTTGAACTATTTTTCTTTTAGAATTCTCATATCATCTAAACAAGAAAAAAATAACATAAATTGTCTATCTTTAGCTTGTTAATCTTTTAAAGGATTTACTTTAGAAGTTCTGCTGTGAAGGTACTTGTTTTTTCTTTTTTATTTTTCCGATGATTAGGCCGATTAGAGAGCCGACGATGAAGCCCACTACTACCACAATAATAACTACTGTAACCGAATTATTTACGTCAAACAACTTACTAGCTAAAACAACAGGAACCGTTAGGAAAACAATAATAAAAAATAAAATTACATTTATTGTGTCTAATACAAAATTATCGCTTGACGCATCTGCGGACCCACCAAAAAAGGCATCTTCCAACAGTCCAGCAACAAAAATAATAAAATAATAGAAAATGGGGTAAATTACCGCTAATATTATCCCTCCCCTCAGCCAATAAGGCCAATTTTTCCTCATCCTCTTTTTCACAAAATATCTTTTTCCCTTAAATTTTTTATAAAACTTACTTTTTTACCGCGGCGAGCTTGATTTTGCTTAGGGGGGTGAACTCTTTCCAAGAAAGATCAAACATTTGCTCCATCACTTGAGCAAAGAACGGCGTTGATATCCAGACTGCGACATCATAATTAGGATGCACAGTTACATCGTCTGTAAGCATGAACATTAACTGATGAGAGTCAACAATTGAATATCTGCCATGAAGTTTTTTAGTTGATGTGTCTCTTACATCGGCAATTCTCGCAAGCTCTTTTGCGACATGCATATTTTTTTGGTTGATTGGAGCCGCGATTCTTATATTAACTCCCCTCTTCTTTGCTTTTTCTAGAGAAGGCATTAGCACTTCCATTTTTCTGTTCAAGCCATCTTCTGTCGTAACCAGAGTCAATGACTTTTCTGCTCCGCGAACCATCATGTCAAGATGGTTGTACATATTCTGTCGTCCTCTCAAACTGCCTGACAAATCAGAAGGCTCTATAAACTTAACACCATTGTCAAATAAACTATTTAATTCAGATAAAACATCGTCGCCTTTTAGTTCGTCCAGTCTTTTAGATTTTTCTTGGGCGTAGATAACTAAATTTCTTTTTACTCTGTCAACGACTTCTTCCGGCTTCAAGGCAACAAATTTTATTGGTTTGCCTATTTTCATGACGATAAAACCTTTTTTCTCCAACGATTCTAGAATGTCATAAGTTCTTGATCTTGGTACATCAGAAATATTGCTCAATTCTCCTGCAGTGCTGACTCCCCTCGAAAGCAACGCTGTCCACACCTTAGCCTCGTATAAATTTAAGTCAAAAATTTTTCTCAACCTGCTCAAAAATTCATCTTTGATTATCATAATTTATTAAACCTCTAAATTTATTAGATTTAATAGTATTTAAATCTTTTCTCAATTACCGCATTATAGTTACACATAACTCCCAACTAGAAGTGAATTAACAGAACCTTTGTCTATAATTAAATTTTTAATTTTTATGAGAACAGATATTGTTTAATTAACATCCTTTCTTAATTTTTGTAAATATATTTGCTCATGAAGTATTAGGAATAAGAAATAATTTCTATTGTCTAACAGAAATAAAATCAAAACAGCTTTGCTTGCTTTGATTTTATTGCGATATCATCAAAATTCTTATCAAACAGCGAGAGAATTTGATTTGCAATTGGCTTTATTTGTTTTTCAATATAATGCTCATAATCAATTTTATGTTTTAATTTTTGTATAGGCTCAGGGCCTCCTGAAGTGATATAATATTCAATAACATTAGACTCTAATTTCTCTAATTGTCTTGCCGCTTTCACATGCGGAGGGGTTGTTTTCGTATATTCTTCAAGAGATTTTCTAATAGATTTTCTGTAAATTAATTTATCGTCTATTTTTCCCTCCCTGATTTTTTTAATGTGATCTTTAATGAATTTTTCTATTGGTTCATCATGAAAAAGCTTTTTTAGCAATTCAACTTGGAATTCTTGTGCAGCTTCTGTCCAATCTCCTCGTATGGCCTCTAATCCGATAACTTCTAGTTCTTCTTTTCCATCTTTTTCTATTAAACCTGCGTATCTTTTTTTTGCCGCGGTTTCCTCGCCTCTTATTTTAGGTATCATCAGCGCAAGATACTGCTTTTCAAATTCTATTTCAAGAAAAGACTCTCTGCTAAACTTTTTTTCCGCATAATTTTTATAGAAAGAATTAATCCTGTTTTGAATCTCTTTTCCTAGAATATCTGCTTTTTCTTTCTTTAATTTCGTCTCAACAAAAACAGAATCAGTGTCGCTATAAATTACTTTATGCCCCATTTCCTCTATTTCTTTAGCTGTTAACTTTATAATGAATTGGCCGAAATGTGTTATTGCATTAGCAATCTTCAAATTAAAATAACGGCAATTTGGACTTGCAAGAACACCAAAGAAAGAATTCATAATTGTTTTTATAGCATAACCAGCTAATTCTCTTTTTTCTTTTTTCGCTTTTTCTCTCGCTTGATGAAGTTTTTCTATTATTTCAGGCAAGATTCCATGCTCATTTCTAAAACAAGCTCCGTTAGGAGCTTCTACACAATTTTTTTCTTTTTTTTCAAGATATGAAGAAGGGTCGATGTTGAATGTTCTGATTATTGACGGATACAGAGACTTAAAATCAAGAACAAGAACATTATGATAGATTCCAGGATTTAAAGATGAAACATAACCTCCCTTGATTCTCTCTTCTTTTTTTCCGAAAACAGTAGACGGAGAAACAAAACCTCTTTTTCTTGCTTCTCTTATGTATAGCGAATCAAAAGCCGCTATCGAGCCGGTTAATCTGTCTAAGGACATACCAGTTAATTGCGAACGTTCAATCGCCAAATCAATTATATTTGTTTTTTCCAAGATTTCATAAGCCAACTCGCAATCTAGCAAATTATAGTCAGACAGAGTTTGATGGCTTTCTCTTGTATTTTTGCCGTAAAGCTTTTCAATTTCATCATGCCTATTGGTTCCTTTGATTATTTTCCCTTTTTTTAATATTGCTTGAGAGACATCTTCTAAAGTCAGAGTTTCAAAATCCAAGTGCTTAATTGAAGGAGCTTCTTTAATGAAGGGGTCTCTAATCAGATTTAAACCATCTAAAGCCTGTCTTCCAGGAATGTCGATTGAAGAAGCTCTAAAAAAGTTAGTTTCTATTCTTAGTCTTGCTTCGTCATTTGTTCTGCCCAAATCAAATTTTATTTTGTGCTTTCTAAACAACTCTCTCAAATAAACAAAATCAAAGTCTATGATGTTCCATCCTGTGAGGATGTCAGGGTCTAGCTTCAGAAGCTCTGCTTTAAATTTTTCCAAACACTCTTTTTCTGTTTTGCAAGAAACCGTATTTTTTAAGTTATGAGAAGTCACCATAAAGTTCTTTTTATAATTCTCCGAATAAATTCCTATGCAAAATAATTTTCCTGTTTTTTTGCTGGACTCTGTGTCTATTGATATTATTTCTAATTTTGGCTTAAAATCAGCTGGAGTTATATCAGGCTCTTCATAAACCCTGTCTATTTTTTCACTAGATTTGTAGCTTCCTTCGATATTTATTGTTCCAAAAATATTTTTTTCCATGAGAAGGTTATATTGTGGTCTTAAATCAGTCTCGTATACAGGAATTTTTGTGTGCGCTTTTTTATAGTTTAGGTTGAAATTAGTTCTGTTTTTAAATGAAACTTTTAAAACCCCTTCATTCCTAAAATTCTTTAACTTAGTTTCTTCTAATTTTATAGGAGCAGGAAAAGAAGGCAGCATATTTTTGTCTTTTTTTCTGATAAAAAAATAAGGTTCAACTTTATTCAAAGTGACAAAAGATTCTCCATCTTCAAGTCTTCCGAACAATTCTATGATAGATTCGTTATCGATTGTTTCATAGGAAGGATAAACTATATAGCCTTGCATGAGTTTACAAAGTAATCAACATTTTTAAGTTGTGTGTTTTTGAGTTTTGAGGAATTTCAGGATACTGTCTATTTAAAGTCATTTGGATTAAATTTGATAATAAACAAGATATTCAAAAAGCTATAACAATGAAATTAATTAGTTATGGTGATTAGTCGAAATACGCGCCAACTTTTTAATAGATTATCGATAATAGCCCTTATAACCATAGTAAAGAGGTTTTTAGGAATTAATTAATGTAGAC
>CAYTKV010000085.1:3890-4320 GCA_964438545.1 Candidatus Woesearchaeota archaeon | reverse complement strand
TCCAAAAATAGGTAAATTGCTTCTTCTTGATACAACTCTTCCTACACAATTACTTTTGCAGTCAGGTACTTCTTGAATAACTCTCCATCTTCTCCTCATAAAAATAGCATTAGAAAGTCCTATTTAAATCTTTTTAATGAAATAACTAGAGAGTTTAAACATTTTAGCTTACAAGAATTTGACAGCTATCCAATCAAACTCCTCAAGAAAAAACCAACAAAAAAAGCAATTAATGCGGCAATGCCTCCTATGACTAAAGTTTCTGTTGCAGATTTGACGTAATGTTTCCCGACTACTTTTCCTTTTATTGCTCCAATTATTAAAAATGCTAATGCCGTCAGTGCTATTGAGATATTAAAGTGATATTTTTCTATTTCTTCGACAAAAAAAGCCAAGACAAAAGACGCGATATAGACTAAATTCATTTAGT
>CAYTKV010000085.1:0-3880 GCA_964438545.1 Candidatus Woesearchaeota archaeon | reverse complement strand
ATTAATGGAATAAAGCCAATGAACACAAATGAAATAAATGTTGCAAATGCTGTTTTCTTAGGATTTTTCAAATGTTGATGCTTATGGTTGTGCCTTAAGTAAACTTCACTTTGTGATTTTGTTGATAAGTAATTTGAGATTGCCATTGAAAATCCATCTGCAAATAAATTAGCAAAACCGAGAATTAAAACAACAATCACACTTAATGAAGCGCCCATTGCTCCTGCGACAACAGCAAAAGTTGTTATTGTTCCATCAATACTGCCATAAACAAATTCCGAAAGATATTTTCTTTGCGTTATTTTTTTAAACATTATTAATTAAAGTAAAGAGTGTATAAAAAACTTGTTAGAAAATGAATTTACACATAGCTTAGAAGACTTACACACAACAAAAACTTGAAATTGATTATAAAAAGAAAAGTTAAGATTGAACGAGTTCTTTAGTATAAAATCAGGCATTGTTTATACAAAAATCTTTTAATACTTAGTTTGATATTCTTTCACATAATGATTCATCTTTTTTTGCTATTGCAACGTCTATTATACAGCCCTCTTCTTGTCCAAGCCCAGTAGTTTGTTCACATAAACTTACATCTTGGTTTTGCAATGCAAGATTAGCGATACAAAAATTTCTTTCTGCTTCATTGTCTATATTTTTACATGATTTATTATTAAAAAAATAATAGGCTCCTGCTATTGCAACAATAACCAACAATAATAATGCTTTTTTTCATTCTCAATTAAATCTTTTTGGGTTTTTATGCTTTTCTTGAGTGTCAAGTCTCTTTGTTTATTTTACTCAGTTTTATATTAACTTATTAGTTATTACAAAAAGAAAGATTTATAAATAAGTTTTTATCTGAAAATTTATGGCAATGAGATTTGAAATGATGAGTAATGCTCCCTTTGAATTTGTTGAGAATAATATGGTTAACAGAGGCTACAGGATTTCACGATATGATATACTTCGCGGTAATTGTGTTAAGCCCGAATCTGGAATAGTAATAGATATAACTAAACCAGAAGGAATTGATTTAGAATATTATAGTAGATTCTTCAAAGGCACAAGAGGATTTATTGAAAGCCCATTAAGTCATATAGTGGCAGATCCAAGATGGTGTTATGCTTGGAAAACCGGGACAATTGACACAAAAGGAGAAGCTGAAGAAATTAAAGCATTCGTTCCTAAATTAAAATCAGAAGTTTTAGAAATCAGAAAGAGCTTATTAAATAAAGGTTATGACGCTGACTTATATAAAGTTCTATTTGGAATTAGCGAGAGAGAAGAAGACTTTATTCATAGCATGCGAAGAATTCATTAGATAATTTTAAATATCGATAAACATTTCACTTAGCATGACAGAAAAAAAGCAGGAAACACTTGCAGACAATCTCGCAAAGGCGCGAAAAGATGAGCCAAATAGTGCCGAAGCTCTTTCTCAAAAAATTCAGCAGAGCAAACAAGAAATTGATTTTAATAAGTTAAAAACAAAATTAAATGATTTTCAAAAAAAAGTTGTGAAAAAGTTTCCATTTACCAAGGCAATAGGAATTTTGCCCTACAATTCATATCCCATATTTGAAGAAGATGAATCTATTCCCAAGGAAGAGACAGAAAAAAAGCCATTGCATCTTATTATGATTATTCCAGAAGAGGAGTATAAAAATCTCAATAAAATCAAGACAGAGGTAGTAAAACTAGCCAAAGAAACAAAAGAAAATTTATGGGTGAATATAAAAACAGTAGAAGTTGACCTATGGAGCTATGGACTTGACTCAAAATTTGAATTTTTAGACGCAATTTCTATGAGTTTTCCGTTGTATGATAATGGATTCCTAGGCGCTTTAAGAGTTGTAAATATCCATAAGAACCTTGTTTTGAATTGGTTAAATGTCGGCAGAATTAGATATGTAGCAACTTATGCAATAGGAGGAAGCTTAGTAAACGGAACAGCAGATGAAACAAGCGATATAGACACTTTCGTTATTATTGATGACACAGACGTAAAAAGAATGTCAAGAATTGAGCTTATTGAAAAATTAAGAGGCAGAATAGTAGGAGAGCATGTGAAAGAAGCAATTAGCCTTGCTGGAGTTAAAAACACGTTGCATGTTCAGGTCTATTTGCTCACAGACTTCTGGCAGAGCGTTAAAGACGCACAGCCTGTTATGTTCACTTTTGTCAGAGACGCAATTCCCTTGTATGACAGAGGCACTTTCATTCCTTGGAAAAGACTTTTGCAAATGGGCCGTATTAAGCCGAGCCCTGAAGCTATTGACCTTTACATGAAAGAAGGCGACAGAACAGAAGAAATTGTTAAACGAAGACTCATAGATGCAATGATTGACATTTACTTTGGTGTTGTGACGCCAACTCAAGCAATGATGATGCTCTCCGGGCATGCCCCACCTGTACCAAAAACCATTGTTAACGAAGTGAAAAAAGTTCTAGTTGACAAAGAAAAAGTTATGACAATGAAAGAACTAAAGACTCTAGAAAAATTAGTGAAGCTTTACAAAGATTATGAGCACGGTCGCTTAAACAGCATAGAAGGAAAAGAAATTGACCTCTTGTTAAAAGAAAGCAAAGAATATGCAAAAAAAATGAAAGAGCTGAGAGATAGCCTAGAAAGAAAAATGCAAGAATATCAAGCTAATAAAATCCATGATGAAATTTTTTCTTTGATGGGTGTAATCTTCGGTAACAAAAAGAAAGAAGAGCTAATCAAAGACCTTGAAAATGAGATGATAAAAAAGGGCAAAATTCATAGGAGAATGTTAAAAATAGCCAATGAGATAGCAAACATAAAAACAAAAGTAAAAGGAGGAAAGCTAAAGCAAAGTGAAATGCAGCGCATCACAAAAGACGCATCTGAATTAATGAACTCTCTAACTGAATACATGCAAAGAAAAGAGTTAATTTTTTCAGAAAAGGGCGCAGCAAGAATATCTTTTAATGGAGAAAAAGCTGAAATACTTTCAACAGATTCTGGTATTTTTTTCGTTCAGATGAATAAAATAAGCAAAGTAGATTTAGAAAAAGAAAAATTAGTAGAAAGCAATAGAAACGAGTTAGAAGAAGCCTTGTCTAAAACAAAGGAAAGAATAAGCTTTAATCTGCCTTCAAGGATAATTGAAATTTTAAGAAAAGAGCTCGGCAATTTTGAGATTAATTTTTAATATATTTTTATTTAATTTTCCTAAAAATTATCGTTGTAGACTAGTTTATATTATTATCTCAACTGGATAATGTTATTGGCTTGTTTGTTAACTAAAAGTTAATAGATATCAAAATTTTCTCTCTTTTATATGAATAACAAAACTCAATTAAATTTATAAGTTAAGAAATTGTTAAATTGATATATACCATGTAATCAGATGAGAATAAGCAGAAAAGAGTTTAAAGCGACAATTGCAGGAACATTAATTGCTTGTGCTAGTATTCTTGCGAGTGGAAGATATTTTTCTTCAGTGCATTTGCCTGAAAAAGCAAGAGAAGAAACGCCTTATTTTCAGAGAACCTATAAAAGATCTATTGTCTTCAGAGACAATGAAGCATATGGCATGCGGGCGTTTGTAAAATATGGTGACTTAGAAAGAGAAATGGGAGCTCGCAATATATCACATGAAGAAACAGCTTTTATTCTTCCTGATGAACTTATCAATAGAAACGGAAGCTTTGAAGTTTATGCTGTTGACAGCCTAGGAAATAAGTCAGAAGTTAAGAAACTGTACATTAAAGATAAGCAAGTAACCAAGGAAGAGCAAACTGCTGAATAAAACTTCTACATACAATGCAATATTTGCTTTCTGTTTAATTATTGAGGACTCCTATGAGAATTCTAAAACATAAGGTTTATCTATTATTTAAGCCTTCT
>CAYTKV010000084.1:0-4505 GCA_964438545.1 Candidatus Woesearchaeota archaeon | reverse complement strand
TTATTTGGAACACCTCTGCAGTCTCTGACAGAAAAAGAAATAGAGATAGAAATATTTCCTAATAGGCCTGACTTACTGTCTTTGCAATGTTTTTTAAGGGGGCTTAAGGCTTTTATTGGGAAAAAAACAGGATTAGTTAGATATAAAGTAAATAAGCCTGAAGAGAGTTATAAAGTAGAGATAGATTCTACTGTGAAGAAAGTTAGACCATTTACAGCATGCGCGGTAGTTAAAAATTTAAAATTCAATAACGAAAAAATTAAAGAAATTATCGAATTGCAAGAAAAATTACACTCTACAGTTGGAAGAAACAGAAAAAAAGTCGCCATTGGAATTTATCCTTTGGAAAAAATAAAATTGCCTATAAAATATGAAGCAAGAAATCCTCAACAAATAAAATTTATTCCTTTAGAATCAGAAAAGGAGATGAGCGCGCATGAGATTCTCCAAAAACATCCTGTAGGTAAGGCATATGCTAATCTGCTTTCTGGCTATGAAAATTTTCCTATTTTCCTTGACTCCGAAGATAAAATATTGTCCATGCCCCCTATAATAAACAGCAATGAAACCGGCAAAATCACAGAGGAAACAGAAGATGTTTTTATAGAGTGTTCTGGCTTTGATTTTAACATATTGAAAAAAACTCTCAACATTATTGTAACAACCTTAGCAGAAATGGACGGCAGAATTTACCAAATGGAACTTTGCTATAAAGAGGCAAAAGTAAAAACCCCTGATTTAACTCACGAAAAAATACGTGTTTCCTTGGAAAACGTGAATAAATTACTTGGGCTTGAATTAAAAGAAAAGGATTTGGAAAAGCTGTTGCCAAAAATGGGCTTTGATTATAGAAATAAAATTGTTCTTGTGCCTGCATGGCGCGCAGATATATTGCACGAAGTTGACATAATTGAAGACATAGCAATCGCATATGGCTACAATAGATTAATTCCTGAAATTCCTGCAATATCAACAATTGGCGAGGAAGATGAGAAAAATGAAATAAAGAGAAAAATAACAGAAATTCTTGTAGGCTTAAAAATGCTAGAGACATCTTCGTATCATTTAATAAAGCAAGATGAGTCTAATATGATGAAATTAAAAGAAAAAGTTGAAGCAGAGAATTCTAAATCCGAATATAAAATTTTAAGACCCAACTTGCTAATTCCTGCTTTGAGAGTTTTATCCGAAAACAAGGATAATGATTATCCGCAAGAAATTTTTGAGATTGGAACTGTTTTTTGTATCGACAAGGAAAATAAAACAGAATCAAATATAAAAGAAAATGAAAATCTAGTTATTGTTTGCTCCCCAGGAAATTTTACAAAAATGAAACAAATTTTAGATTATTTAACTTCCTTATTGGAAATTGAATGTGAAATTAAAGAAGATAAGATTCAAAATTTAATTGAAGGAAGAAGCGCCAAAATTATGCTGAACAATGAAAAAATTGGTTATGTTGGCGAGCTACATCCTGAGACATTAAGAAAATGGGGAATAAAAATGCCAGTGGCGGTAGTAGAAATTTCTCTTGAAGAAATTTTTAATGCTCTAGACATCAATTAGAAGATGATAAAAAAAGATAGGAAAAAAGAGGAGAGAAAAGAGGAGAAGATTGTAGTAGAGAAAGTTGTAAGGAAGGAGTCTTCAATAAAAAATTTAATTAAGTTTGCAGTGCGCCATTATAAGCCTATCGGATATATTGCAATAATATCTATTGTGTCTCTTTTGGTTTACAATGTATTTTTCAATGAAATTCAAATTCCCTTTGATGAATTTAACGAAACGAATGAAACAAGGCAACAAGTGCTCAACAAGACTTCATTTAAAGTTTTGTCAATCAATAAAACGCAAAACAAGCTTTCGCTAGAAATAGAAAACAATGGTTCTATAACAATAGAAGGTTTCTTATTAGCTCTCTACAAGGGAAGATTAAAAAAAGATTTTCTAATAGAAAGAACATTTAATATAGAAGGCAAAATTTCTTTATTAATTGAAGATCCTTTCGTCGAGTATTACTTGGAAAAAGTAGTGATTATACCAATTGCTCTAGTCAACAGAGAAAGAACAAATTTAGAAGAGGCCCAACAAGAATATGAATTAGAGATAGAAGTGCCGCAAGAATGTGAAAATAACAATGATTGCGATGACGAAAAAGAATGCACAATTGACACTTGCGCAAACAATGCTTGCGAAAATAGGATAAATGCTGGCTCAACTTGCTCTGCGGGAATTTGTAATTCTGATGGAGAGTGTGTTATCTGCATCATAAATGAAAATTGCAACGCAAATGAAACTTGTGTTAATAATCAATGTGTTGCAATACAAGTATGCAGAGACGGAATTGACAATGATAATGATGGATGGATTGACTTGTTAGATCCTGGTTGTGAAAATGTGCAAGATGATAGTGAGTTAAACACAGGAGTAATTCAATGTTCAGACGGAATAGACAATGACAATGACGGATTTATAGACGGTTATGATACGAACTGCGCCTCGCCTGATGATACATCAGAGTATGAAATCTTTGGTTTGTCTAAAAGCTTGGTTTTTTTTGCGACTCCATTACAAAAAATCTATTGGGATGAAAATCAACAAAGCTATTGGCTTTCATCACCCCAAGTAATAGAAGCAGCTAAAAATGAATATGAGTCTTTTCAAATAATAATAAAATCTTTAGGCGAAGGTGTTAATGTTTCTATTTCAATTAGCGATTTTAAAAATGGAATAAATACAATCTCTGCTTTGAATTTTCAAATTTATAAAGTAGAAAACACTAAGACAAAAGTGTGCTACGGCATTGGAACAGATCAGAGACTATTAAATAATCCTTTACAATCAGATCAAAGATGGGGAGCAAAATGCAACAACCTTAATCTCAATAATTTTGCTCGCATTCCTGATCCCTTATGGCAATTGTCATCTAGCGATTTAAATAACTTAAAATTAAATAAGAGTGAAAACAATGTGTATTGGCTAACAATTCATGTTCCAAGAGGAATTTCATCTGGAAATTATATTGGCAATGTTACTATATCAGAATCCTTTAACAAGAAAGCAATTTTTCCTATTACTTTGAGAGTTTTTGACTTTACATTGCCGGAAATACCAAGTCTAAGATCTCACTTTCTTATCTTAGGTGAGAGTAGTCAACCCGAGCCTAATTTTGATCCAGCAAAAAAATTCTATAATGTTGACAATGCAAACATAAAAGAAGTTGCTTTTAGTTTCTATGAAAAGATGTTCCAATATAGGCTTAGCCCAGAGCAATACGAGCCTTTCTTTCCTTCATTTAGACATGATGTTTACTGCAGCATAACTAATAAAAACAGCTGCGTTGGAAGCTGTTGCAACGGCACCCTTACTTGTGATTTTTCTACTATAAAGAATAGTTTAGACTCAATTTGGTCAAGGGGATATAAATTTAATACTATAAATGTAAGATCTCTTCCTATAAAATGGGGAGCATGGGGTTGTTACTCTGGAAACCAAGCGCAGAGAGCCAATCTCGTGAGTTTAGACAAACAATTTTATGAGCAAGCAGCAACTCAATTGTCAGATTATAGAAATTACCTAGTATCTTATATTTGGGATGAGCCGCCTGCTTTAACCTCTTCAAACGAAATTGACGAAACAGTAAAGTGGGCATTGACAGAATATCCAAAAGTTTTTGAAACTTCTGGCATAGAATCATTAGTGCCTTTGGGCAGCGGTGATTGGAGTAAAGTAGCAATAGAGAGTAGAAATCCAGCTCTCTGGGATAATGGGAATTTTATGTATAATTATGTCGGAAACAACAAAAGTCTTGGCATTTGGATGCCAATGTATCCTGCGGCAGCAGGAGATAGCATTTCATTCTGGCAGGGTTTGATAAATGAAGGAAAAAGCGTTGGGATGTATAACTGTTGTGGAACCCATGGAAATCCTCATATTACTACTCAGCCCGCAATGATGCCAAGGGTTTGGAAATGGCTAGTTTGGAAGCACGGTTTTACTGATGTATTAGAATGGGAAAAAATACATTGGGCTTGGTACCTTGAAGAGGTAGATTCTAGTTATAACGACACAGGAATAGATTATTCTTTGTCTCCTTACAGAAATCCTTGGGAAAATTCAGATTGTGGTTCTGGTCCCGGAACTTGCGAATTATTCTATCCGCCTTGCAAAGAAGGCTTTTGTTCTGCACAAAATAATCAAAACATAATTTCAAGAGTTGTTCCTAGCATAAGAATAGAAAATATCAGAGACGGAATGGAAGATTACGAGTATTTCTTTATGTTAAAACAACTAGACATTAACAATAATAAATTAAACAGAATAGCGGAAATAGCTCCTGGATTTGACGAAACAGATTTTAAAAAACATTTGAAGATGGATAATCCTGACTTAGTTTACGAAATTAGAAGACAAATTGCAGAAGAGATTGAAAGATTAAATTAAAATTCAACCAAAGTAACTTCTTTCTTTGTTTGAAGAAAGTGTACGAGGGTTCCTGATATTTC
>CAYTKV010000083.1:0-4595 GCA_964438545.1 Candidatus Woesearchaeota archaeon | reverse complement strand
TGATTCCTATATTAACTAAGTATGAGAAATGGGCAAAATCATTGGGGAATGTAATAAAAATAAGAGCAGCAGAAAAAGACAGAGTAAGAATACAGCGCTTCTTAAATATTGCTCACTTGGATGTAAGCTCTAGTCAAGCAATAACTCTTTCTATTATTGCCATGCTCGGTGTATTTTTTGCATCTGTGTTAATTGCTATTGCAATTTATTTAATCAATGGTACAATTCAATTGTCCTTTACTTTTTTAGGCGTAATGGCGAGCATGTTTGTTTTCTATTACACTTATAGCATGCCACAGCGCTTAGCTAACACTTGGCGCCTGAAAACCTCTGCTCAAATGGTGCCTGCAATACTATACATTGTTGTTTACATGAAACACACTTCAAACTTAGAAAGGGCGATTGAGTTCGCTTCACAACATTTAGAAGGTCCTTTGGCATTAGACTTAAAAAAAATATTTTATGATGTTGAAATTGGCAGATATTCAACAATAAAACAATCCCTTGAAGGCTATCTAGTTGACTGGAGAGATTATGCTCCGGAGTTTATTGAATCTTTTCATTTAATTGAATCAAGCTTATTTGAGCCCTCTGAAACAAGGAGAGTTGAAATCCTAGAGAAGGCGTTGCAAGTCATACTCGATGGCATCTATGAAAAAATGTTGCAATACACAAGAGAGATTAGAACACCTTTGACTAATGTATACATGCTAGGAATTATTCTGCCTACTCTAGGCCTAGCTTTGTTGCCCCTCGCTTCTACTTTGCTTCAAGGAGCTATTAAATGGCCTCACATTCTTATTTTGTTTAACATCATAATTCCTTTCTTTGTTTTCTATCTTGTTTCAGAAGTTTTATTAAAGCGTCCCGGTGGCTACGGAGAAACTTCGTCAATGGAGCTAAACCCATACTATGCTTTCTTTAGATCGAGAAAAGTCTGGGTGGGTGCATTCATACTGGCTTTGCCTTTTTTCATTCTCGGCATATTGCCTTTCTTGTTTCAATCAGAATTTTTTGTCGAAACTTTTAATTTAAAAGATGATTATACCTTCGGAGATTTAAAATTAGGCTTTTTTGAAGATGTGAAATTATTTGATTTTAAAACAATTGGAGGAAAAAAGACCGGTCCCTTTGGTCCGGTAGCAGTTTTGCTCTCTTTATTTGTGCCATTGTCGTTGGTTTTGCTTTTCTCAATAGGATATTTATCAAAAACCAAAAGAATAATAAAAACTAGAGATAATACAAAAAAACTAGAAAATGAATTTGCAAATAGTTTATTCCAATTAGGCAATAGATTAGCTGATGGCCATCCTGCAGAAATAGCCTTCGGGCAGGTTGCAGCCTCAACGCAGGGCCAGAAAAGTTCCGAATTTTTTTATTTAGTGAGCGCAAATATTCAGCAGGGAGGCATGCCTCTAGAAAGAGCAGTTTTTGACAGAAGAAGAGGAGCCATATTATACTACCCCTCTGCCTTAATCGCTACATCAATGAAAATTTTGTTAGAGAGCGTAAAGAAAGGATTAAATATAGCCTCTAGATCATTGATGTCTATTTCAGAATATGTGAACAACATAAAAAAAATTAATCAAAGACTTAAAGACTTGTTAGCTGAAATAGTTTCTGATATGAAATCAAACATGACTTTTCTGGCTCCTTTATTGGCTGGAATAGTCGTTGGATTAGCAACAATGATTACATTCATTTTAAACAAATTAGAAAATTTGCAAATAGAGGGTGGAGAAAATGCGCTGGACGCATTCGGCGGTTTGGGAGGAGTTTTGAGAATATTTGATGTGAGCCAAATGATTCCTCCTTACTTCATTCAATTATCAGTGGGAATTTACATCATAGAAGTTATATTTATTCTTACCGGCGCATTAGTTACTGTTGACGCAGGAAAAGATCCCATAAAAGAAAAATATGACCTGGGAAAAAATCTAAGGCGCGGATTCTTTCTTTACCTAATAACAGCTTTTATTGCCATTTTTGCTTTGAGTGTTTTAGCTAGTGTCGCATTGGGCGGTTTAAACTGACTTTTCTTGAGTATGAACAGATATTCTAATATAAAGTGAAATTATTAATAAATATCAATCACTTTCAAAAATAAAAAAAATAAAGTTTTGCTTTATTAATTTTATTCAAGGCTAAAAATCTTCTGCTTCTTGATATAACCACTCTTTAAATCTTGGAAAAACATAGTCTGATAATGGAACGCCCTTTCCTTCTCTGATTTCATCGCTGATTCTATGAAAAGCGCCGTTTGCAATAGCATTAAATTCAGCTTCCATTAATTGCGGTTTATTCAATTTGTTTGCTGCTTCAACTATCTCTTGCTTTACTTTTCCTCTCAAAATTATATTATCATAAACAGCATTCCAGTCACCTGCCCAGCCTTTCACATTTCCAGCAATATTCTTTATGATCTCTGAATCACCATTTATTAATTCTGGTGTTGGCTCTAGCTCGTCGTTTTCAACATTATATTTTAATAAATCAACAAAACCTTTTTCTTCTAATGGATCGCTAAGCCAGTGTTTTCTCACTTCTGTTATTTGCGCTACTCTTTTGAAAGAATGCAGGCCATCTGCTGTCTTAATTGGGTTTGTTATTATGATTAAGTCTGTGGCTTTAAAACTTGTTGCTGGAACTTTAAGATCATTAACAACTCTGTCAAAAACTCCATATGGTGAATCACCATGAATTGTTCCCGCCACCACATTTGCCAATGCGCCGACTCGCATCGCTTCATACAGCGCTTTTGTTTCCTCGCTTCTCACTTCGCCTATCACCAAAGCGCTATCACCTAATCTCAAACTTGTTCTTATTCCTTCTGAGGCTTCAAGTTCAGTTGTCGCAGAAGTCAATGCTGATCTAACTTTCATCCCTAAAACATCATATCCTATTTTTCTCAAAGAATCTAGGGGCAACTCTTCAGTGTCTTCAACCACAATCATTCTATATTTGGATAGAATTTCTAACATTAAAGCGCCGAGCAAAGATGTCTTGCCGCTTGATCGAGTTCCCGCGACTAAAAATGTTCTGGCTCCGTCTATCATAAAACTCAACAAGCCAGCTGTAAAAGAATTGATCATTTTATTTTTAATGTATAAAGGCAATGTCCAAGGCTGATCTCTGTGCCTTCTAAAAGCATAGGCCAAACCATTTGGAGATAAAGGCTGAGCTATAGCAGAAACTCTTGCTCGCGCTTTCTCAAAAACTAAGCTTGTGTCTAAGACAGGATTTGCCTCATCTAGTGGCCTGCCAGACTGAAGTCTTAGTTTGGTTGCCCAGGAATTTGCATCTTCGTAACTTGGAATAATATTGGTAACACACTCCTCGTATTTTTCATGCCTGACAAACACAGGATTCTGCGGAATAGGAGCATTGATAACTATGTCTTGCAATTTATTGTCCAGCAAAAGTATCTCAATCAAACCAAATCCTATAGTGTTTCTGACTAAAATTTTTGCCAGAGTGTTTAATTCCCTATTACTCAAGCCTATTCTTTTTGTTTGCGAAAGCTCTGTCAACATGTCTCTTGCTACATTAAAAAAAACCTGTCTTGTTCTCCCCGGATCAGTAAATTCTTCTGCTTTGGGCCTATGTTCGGCCAAAACATTTTTCGCTAAATTCAGCAACATTTGTTTTTCTTCGCTCAGAGCATATTCTGGAGGCATTATATGATAAAAATATTTGGAATCGTTTTTTCTTTTTAGTATTGTAATAACAATTCCTTCACCATTATCTTTTGCTTCATATTGGTCAATCAGCTCAGAATCTTTTGGTAGTTGCGCGGCTAGTCTTGTAAAAGTATAGTTTGGCAAGACCTCAACTCTAAAAAGAGAATTGTAAATCTCTCTTCTTCCCAACGACAAATCTGAAATGGAGCCTAAGGCTTTTTTAATCAGTGTTGTTCCTTCCAGCAAATTAAAAAATCTTTCCAAGGTTCTGACGTAGCTTATCAATGCTGTTTTGTTTAGTGTTTGTCCTTGCTCTAATTGCTCTCTTAAATTTGCAATATGGTTTTTTAACTCCACATAGCAAGCTATGGGATCTTGTTTTAATAATTCCAAAAGATAGCCCAAATCTTCATAGACCCCAGGAGTTTCTCCAAACATGCTTAACTTAGAAGGAGAAAGTATTTCTTCTTGTTTTATCAAGTAATTGTAAATCACGGCAATCTCTCTTAACATTGCAATTTGGTCTATTGGATAACTGTAATTTCTATGTTGCACGAAAACAATTCTTGAAACCTGAGGATTTTCTAACAGCAAATCAACTGCACGTGCCATAATGGCGGGATTGTCTGCAATGGACGGAACAAAGGCGGCGCCTAAGGCATTGATGTAAAGAACATCTTCGCCTTGCTCTTTCTCGATTTCGGTCGTATAAATCGGAGAATTTTCATTGAACTGCATTTTTCATTTAATTAATATTCTTTAGTGAAAGATCAAAGAAAGAAGTTGTTAAATATGTTTCTGTTTTAAGGCATTGTAAAATTGCCAATTCATCTTCGATGTTTTTATAATTAGGTGATTAGTGTGAACTACTGTGGGCTAAAGCCCACAGCGTCTTAGAACAAAATTAAAAATCTA
>CAYTKV010000082.1:0-4656 GCA_964438545.1 Candidatus Woesearchaeota archaeon | reverse complement strand
AGATTTTATTATCAAAACTCCAGCATTTGATTTGTATTTTCTTCCTCTTAATTTGCCTTTTCCTGCTCTTACTGATTTTTTCTTCAAGGCTATAATACTGTTTTCCCCAAATATATTTCTCATTGTTTTTATTAAATCTTTTGTTTTTTTAGGCAATGATTCCATGATTATCGGCGCTTCATTGATCTTTTCTATTCTTTCATAGCGCTTTTTGATATATTCTAAATTAGCCGTTGCGGCGAAAACTGAATTTGTGGCAATTTCCAATTCTTTTTTGTTTATTTTTCTTTCTCTATGAATGTCTTTGGGTGGATGGGCTCTTCTTCCTCCTCTTGTTCCTGGGATATTGGCTCCAATCCAGAAGAATTGTGTGCCTCTTCGCCACATTGTTTTTCTTGGAATTCTTGCTATGCCCATACCATAATGGCCCTTCCAATCATGTCTTTTGTGAGAGATTGTTCCAGAAGCAGATTGCCTTAATCCAGCACCTGGCTTTGGAGAATATGGGCTTTTATGCTTAAACGCCTCGAATGTTTTTGCGACTATGTCCTCTCTTATCTTTGTCTCAAAAATCTTCGGAAGTTCTATTTTTCCTTTCCCATTACCTTCTGAATCAAATAGTGTTGTTTTCATTTTCATAAACCAACATCTTCTAACAATTTTAATTTTTTAAAAAATCTAGAATCTGAATCATGTTTTGTTAAGCTGGCGTTAGAGGGATTAAAATAAATATTGCCTCTTTCTGCAAGTATATCCCCAACTTTTGCTCTCCATTCTAATACCGAATCTTGTGATTCGTATCTCGTCTTAAATCTCTCTATAAACGAATATTCTCCATCGCTGGTTCTATAAAGGACCATTGGTGTATTTCTTTTTCCAAGAGAAACCATGATAACATCGCCTACTATTAATTTGGTGATATCATTTTCATTTGTTATCGGTTTTACATTTGCTTTTTTTCCTGCCTTTATTCTCATAATCCTGCCTCCTTTAATCTTCTATCTTCTTGCTCTTCGGCGAGAGTCCAAGCTCCGCCATGTAATAAATCAGGAGAAAGATGGTCTCCTCTAATAACTAACACTCCTCTTTTAACACTGCAGTCGTTTATTTCGTAAAGACGTGGTTGCTCTCTTTTTTCTGTGCTTTCTCTAGCCAAAAGGCCGATTAGTTCTTCTTCGTGTCCAAAATCTCTCACTAAGAATTTTCCCTCGTAAGTCATATAGCCTCTTGAAGTTGCTATTACTTCTCCTCTTGTGAGTGCATTGAAGTCTTCTAAACTTTCTAAATAAATAATCTTTTGTAATCTTCTCATTTTATAATCCTCTATTGACTAATAGCTCATTTTTCTCTTTGTATTCACAAGAGTCTAATGGAAAATTCCTAGCCCTAACCACGCCAAAATATAAATGATTATTATCGGGAGAGTAGTCTATTTTAAGTTGCCATTCTAATATGCGTTTTTGATTAACTAATCTTTCTATAAATGAATAATTTCCAAAAAATTCTCCTACATAAACCAATGTTCTTTCTTGCATTCCAATAAGAATATCGACTATATCTCCAACTTTAAGATTATCCAATTCTTCTCTAGATTTAACCAATTTTGTTTTTACTTTTTTTAATTTCATTTTACTAACTCCAAAAATTCATATTTTTTCCTTTGCTGGGATTTACTTGGTCTGAATGCGGAAGTGATAAGTAATTGTCTTTTTTCTGGGCCTTGAACAGAGCCCTTGACTATTAAGTAAGATGTTTTGATTTTTCCATAATTTTTAAAGCCGTTCTTTGGATTAATATCTTTTTCGGAAATTCTCCCACAGTGCAAAACTCTAAGATTGTGAATTATTCTTGAAAATAAGCCTAGTTGGCCTGCCATTGGGGCTTTAAAAGTTACTCTCGCTGGGTGCCACGGTCCGAGGCTGCCTGGTCTTCTAACACCTTTCTCTGATTTATGAAACTTTAGCTTGATACCAAATCTTTTAACAGGACCTTGCAGGCCTTTTCCTTTTGTTAGTCCTCTAGCATCAATCAAATCGTTCTTAACGAAATAATCTAAAGAAATTTCCTTTCCGACGAGGTTTTTAATGAACTCTAATTTATTATCTGAATTGATTGCTATTTCTATTAAATCCGGAGTTTTTTTAATTGAGGTTTGTTTTACAATGGAATAAGCAATAATTCTAATGTCGTCATATTCTTCAGGTACATTGTCAAGGTTTTTTATTATCTTTGTGACTTTTACTTTCCTTTTCATTTCTTTGTCATTTGAAACAATAAAATCTTTCATAACTTTTCCATTCTTATAAAATCTTACAGAATAGATTTTCATATGCGGCAATTCCAAAATTGTTACTGGAAGAGCGATTTGCTTCTTGGGGCTCATTGACTTCTCTGAGTTGTCTTTCACAAGAGCTGTTGACATTCCTACTTTGTAAGCTATAAAACCTTGCAAAGCATGCGCATTACCTGAAGAAGAAATAGAATTCCAGTTAACACTAGGCAAAACTTTCCTTGCCCTTTTTCTGGGATAAAACTGTAATGTTCCTCGTCTTGGCCTTGATATTTTCGGCATTTCTTACCATTTTTAAAGGCACAACTCTGCCTATTTAATTTAAATTAGATTCTACAAAAAGAAATGGGAAATTTGACTTTTTAAAGTTAACTGCCTTGTTTAACCTGCTTGATATAAGCTATTTTTTAGAGAATTTATTACTTCAAAAAATTATTTTGAATGATTTTAAAGTAAAACAGAAGACTTTGATTTTTTTACCATGCACATAAAATTTGGCTAGTGGAGCATTATTGATATTTTGTCTGTTCCAATTATTACCGAAGACAAATTAGCAATTATTTGGGCAAAATCTTTTTATTTATTTTAGGGCATTTAACCACAACTTCTAATTACAATAGCCATTTTGATTTAACTTTATAAATTTATTATTTTAGTATCGATAATTCTGAACTCAATTATTAATTGAGCCCTTAAGTCTGCGCATAACAAAAGAGCCATCATCTACTTGAAACTGCATTTAACTAAATGAGTAAATATTTATGTCGTATAATACAACATAACAACACATGGTATTGCGCGGAGGTTCTATAAACGAGTTTTTTATTAATTAAAAATTAATTATTCTTTTGGTTCTTTATATTCTTTTGTATATTTTTTTAAATCATCTCCTTGGGGCCTTTGTAATTTTTCCTCTGAAGTTTTTACATAACAAACTTCAAATCTATTCAAATCAAAGTTCTTTCCTAAGATTTCTTTGAATACTTTCATGCAGAACTTTATTCCTTCCTCTATAGTTATGCCTTCTTTAAAGTCTTTTCTTAAAATTTCTTTTATTTTCTCATCGTTTTCTCCTATACAATTTGCTTTAAACTCAAAAAAGTTTCCTGTTACGTCTGACGTATATAAATGAGCCTCGTTCTTATTGACCCCGGCAATCATCATCGCGACTGCGTAAGGTCTTACTCCCCCATATTGAGTGAACATTTGTTTTCTATCGGCAATCATTCTCATTATCGAAATTGGTTCTATTGGGGTTCCGTAAGTAATTCTGTTTTGTTGCGCTAAAAGCTGTGCTTGGTCAACCAAGATTCTTATGTCTGCTAAGATTCCTGCTGCGGTAGCCATTGCATGAGCATCAATCTCAAAAATTTTATGTGCAGATTCTGGTGATATTAACTTATCTCTAACCCTTTTGTCTGCCACTATCACAACCCCATCTTTACAAACCAGCCCGATGCTTGAGCTTCCTAGCCTAACAGTTTTTTCAGCGTATTCTACTTGAAGCAAATGCCCGTCTGGAGAAAACATAGTCGCGGCTCTGTCATATCCCATTACCTGATGTTGCATTTCAGATGGCAGATCCATTTTATAAACTCCTCGATAATGGTGTTTTGGCAACATAGTATTTAAGCTTTACTGAAAGTAAAATCTTCGTTAATTGAAGAAGATGGCGTTGTCTTCGGTTAATATAACTTAATAGAAATTGATCAGAATAGAGCGTATTATATTGCAAAGTAGGTAACAATTATGAAATTATTAATAATTTTAGGTGATTAGTTAAAATACACACCAACTTTTTAATATATTATCAATAATAGGCCTTATAATAATAAAGAGGTTTTTAGGAATTAATTAATGTCTGAATTGCATGCAATCCAAAATGGTCTTTTAAGGCGTATTAATGCATTATTTTTTGTTTTAATTGTTTTAATTGTTGCTAAAATGCTATAATCACCTAATTTTTTTTAAATTTACGGTATTCTAAAACAACAATCTTTAATAATACAAATTACTCGCAATTTTAATGTCATTGGAAACAGCTGTTGGGGGAGATGACACAAGCAGAGAGAGTGTAAGCGATAATGTAAAAAAGATTATAGCAAGAGAACTTTCTATTTCAACAAAAGAAATTAGAGAGGACTCTACTCTTGGAAATTTAGGAGCAGATAGCTTAGACGCAAACGAGATTTTAATGGAAGTGGAGGACGCTTATGACATTAATCTCCCAAGCAGTTACAGCCCAAAAACAGTTGGAGAATTTGTTGATGAGATAATGAAATACACAGCCAAAAAATAGTCGATACTAATTATAAATCTTCTAACCGGTGCTGTAAAATCTTTGCGATGCAGAAGAATATTTTTTT
>CAYTKV010000081.1:0-4758 GCA_964438545.1 Candidatus Woesearchaeota archaeon | reverse complement strand
GCTTATAAGATTATCTTTTCGGTTAATTACTCTTAAACGCCCTTTTCGTCCCCTTTTTACATCATTCCCGGCGCGGTTAAGGCGCTTCGCGCCTCACAAACTATTATGGCTATTTTTCTTTTTCAAAAAGCCAAAAATTTTCAAAGAACAAAAATGAAAACTTTATAAAGCAAATTTATCTCAAATGCATATGAAGCGTTCATCTCGTAGATGGAAGAAAAAAGGACAAATGCGCTGGAAGTGGCAGCGTAAAAGAATAAGAAAAGAAAAACGTAGAAGAAAACTTCATAGACAAAGATCTATTTAAATCTTTAATTTGCCTATCAAAGTAGTAAAATCGTCGAGATGGCTACTTTTAATAACAACAATCTTTATAAAAACTCATCTCAAAGAGGTAATATGGGTCAATCAGAAATATGGACTGAAAAATATCGTCCGTCTAAATTTGAAGAAGTGATGGGGCAACAAGAAATTTTAAAACGCGTTCGTTCTCTTGTTCAATCTCTTAATATTCCACACTTATTATTTGCAGGCCCGGCAGGAACAGGAAAATCAACGCTCGCATTAATTATAGTTAAAGAATTATTCAAAGATTCGTGGCGCGAAAATTACCTTGAACTCAACGCGTCAGATCAAAGAGGCATAGATGTTGTAAGACAACAAGTTAAGGATTTTGCGCGTACAAAAGCTATGGAAAATGTTCCATTTAAAGTCATTTTTCTTGATGAAGCTGATGCTTTAACACAAGAAGCTCAGCAAGCGCTAAGAAGAACGATGGAAAATTATACAAATACATGCCGTTTTATCATGAGCTGCAATTATTCATCTAGAATCATAGATCCAATTCAATCTCGCTGTGTAGTCTTCCGCTTTAAGCTTTTAGAAAAAAAAGATATTTCTAATGTTATAAAAAAAATTGCAGAAAAAGAAAAGCTCAAGCTTAGCGATGATGTTTTTGAAACTTTATATGAAGCAAGTGAAGGTGATTGTCGCAGAGCAATTAATTTATTACAAGCAACAGCATCAATCTCTCCAGATATAAATTCAGAAATGATAAACATAATTTCTGCTGCATCAAAACCTAAAGACATAAGGATTGTTTTGGGTTATGCGCTATCCGGAGATTTTGTTAACGCTAGAGATAAGTTATTAGACGTAATGCTAAAAGATAGTGTTGCCGGAACCGATATTATTAAAGCAATTCAAAAAGAAATTTGGAATTTGCAAATAGAACCAGACATCAAAGTCAAACTTACTGAAAAAACAGGGGAAGCAGAGTTCAGAATGACAGAAGGTAGTGACGAATTTGTTCAACTTCAAGCTCTCTTAGCTTCCTTCGTTTTAGCAGGTCAAGGAAAGGCTACGTAATAGACTAAAAGAGGAAAATAAAATGCCGCAAGATAATTTAAATTTCGCAGAAAAATATAGGATAAAAAAGTATTCTGAACTAGTTGGCCAAACTTTGGCTGTAGAAACAATAAAATCTTTTTTAAAGGAATTCCCAAAAAAGAAAGCGCTGATCATTTATGGGCCGGCAGGAACAGGCAAAACATCTCTCGTAAATATTGCAGCTAAAGAAAATGATCTCGACATTCTCGAGCTTAATTCATCAGACTTGCGGAATAGAGCAAAATTAGAAGTAACTCTCCGCCCTGCAAGTGAACAAAAAAGCTTATTCAAAAAAAGTAAAATTATATTAATGGATGAAGTTGATGGTGTAACTGGTACTGATATCGGCGGAATTCCAGAATTACTAAGGGTTATTGAAACAACCCGCTATCCGATCATCATGACCTGCAATGATGTCTGGCAAACAAAACTTGCTCCTGTAAGATCAAAATCAAGACTCGTTGAAATGAAAGCTATTGACATTAACACAATTCTATCATTACTTTATAGTGTGTCAGAAAAAGAAGGAATAAGAAAAGATCCCTCATTTTTCAAACAAATAGCAATTAAAGCGCAAGGAGATGTTCGAGCTGCTCTCAATGATCTACAAACTTATTCTCGTGGAGAGAATGTCTTTGTTGATACAACAGAAAAAAGAGACATTGAAGAAAATATTTTTAATATATTAAAAAAGATATTCAAAGAACGATCCCCGTTTTTAAACTTATTTGACACAACTTCGATGTCATTAGATGAAATATTTCTTTGGTTAGAAGAAAATATACCAAAAGAATACAAAAATGAATCCCTAGTAAAAGCATATTCTGCTTTGGGTAATGCGGATGTTTTCAGAGGTAGAATTTATATAAATCAATCATGGCGTTTTCTAATTTATCAAAATATGTTTCAAAGTGCTGGTGTCTCTCTCGCTAAAACTGCTCCTTCTCAAGGCTTCACAAAATACGACCGCCCAAAAAGAGTACTGAAAATTTGGATACATAAAAAAAAAACAGAAAAAAAGAAAACAATTGCAAGAAAATACGCTAAATTTGTGCATTGCTCGACAAAGCGTGCCCTGCGCGATTTTACAATTCTTAAAGCTATTCTAAAAAACCCGATAATTCAACAACAACTCAAACTCAGCGAAGAAGAAATTGATTTCTTAAAAAAATAATCCCTTATTAATTATATTATTATGATATAAATAACGACAACTTATTAACTATTATAATAACTATACAACTCTTGAATTTCCTGCGCAGACAAAGTGCGATTCCATATTGCGGTTTCGTCTATTAAACCATTAAAATAATTTGAACAACTCTCATCACCTATAATAGTTGGTATTAGTAAATTGCGCGGACTTGGCAGTACATTGCCAGAGTTAGATAAAATCCCATTTACATATAAAAGATGACTTGTTCCGTTAACAACTGCAACAACATGTGTCCAGCTTCCAATAGGAGTACTTTGACTCGAGCAAACACCATCCCAGAACATCTTATTTCCACTACATTCTGGTTCTGGATTGGCAACAGCATATAACTGCCAGTTTATTGTAGGGCTACAAGAAGGACCTCTCTGAGCTATCAATACATAATAGTTATTCGAAATCACATTAAGATAAAACCACATACTTACTGTAATGTTCCACTCAGAATTAAGACTTGAGCTTGCTGGAATGTTTACATACTGGTTCATTCCGTTTAAACTTACAGCATTACCAAACTTGCCTATGACCCAAGACGGACCATTGACTAAATTCCCATTATTTCCATTCCCACTTGAATCAAAAGCAGTTGCTCCATTGCTCTCGTCAAATTTCCAATAGGCAATTAACCCATTTGAAGAAACTGCGCATCCACCACTATCAATAATACAAGAACTAGTGCAAGATAATGTTCCAATCGTAAAACCAAAACTCTGACAGCTAACTCCTCCAAAATCATTACCGTCACACTGCTCATCACCGTTAATAACACCATCTCCACAAGATTGCGAAGAGATACAAGATCCGAAGCCAGAACACTGACTGTTACATTGTTGTGTTCCAGAATAACCATTTATAGTACAACTTTGAGAATTACCATCACATATTTCACCAATTTCTATTATATTATTTCCACATACTTGATTTCCACCATTCCCTGTCTGTGCTGAAGGTTCAGTTCCTCGAATTATATAACTATCTTTTATTGGTGCTTTTAATTCTCTTCCATCCTTATTCAAAACAATTGGAGTAACATGAATCTTTGCTAGAGCATTTAGACCAGACAAAGAATAATCAACACTAATCTTCTTTGTCTCAAGCTCTTTAATCTCTGCTGTGTAATTAAATCTAAAGGTTTTCTGATTTTTTTGTGTGTCTTCTAAAATTATCAATACAGATGTGACATTATTAGCAACCCCTGGATTTCTTTTTATAGTCAAATTAACTTCTTTCTTTGTCTCATTTAAATACACCGCGTCTTTCTTTATCTCAAAATTCGATGTTAACAAGCCAGATTCTACCTGTCCCCCTACATTAAATAAAACCGGTCTTAGAAAAACCCAAATAATAATAACAGCAGCCAACACCAGCAATATAATTAAAACAGTTGTAATTACATTGCTCAATCCTCTTTTATTCATCGATATTAAAAAAATGATAAGTATAAAAACTTATTTAATTCTCATTTTTGTTTCTTAACACTTGCTTTTTCTTTGGAAATGCGATAAGATTCTGTCCATTTTAATTTACGTTTATCTCTTCCTAATTTCAAAGCATTCTTTCTGCATTTTGAAGAACAAAAATAACTAATACTACCATCATTTTTTATCAAATGAACCCCTTTGAAAGCACTCTCTTCACTACCACAAAAAATACATTTTGTCATTCTGACCTCCAGATAAATCCAACTACATTTTCTTCATTAACATAAAACTCTCTTTCAACAATCAATCCTGCCCATTCAAAAGCATTCCTTGTTTGATTAACAATAGGATCAGTCAATGATCTCACGTTATCTACAAAAGTATATCCTCTAGACGCATCAGGACTAACAAACTTCAAAATTGCTCCCGTATAAACCATCTCAAAAGATTCTAAATCCGTTTTTTTATCTTCAAAAGTCCTTATCCACTTTTTCACTTGTTCTGCGGTAATATCACTTAGCATTGCACTCATTATACTGTTCTCCCCTTAATACTTCCTCTTATTCTTCTTGCCTCAATTTCAGTTTCTCTTAAAGTTAAAAGATCGCCGACTTTAACAGGGCCCTTAACATTACGCCTCATACTTCTTTCTGCATTTCTTCCAGATAAGATCTTTGCTTTAACCTGGGTAACCTCTCCTCGTGCTCCGGTTCTACCAATCAACTCTTCCACTAA
>CAYTKV010000080.1:0-4767 GCA_964438545.1 Candidatus Woesearchaeota archaeon | reverse complement strand
ATAATGAGATTAAAAGAAGGCAAGGTTAATACACTAGCTTTTAGCTATTTTTAGTCTGTGCAGAGATACTGCACCCAAGCAAAAAATTTAAATACTCGTGATAAAATAAATTTTGGAGGGAAAGATGCGGGAAGAAGATCTGTGGGAAGAAATGAACAATATGAAAAGACAAATGGATAGATTATTTAGCAGAATGCGGGGTTTGTCCCCAATGGTTAGAACTCCCTCGAGAGAAAGAGACGTCCAAGATTATAGAGATACTTGGGTTGATATGCGCGAAAATAATGATGAATATATCATTGCAATTGAATTACCTGGCGTAAATAAAGAAGATATTGAAGTAAACTTAACCGGAAATTTCCTGGAAATAAAGGCTCAAAAAAAACAAGAAAAGAAAAAAGAGGACAGGGAAAAAGGTATTTACGGTTTTGCTAGAAGTTATGCAGGTTTCTACAAAGCAATTGACTTGCCGCCAAATGCTGACACAAAGAGTATTGACGCCAACTACAAAGAAGGCATTTTAAAAATAAAAGTACCCAAAAAGGAAAAAACAAAAAGCAAAAACAGAATTGAGATTCACTGATTTTTTTGTGGTTATTACAAATCAAAACTAAAATTTTAGCAGATTAATATTACACGCATTAACTAATTCCCTATTTTATGTTTCAAAAGATTTGATTTTAGAATTTTTATTCTACCTAAATAAAAATTCTGAGACATACTTATAAAAAGTTATTGAAAATATTACAGTAATAATAACTACCACAACAACTCCTAATGAAATTTCTGCAAATGGCAAAGAAAAACCATTAAATGACTGGGTTAAGGTCTCTGAATAGTTTCTATTGCCTGTTTTTACTAGCGCTGCTTCTATCGCTAGCCTTAAAATCGAAGAAATTATAAAGTATGAAAAAAATCTTACTCTTTCATGTGTCCTTCTTAAAATTCTGTCGGCTGATGTTATCGAAATAAACAAAATATCGGCCCAAAGCAAAATAATCGCCCATGAAACGTCTCCATAAATATAAGCCCAATTACTTAGATTAACATTGGCGAACAGTTTTTCGCTTACAACTTCAAACAAGAAAACTACAAAAAGCATAACTAAAAATTTTTTTCCTACTTTTGTATAACCAAATTTCTTCATTACAAAAAATATTCCTATCGCTACTAAAATCACTGCAAGTTCTAATATCAAAATTGCTTCTACCATTTTAGCTTGGAACAATTCCTCTAGGGAATGTTTGCGGGATTAGAAAGTTTATTTCCCAGTATCTCTTAAAGGCTATAACGAGAGACATAAAAAATGTGATGTAAAAGAAAATTTCTATTGGAACGTTATTCAACAATTTTTTATCAGAAAAGATGCTTTGAGCTCCGGTAGGGTATGTTTTGATACCAGAATTAATCAAAAGTATTTCAAAAATTGAAGCAAGCATGGCCACAAAAAGAATATATAAGAATATCTTCTTTTTTTCCGCAAGATATGGAATTGTGTAATCTACAAAGGCCATTCCGCCAAGAATTATTGAAGTCCATACTAAAGCCAAAACCCAATTTACGTCAAAATAAATAAAAGTCCATTTATTCAAATTCTTTGCGTCAAATAAAAATTGCACGAAAAATTCAAAGAGCAAAACCCCTATCAAAGTAAAAATAGCTTTCTTAACTGTGTTTCTATCACTTTTTTGCAAAAGTATAAACACAAACAAAGATACCGCAATCAAGAATATTTCAAATACCGCCATTGCCTCTATTTTCAATAACTTATATATAAAAAAAGAACGAAGTATATAAATTATTCGCTTGCTGCTGAAATGCCGTCACATTAAGAAAAAAGCGAAATTAGTTGTCAAATTTAAATTGTTCTATTCATGCAGATTTATAATTATAGAGATTTGCAGTAATTAGAATAAAAATTTGTTGCAAATCTCTAAAAATAATTGCTAAAACACTACTCTAAGCAACGCAATTATCTATAATTAGGGAATTAGTGCAATTCCGCACCATCTTTTTAATAGGTTATTAATAATAGCCCTCATGACCGTAATAAGTGAGGTTTTTAGGAATTAATTAATGTTAGACGATGCATGCAATCTAAAATGGTCTTTTAAGGCGTATTAATACATTATCTTTTGTTTTAATGGTTTTGGTTGGTGCAATGTATCAATCACCATTAACTATTCAATAAGATAAAAGCTTTTTTTATGCCTATTTTATATACCTGCATCGCTATTGCAACAAAAGAGAGAAGAATGCAAAAATAATCTAGTTAAAAAGTTCTTTTAAAACTCAGGATACCACGACACTAAGAAGTAACTAATTGCTTCGGATAAATTTATAAACTAGTTTAAGAAATAAAAATCATAAATAGGTGATATTCTTTAAAGAATTCGGTTGAGATGAGCACAGTTATAGACATGAGAACAATCAGGTACATAAATTTATTAGATAAATTCTCAAAAGTTCAAACAAGAAAGTGTTTCATTTACAACAATACAATTTTTTTCGCAGTGGAAAAAAAACAAGTTTCCAAAGCAATTGGCTTGGCAGCTATAAATATAAGAGAAATTCAAACTAAAACAGGGAAAAAAGTCAGAATAATTGGCGAAGCCGAAGGAATAAAAGATTTGAAAAGATTTATTAGTGACATAGTTTATCCGACGAAGATAAAGTCTGTTGAGTTAGAAGAAAAGTGCGCACGAATAACTGCTGGAAACAACCAGAATAAAGCGGCGTTAATCGGAAGAGACAAAAGGAGATACGACGAATTGAAAAAAATCATCCAGGATTTTTTTGGCTATGATTTGAAAATTGTTTAGGCTTTTGCTTTTTAAGTAACAATTTTATTTGATTTTTAATTAACCTGCCTCTCTAAATTTATTAAAATCCGAATTATAAAACCAATAAATGTTATAAAGACTTAGTCTTATGCAAATACTATTATTTTAACTATGCTGTCAATATATCGTAAGATGCTTAAATTTGCTTGCGCGCAATGTATTTGCTGCATAAAGGCGATTGCGGATTTAACGGACCAAAATTTACATATTAATATTCGATAAAACAAGAAAAAAAGTGTCAAGACAATTAAATAGCAAACTTTTATTATATTATCAAATAAATAGTAATTTATGATTATTATCTATCGAAGGCATTTTGTAATTATTTGATCTTGTAATAATAATGTGGACATGAAAAGATAAGTTTAGTCCGAAATAGCACTAATCACCAACAATAATTATTTCTAGCCACGTCCTAGTAAGTTGACAATGTCCATTTTAACAAGCCTTATTAAACCCAAAAAGATTTATACTATGGATAAAATATCCTAAAAATGGTAAAACTCTATTCAGATTCAAAGCTCTGGCTTTTTGAAAGATGTGCTGAATTTTACAAAGTTAAATATATTGATAAAACCCTTCCTGAAATACCTAAAACAATTGAGGCTTTCCTGGGAGATATTGTACATCAGAGCCTGGAATGGCTGTATGAGAGAATTATGGAAGGTGGAGAGGTTGAATTAGACGAGCTTATTAGAGATTTTGCAAATAGATGGAAGGAAAATTTTTCTTATGATTTAAGAATTAACAATGGAGATGCAGAATACTATTTCAATAAGGGAATAAAATTTCTCGCTGGTTACTATCAAAAAAATAAACCTTTTATAGAAAATACAATTGATGTCGAGAGGAAAATTCTTTTTCCTCTTGATGAAGAAGGCGAATATCTTATTCAGGGTTATGTTGACAGAATAGTTCTGAATGAGAATGGAGAATATGAAGTACACGATTATAAAACCTCTGACTTCATAAAATCCCAAGAAGAAGTTAATGCCGATAGGCAACTTGGTTTCTATCATTTAGGCTTGCAAGAAATCTTCGGAAAAGAAAAAAAAGTAAAACTTATCTGGCATTTTTTGGCAAATAATAAAACTATATTTTCAGAAAGAACACAAGAACAATTAGAAAAATTAAAAAAAGACACTCTGGCTTTAATAAAGAAAATCGAATCTACAACATTCTGGCCAGTCTGCGGAAGAAAATCCTGTGATTGGTGTGAATATAAGAAAATGAATGGACTAAGTCGATGGGTTAGATAATTCACCGACATAATTTATTATTAATTTTAAAGTCATAACAAGAACAAAAGATTTAAATATATATTATAATGATTTTCGTTGGAATTACAAGTAATGCTGAAAAATGTCCTACATGCAAAGCAGAAATAAAATTAATAAAAAATCTGGAAGTTGATTACATTAAATTTTGTTGCAACAGACTCATCGAAATTTCCTATGACCCTAATCTTTCTTCCTGATGCTAAGTCAGATGGTTTGCCATGGGTAAAAATTAATTCGTATCTTTGTTCGGCATTATTGATATAATAAAAATGTTCTAAATTATCATCTATTGCAATTTCTAATAATCCCTCAAGTATAATGACTGTTTTATTAGGAGAACCCAAAAGCTCCTGAGGAGCCTTACTAAGATCCTCTGTTCCTTTTTTAATAGTTGTGAGATAATTTGATATAACGGAAATGAAGACATTCCAGAGTAAAACTACTAAGATAAAAACTAAAATAAGAAAAATCGCAGGCAAAAATAGCTTATTTATGGCTCCTGTTCTGTTGTATGACATTAAAACCAAAAGAATCTTAAGTTTTTAATATTATTCTTTTGATAACTAATGCTCCCAAGAAAATATAGAGGACTCCTATGAGAATTCTAAAACATAAGGTTTATCTATTATTTAAGCCTTCTGTTT
>CAYTKV010000079.1:0-4828 GCA_964438545.1 Candidatus Woesearchaeota archaeon | reverse complement strand
ACAATGCTATTATCTCTTTAGACAATCAAAAGCCAAATGTATCTTTAATATCGCCCGCAAATAATGCAATTTCTCTAAATGAAAACCAAACTTTTTCTTGCAACGCAACAGACTTGTCGTTAAAAAATTTAACATTTTATTTGTGGAATTCATCTTCAAATGTAATAAATCAAACCTCTAGAATTATTTCCGGCTCCTCGAATAATTTTCAGATTAACATAACAAATATCTCTTTAGAGGATTATAAATGGAATTGTTTATATTATGATGAAAATAACAATAACGCCTTTGCAGCAAGTAATTTTAGCTTGACTATCGGTGGAATCTCGGTAACTCTTTTATCGCCAGCAAATAATAATCACACAAATATAAATAATACTAATTTTAGCTGCCAAGCAAGATCCGAGCAAACTTACCAATTAAAAAACACAACATTTCATTTATGGAATTCATCTTTACTAATTTATAATGAAACAAAAAATATCTCGGGATTTGATAATACAACAACTTTTAATTTCAGTTTTTCTTATGAAGATAATTATAAATGGAATTGTCTAGCTTCCAATAACAATTCTAATTCCAGCTTTGCCCCTAGTAATTTTACTATTGTTTTTGATTTAACTAAACCAAATGTTACACTTTCATCCCCAATTGACGGATATTCTGCAACTGGCACATCTAGTATTTCATTTGAATATAATGTAACGGACAATTTCAATATAACGCAATGCGATTTAATTTTGAATAATGAAGTTAAAGCGTCAAACTCTTCGCGAATTTTAACCAATCAAAGCAATAATATTTCTTATTCTGTTTCTCCTGGAAGTTATAATTGGCAAATTAACTGCACTGATTTGGCAGGCAATATTGGAAACTCTAGCTCGAGAAGTTTGACAATAAATTCTGAAGTTCAGTCAAGCTCTGGAGGAGGTGGCGGAGGTTCAAGTTCCATATTGCCAAACGTATACGCGCCAGCCGAACAAGAATTATCCAGTGGATATACGAAGGAGTTAAAAAATAATGATAAAGTAAAATTCACTATTTTTGATATCCAAAGTAGAGAACATATTATAACAGTAAAAAATGTGGGAAAAAATTTTGTAAATCTAACAATTGAAAGCGATCCAATGAGTTTGCTTTTAGGAATTGGGCAAAGTGCAAAACTCAATTTAACTTCGCCTAGTTATTATGACTTATATTTAAAATTAGAAGAAATTGTTAACAATAAAGCAAAGCTGACTATTCAAGTAATTAATGAGCCTATATTCGTAATTCCTAAAGAATCTGAAGAAAACAATACAATCACAACAAAAGCAATAGGCGAGGAAGAAAATATAGAAGAAATTGAAGAAACCGAAGATAAACTTGATATTGGAATTATTATTTTTGTGTTTATCGCGTTTCTTATCGGATTTGCAATCGCGGAATTAATATTAAAACATACATTGAAAAACCGTAAAGATAATCAGGAAGCTTAACTCTACAATTTTTATATTTTTCATAAAACCTTTGCTCAATATTCCAAGTCGTGCGGGGAGTACGACCAGAACAAAAATGTTCGGAGCGGACACTTAAACAATAAAAGAAGTTATGTTGTTCTTATAGAACAATAACCATTAATATAATGGTCTAGATCTTTATCGATTCTTTCTCTTAAATAAGCATAAGCATTTTCAGCCCCGCTCCTAAAATCTTCATGTAATTTAGAAAGTCTATTTTCAGCACTTTCTAAAGTTTTACGAGCGAAGACAGATATTTTTTCTTTCACCTTTGATAAATTATTCTTATTCGTGCCATAAATTTCCGCAGCTCTTTGAACAAATTTGCCATATAATCTTTCAGCATAAGAGACGTACTCGTCAGCCTCTAAGGTTGCTCTTGTGATGGCGTTAAAATGATCAAACTTAATGGCATGAGCAACAGCCTCTGAAAAATAAGCTGGTTCCCTTAAAAGAGTTCTAGCCAAATATTTAATATCTTCCATTCCGTCTCTTGCAAATAATTGTCTCATTACTAATCTTCCAAATGCTATTATTCCTTCAAGACTTACTTTTCTGGATGTGGGCCGTTCTCCTAAATTGTCTCTTAAAACTTCACATCTCTGATAATAATTCCTAGGATCAAATAATTGTTCAATAAGTTTCTTATAACCATTTATTAAAAATTCCTGATCCAGCTGTGGCTTAAAATTAAAAGTTAAATGATGAGTATTATTGCCTTCGGATTCTCTTATTATTCTCTCTTCTCTTTCAAGGCGCTTGTATAAATCAGTTCCTCTGACTGCTGTGAGCAATCCAGGCATTGCTGCTGGAATGCCTGCTTCTTGTATGAATTTAAAAAGCCCATCAAAGACATCAGGTTTCTCTCCGTCACTACCAATTATAAAACCTCCAGAAACTTCCAAGCCTGCTTTCTGTATTCTTCTTACTGCTTCAAGTTGAGACATTTTCGTATTCTGCCCCTTATGCATTATTTTTAGTACTTCATTATCAATAGATTCTATTCCGAGAAAGACAAAATCAAACCCCGATTCATTCATTCCTCGAAGTATATCTCTATTGCCATCCCAAGCTAAGTTCATACTTGCTTCAGTATAAAAGGAAAAAGGAAACTGCTTTCTCTCTTGCCAATTTTTTAAATGTGGAAGTAATTGCCTAACTTTTTCTCTGTTACCAATAAAATTATCATCTACAATAAAAACAGAACCTCTATGCCCAGAATTGTAAAGAGCATCTAACTCGGCAATCATTTGTTCAGGAGTTTTTGTTCTAGATTCTCTCCCAAAAAGTTTAGTGATATCACAAAAATCGCAATCAAAAGGACAACCTCTAGAATATTGAATTGCTGCGGAAAGATAATCTCTTAAATTAACTAGGTCCCATCGTGGCAGAGGAGTATTGGTGATTTCTACTTTTCCTCCCTTAGTTAGCTGAACAGCTCCTTTTCCCTTAACACCGCTCTCTGTCCATATTCTTTGATTTGTTCCTTTCAATAAATCTTCTAAAAATGGTTCTAGAGTTACTTCTGCCTCTCCTGATACAATATAATCTGCCTTTGTTCTTTCAGGATAAGTTGTGACAAAAGGTCCGCCGGCAACAACTTTCTTGTCAAAGTGATGTGCTCTGTCAACAACCTCATTATGCGATCCTTCTTGAACGATCATAGTAGAAGTAAAAACCAAATCGGAATTTTTTATATCTCTATCTGTTAATGGTTTAACATTCATATCAACAACCCTTCCTATTTCAAATCTTTCCTCAGGAAGCATTGCCAAAACAGTTGCTAATCCGGTAGGAGGCATCACGGCTTTTCTACCCATATATTCAACAGAACTCTTAAAACTCCAAAAGGTTAATGGAAATTCTGGATAAACTGAAAGAACCTTAATCTTTCCCATATAAAATAAAGATAGGAATAGTATTTATTGCTTTGCCTTTAATATCATGCGGGGAGTACGTATCTATATTAAAGTTCGATTCGGTATTTTTTTAGCTCTTTTTTATTATGTCAAGACCTCTATTGCTCGACGATTATCTAATGCTTTAGAGATAAACAGACTTTCAAGCTCTAAGAGTTTTTTTACTATTGGACTCCTTGAATTGAGAGTGTAAAGTTTTGTTTTTCCAAATTTTCTTGTAACCATAACAATACCCTGTTCTTCTATCTGTTCCCAGTAATTGAAGAGAGTTGCTTTTGAGATTCCTGCTCCTTCGATTATATCTTTCTTGCTTAAGTCCATTCCTTTGTTTTCAATTAGAAAGTCAACTATCTTGAATACTGGATTTTCTCCTAAAAATTTTATGAGTAATGATTTCTCAAAAACTCTATGTTTTTGATGACTCTCAAAATTTTTACTTCTCGAAAATTTTGAAGTTTTCATGATATAAACATAAACGTAAAGTATATAAACCTAACTGTTCAAAGTCTATTAATATAGACTTATCAGAAAAGAGGGTGGGTGAAAATGTGGACTGACGACGAAATAAAGGGAAAGATACTACATAAGATGACTCGTATGGGAAAATTTCATCACAGCCATACATCCATTGATAATCTACCAAAAGGCTTTCCTCCAGAGATTAGAGGAAGAGTAAAATACATGACAAAAGAATTGAAGAAAGAAGGAATCTTGCTAAGCAAGCCGACAAGTTATGGCGAAGGGGTTTCCATCAATTCGGCACACAGAGATAAAATCATGCTTTACATAAACAAGTTTTTGATGATGGAATGAAATGCGGGGAGTAGGATAACCAAAACCTCCTGCGGGTTTTGGTGAATCCAGCATCCACAAATTCTACGGATTTGACATGATTTTCAATCATGAAATGCGGGGAGTAGGATTCGAACCTACGAAGGCACTAAGCACACAGGATTTCCTAATCCTCGCTTAAATCTCTCTAACGAGAGATTGACATCTTAAGTCCTGCCCGTTTGACCACTCCGGAATCCCCGCTTGCTGAAAGAAATTTTATGAGAGTTATAAACTTTACTGGGAAGAAAAAATGAAAATAGTCTCTAAAAAAATTCAAAGATAGCGAATCTCCCCATGCCAAGAGCATGGGGCATCTGACGACGACTACACAAAATCGAACAGCTTAAGCTGTTCTCCTTTTCTTCCTTGCTTTCGGATGTATTCTCGGATAATCTCAGCATTTATTCCTTCTCCAACAGTTCCAACATAACCTCCATCGCTCCAGAATTCTCCTCCCCAAAGTTCTTCTTTTAAATCTGAGTGAAACTCAAACAATTTTTTTGCTGTGATACTTTTTATCAATGTGAACTACCCACGGGCTAAAGCCACGGGGCGTCAGAGGTCTAGTTTCCTCTG
>CAYTKV010000078.1:526-4837 GCA_964438545.1 Candidatus Woesearchaeota archaeon | reverse complement strand
TAAGAATCTTCCAACTCAATTCTATTTTTTTATGTCTATTTAATAGCTCTTTGTTCAATAAGGGTCTTGCTTCCTTTAACATTGGTAAAAGAGGAATAATATTCTTCTCTAGAGTATTTTTCAATTTATCTTCCGAGATTAAAATTAAATTATACTTTACTCTCTTGATTTTTTTATTAATTTTATTTGTTATAACCAAAACATCAATGTCACTTCTTTCAGTTTGCTCTCCTCTAGCATAACTACCAACAAGATATATTCCAATAATATCTTCTAAATAGGGCCCCAAAATCTCTAGAACATCTTTCTTTATGTTCAATGGTTTTTTAACCAACTCTACTCGCGCTTTTCCATTCAGCCATTCTCTAGGTAAGACCACTCCAGCAGAGTTTCCTACTCTAACTATCGGTCTTATCAATTCCTGTTTCATGTTATAACAAAGTTATAACAATATTTAAACTTTTCTTTTTTAAGCAGAATTCTAAAGAAATCTCTTCAATTTTCTCTTCAAAATTCCAATCAATTCAGATCATTTTTATAATAAACATCAGGAATATTCAAAACACGAATGTCTTTTTTCTTCGATTCAGGAAAGTTTTCCAAAATAAATTTTTTATGGATTTCGTCCATACAAAAAATAATATCCGCCCAATTTATTGCCTCTCTGGTTATAAACTTTTCAGATAAAGGATGAATCCCACAAGATTTGGCATCATATTTATTGCTATTTTTAAAAAGCTCTTCTGCCGTAGGACTTCTTTGTTGATTTGCTGTGCAAACAAAAAGCAATTTCTTTTTCATTAATTTAGTTAATTTCAAGCAGCCTTATAAATTCTGGCGATTTGTAATATTGTAAACTTATCGTCAGTTAGGCAAAAATAATTGCCACGGTTTCTTTTTTAGTTGATGTCTAATAATATTTGTCTAATTAATAATCAAAATATCGAATATAAAATAACAACCAATTAAGCAATTTCATTGTTGTAGTTTTTTGAATATCTTATTTATTATCAAATTTAATCCAAATGACTTTAAATAGGCAGTATCGCAATGCGTTAGAATTGTTTAAACTAGTATCCAAAGTTAAGTTTTATGATAACAAGAGCTTCAAATATCAAAGATGTGCTGATAAAAATTTAGTAGAAAGATAGTGATTAACAAACTATTTTCCGAATGCTCTTTTTACTCTTCTGCTAAAGATTAAGTAAAGTACGATTAATCCATTAACAGCAATCGAGATTATGCTGCCGATTGTTCCAATAAAGAAAATCGTGAATATCAAAATCAAAGCTGAAACTATTATCGCCAATATTCTAGCCCAGTTCTTTCTTCTTAAAAGGCCCAGCCCAATAATAAAACAAATTAAACCAATAACTAAAAAGCCAATTCCACCGACAATTAGAAAGTCTCCAATTAAATCAAAACCAGGAAAATTTTCCAGCAAGTTTTCAAATCCTGCCAATAAAACTATTCCTGTCGCAATACCAATCATCGCTATAATAAAATATAATATCGCTAAAATCTTAATCAGCACAGGAACCCTTGATTTCATGCCTTCTTCATGTCTTGTTCGCGGATAATGCCTGGCCATTCCCTCTTGCCCCGTAGAGGGCCGCCCATATCCGCCCATTTGCGGAGTTCTAAATGTTGGACCAGTTATAGGAACTCTTGTTGGCTCTTCTTGAGTTTCTTTCTTCTCTTCTATTTCAGGCTCTTCACTTTCGCTTTCTTTCTGAATTTCTTTTCCTTCTTCTGATTTGTCTTCTTTTATCGGAACTTCTAGTTTTTTCTTAGAATCTTCCATGTCTTTTCTGGTATGTTTTTTTGCCATTTTCGTTGATTACAATAGATTTTAATTTCCCCCCTTTTTAAATTTAATGATTTCTTTCTTTGGTTGTTAGTAGCAACAAATATGATTCTTCCCATACAGAATATTTTTAGTGACCCCTGAGCGCCTTTCGCTTGTTTAAGTACTTCATCATATAGAAGGAAACTGCGGCAATAATCAGTACTCCGATGACGCTTAGTATTATAATCAAAATTAAACGACTCCTGCTCTTTCCTTCTTCTGTTCCCCCTTGGTCTTGGGCATCTTCAGCCCCGCCACCGCCATCACCGTCATCTTCCAGTTCTTCAGGAATTTCTTCTTGAATGTAAGATATTGTGAGATTGGCTTTGTTGTTGCTGATTCCTTCCAAACTAACTAAAATATCATAAAAACTATCATTTGTAACTTCAAATTTTTTTGATTCATTAATCCCAAGAATTGCCTGCTGCGGACTCGAAGAAACATTTATTGTTGCTAGCGTACTTGTGAGATTAACAACTCCAATGTAATGCGATTCATTGTTTATTTTAATTCTCACTCTTTCTCTCGCTCCCAATTCTCTTCTTATTATTAATTTATTACCGAACTCTTCATTGTCTTCAGAAATAGTGTTTTTCCAAGCAGGAAGCGTGCCATTTCCTCCGCCGCCGTTGGTGTCTCCTCCATCAGTTGAGCCACCACTAGGATTAGCAGTAATTACATTACCAGTCACACTCGGGCCTGTTCCAGAAAAGTGAGGTAGTCTAATCCATACCCTATTGTTGGATGTGTCAATATAACAAGGCTTACTCGCGTTAATTTGAGAAGCAGATGTAATGCTTCCTGTTGTGCAAACAGTTTTATTCATCAGCTGGGACCAATCACCGCTATAAGCTGAATAATAAGAGTAATTTCCTGCTAATGCTCCAGAATTACTTCCATTGGCTGTTGTGTTCCATACAACATTCCAATTATCATCGTAAAGTATTGGCATAGAAATATTAACTTGCGCGCTTTCATTTAATCCTGTTGTTGAACTGCTACCTTCTGTATAAGGAATAGAGATTAAAATGTAATCATAAATAGTTGGCCCAAGAGAGCCAAATCTCAATGCAGATTCAAATGTTCCAGAAGTTGATGTTGTTGCAGAGCTATCAAATAACGCATCTGGAGGTCCTGAAGCAAGCATGTCAACATTAACATAATGAACCAATATTCCAGAAGTTCCCATCCTAAAACTTAATTTTCCCCCGCCCATAACAGCTTTCATTGGATTATGGTCTGCCATACTGGTAGAACTTCCGACTGTGCAAATAGAAGCAGGGTTGGGAATATCACAGCTAGAATTAGAAACATATAGCGCCATGGTTATTGCAGAAGCCGCAAGTGCAGAACCTATGGCATTTGGATTAAATGAGCTTAATGTTATGTTTTGTATTGTCTGAATTTGATTTTGTGTATAGGATACTTTCTTAGGAGCGAAATCTCCTCCGCCTACATAAGCGTTTATCTCGTTAATTCCTGTTGCATTCAGCAAAGGTAATGAAAAACCCGAACTTGAGCCTTGTTGGATATCAAGCATCCATGTGAATTCAATTGCCTGGAAATTAGAATAATCTACTGTAGTTTCAATGTGTCCAGAGACAGTGTTCATTGTGTTATTTGTCGAATTAACAATGTTGAATGTTTGTTTGGCTGTAGAAATATTAATTGAGCCTCCAGTTAGGGTGTCCATACTAATATTGCTTGCAGTTCCTAATAATATAGACATCGCGCTAAAGTTAAACTGAGTCAATCCTCCGCTTCCTAAATTAGTTATATTTCTAAATCCTCCATAATATGTGCTTCCGTTTCTTGCGCTTGCAAACAGTAAGATACTAGAAGTTTCAGCAGGAGTAGATGGCAAGGTGATGTTATAAAATCCAGAGGTTAAATTGTGAAAGTCAGTCTGGCCAAGCGCCCCACTAATATTATAAGGCATATCCCCGAAATCCGCGTGCACCATATTTCCAGGCTCCATAAGATAAGGAACAACTGTAAATTCATTCCATCCATTTATTCCAGAATAATTAATAAATCCAGAAACTCTGGGAACGTTCATCGTAGTGTTAAACTGATATTGTAAGGTCTTTGTTGTCGCATTATATTTAGATAAGCTGTTCACATTATAGTCTGAACTAGAAGAAAAATTGTTCCAATTAAAACTTACAGGCATGCTAGCATCAGGATAAATCATAACAGAATAGTTTCTATCCCTCGGAAGATTCACAGCAACTTCATTAACTGAACTATCAAATTTTTGTGCAATAGGGTATCCCAATTTCTGATCTTTTATTTGATACTTAAATGAAATTCTATTTGCAGTAGAATTTATAGCAGTTATATTTATACTTCCTCCCTCTTTCAGATAAAAAGAAGTGCCAGCAACTTGCTGTATCATTTGAGAAGGAAATGCAGGCAAACTCTGCCCAACAAAATCAATATAACTAACATTAGTATGTGTA
>CAYTKV010000078.1:0-516 GCA_964438545.1 Candidatus Woesearchaeota archaeon | reverse complement strand
TTGAAGGAACGCTAATGTTAAACCATCCCGAAGCGTTTGAATTAGTTGAGCTATATCCAACAACACTAAAGCCATTAACATTTCTTATTGTTATATTAATCACAGAATTGTTTAGGGCGCTCCCGTCAACACTTAAAGTTGTTCCATTAAATTCAAAAGTGCTTGAAGCAAAAATATAAGTCCTTGTCACGCTTCTATTCACATTGCCACTAGTGTCATTTGCGCTAGCATTGACAAAATATGTTGCGCCATCTGTTAAGCCTGAAAAAGTCAGAGTCAATGAGGAAGCCCCACTAGAACTTGAAGTTGAGTTAACAACTCCAGTTGAATTAAGCAAGTAAATAGTCGTAGTACCAATAGTCACATTATCCGAGGAGCTAATGTTAACAGTTAAACTTCCAACAACAATGCTATTATTCTCTGCGCTCGGTGCTGCAAATTCTACGCTAGAGGGCGCAGTAGTATCATTAACAGTAACAGAAATATTAGAATAAAATGCTCCGCTTGAATTTAGTG
>CAYTKV010000077.1:0-5009 GCA_964438545.1 Candidatus Woesearchaeota archaeon | reverse complement strand
ATGCCCAATGTTAAAAATAAATTAATAAAAAATTTAGTTCCTTTATTTGATATTTATATTAATGATGCTTTTTCTGTTTCTCATAGAGAGCAGACTTCGATTGTTTCTTTTCCTAAGTTATTGAAATCAGGAATCGGGAGATTAATGGAAAAAGAGCTTAAAAATTTAGACAAAATAAAATTGAAAAATTCTTTTTTTATTTTAGGAGGAGCAAAACCAGAGGAGAATATTTTATTGATGAAGAATAAAAATGTCATGACTTGTGGTTTATTCGGGCAGCTTTGTCTAATTGCCAGAGGGTATAATTTAGGAGCGCAAAACACTGTTCTAAAAAAAGAATTAAAATTTATTCCACAATTAAAGAAATTAGTAAAAAATATTGAAACTCCTCTAGACTTGGCTATCAAGATAAATGGAAAAAGAAAAGAATTAAGTGTTGAAAATTTTCCTTCTAAATATGAAATTTTTGATGTAGGGGAAAAAACAATAAAAAATTATCTTAATGAAATAAAAAAAGCCAGAGCAATTTTTATGAAAGGCACAGCTGGATATTGTGAAGAAAAACAATTTTGTAAAGGCACAAAGGCAATACTTGAGGCTATTGCTAAATCAATGGCCTTTAGTGTTATCGGCGGAGGGCATTTAACTTCAGCTTTAAAAAAACTCAAGATTAATAAATCTAGGTTTGATTATATCAGTCTAAGTGGAGGGGCGCTTGTAGAATACATTGCAGGCAAGAAATTGCCTGGCTTAGAGGTTTTGAAACTTTAATAAAAAAAGAAATTTAATATTTTGATGAAGGATCATAAAATGTTATAGCATAACTTTAATCTTTAAAAGAGTTTGTGTTGAAACAATAATATTTAAATCGTAAACTATACTTAACGACTATTCTAAAGCCTAATCTATAATATAACTGACCGAAAAGTATATAAAATAGGTCAGTCTACTGACCGATATGAATGTTGAATTTTTATTGAAAGAATGGCAGGATTTAGGAACGCCGGAATTAATAGAGAGAAAATTACCTCAAATTAATTTTAAATCCAGGAAAATAATAGTTTTTACAGGAGTGAGGAGAAGCGGCAAGACTTATAAAATGTTCCAAATTATTAATTCGTTATTAAAGTCAATAAATAAGAGAGATATATTTTATGTGAATTTTGAGGACGAAAGAATAGAAAGAAAAATCGAAACTCTAACGATTCTTATTCCTTCGTTGATAAAACTTTATGGGAATGGCAATAAAAAATATTATTTATTTTTGGATGAAATCCAAGTAATTCCAGAATGGAGCAGATGGTTAAGAAGAGTTTTTGACAATTATAGAAATATAACTTTCTTTGTTTCGGGTTCGAGTTCAAAACTTTCAAGCAGGGAAATTCCTACAGAACTTAGAGGAAGAGCCTTAGATTTTGAAATTTTTCCATTAAGTTTTAAAGAGTTCTTAGATTTTAAAAAAATAGAATTGGAAAGGGGCTTTGAATTTAGCGAGAGAAAACTAAGCATAGTGAAGAATCTCCTAGACGATTATGTAAAAAATGGAGGTTTTCCAGAGGTATTTTTTGAGGAGTCTCTTAGCAATAAGAAAAAATTAGTTCAAGATTATTTTAGAACGATAATTAGTAAGGATATTGCGGAAAGATACAACGTTAAAAATATCTCTTTACTTAAAGACTTTTTAAAACTGTTAGTGAACACGACTCATTTTTCTATAAACAAAACAGTTAAGATATTAAAATCACAAGGCAAGAGTGCGGGAAAAGAAACAATAATCAATTACTCACATTATGCGCAAGAATCTTATTTCTGCTATTTTGTTCCTATTTTTTCTTATAAAATAAAGGATCAGGAACAATATGCTAAGAAGGTTTACCTTTCCGATAATTCTTTTATAACAAATCTTTCTTTAAAATTTTCAGATAATTATGGAAGACTATATGAAAATTTAGTTTTTTTAGAGTTGAAAAGAATGCAAGCCATTAATCCTCTTATAGAAATTTCTTATTGGGGCAAAAAAGAATCTGAAGTTGATTTTGTGATAAAAGACGACCAAAAAATTAAAGAATTAATTCAGGTTTGTTATGATATAGAAGATTATGATACGAAAGAAAGAGAAATCAGAAGCATCTCAAAAGCAAGTTCAGAATTAAAATGCAAAAATTTATTAGTTATTACCGAGAATAAAGATAAAGTGGAAAACATAGAAGGCAAAAAAATTGTTTATGTGCCTTTATGGAAATGGTTGTTAAAAGGGTGAAAAATGAAAATCTTTGACATAATAACAGTTGGAAGCGCGGTTATCGATGCTTTTTTAGATACAGGATTAGATGAGAGCAATGGAAAAATTTGTTTTCCTGTTGAAGTTAAATTAAAAATGAGAAATTTATGGTTTGCAACAGGAGGCGATGGCACTAATACAGCGGTTGCGTTTTCTAAACTTGGATTAAAGACAGGATATCTCGGCAAATTAGGAAGAGACGAAAATGCAAAGATAATCTTAGATGAATTGGAAAAAGAAAAAGTCACTTTTTTAGGCGTGCAAGGAAAAGAGCCAACAGGATATGCTGTTATAATTGACAGTAATCAACATAATAGAACTATTTTATCTTATGGCGGCGCCAATACAACCTTCTCTTTTAATGAAATTGATTTAAACAAATTAAAAACAAGATGGTTTTACTTTTCTCTTGGAGGCAGAACAATGAAAACGCAGGAAAAATTAATAAAATGGGCCTCTAGTAAAGGAATGAAAATTGCATACAATCCAGGCACCCTTGTCGTTCATAAAGATATGATATACTTAAAAGGCATTCTTAAACATATAGAAATTTTAATTCTCAATGAAGAAGAAGCCAGAAGTTTGATTAAAAGCGGCGATTTATTTAAAGGATTGCATAGACTTGGACCAAAAATTGTTTGCGTAACATATGGAAAAGAAGGTAATGCTGTTTATGACGGCAATGATATTTATATTTCAAAACCCCATAATATAAAAGTAAAAGAAAGAACTGGAGCAGGCGATGCTTTTGCATCCGGTTTTGTTTTTGGGTTAATGAAGTTCAATGATTTAAAAAAAGCTATTCAAATAGGTGCATTAAATGCGGAGTCTGTGATACAAAAACCAGGAGCAAAAAATGGCTTACTAACATGGAAAGAGGTTGAGAAAAGAATAAAGAAAAATCCTGTTAAAATCGAAGTTAAGGCTTATTAGGATTACACTTTAAAGTTATAACAGGAAATCTTTAAATACTTCCTATTTCTTAGAAATTTATGGACAAAAACAAGAAAGGGCAAATAGTACTTCTAGAACAAATAATAAAAAGTTTTCCAGTTGCAATACCACTAAGGGATGATTTAGCAAGGGAAACTTATGAAGGCGTTGTGGAACTAGCACGGCCAATTAGGAATATTTCTGGAGGAGGAGCACATTGGGAATTCAATGCAGGAACAGAAGAAATCGATGGCTCTAATTTTCCATTATTAGTGTTAACTAATAAAGTTCTTGGAAAAAAAGGACTAAGAACATTAACGTATGATGAAGGAATGTATCTTGATAAAAAAGGAGAATTAACTAATGAAGTTTATAGAGACTTTGGAATTGTTGTTGATAATTTTGGAGAGCCAAATTCAGATTTAGCAGAGTTCCTCATTACGGATGCGGAGAAAAGAGGATTTAAGTTGCCTATTCTAGCACATCCTGCTTCTTTTGATATTAATGTTAAAGGTGATGGATATATTTTCGCAGAAGATGATTCTCTTATCATTCGTGGAGAGCAAGCAGTTGAAGAATTAAAGAGATTTAACTATCAAGGATATTCTGGAGTTCGCAGGTTGGTCCGTGGCAGGGACGGCAGCTGGTCTGCAGACTGGAACAGGTTTGACTTCTCCATCGAGGGCGGTAGGGTGGATTGGGTTCGTGGTACAGTAGAAAATTTAGAAGATTTGTATAAAAAGAAAATAGAAGAAGCAGTAGCAGAAATTAATCAGAGAAAAGAAAGAGCTTTAGCAATTCTCGAAGGAAAAGAATAAAAATACTATTTTTCTTTGAATGGTCTGATTATCTCTTAAACATAGTTAACTCATTCTCCAATAATCTGAACAACAACTTCTCTTTCTCTTGGTCTTATATCAAAATCAACTAGAATAATCTGCTGCCATGTACCAAGAAGAAGCTTACCATCCTTGAAGGGAATAGTCAAAGTTGGCCCAAACAAAGATGCCCTAAGATGACTATGAGCATTTCCATCATCGTGATGATAATTTTTCCCTCTTTTAACATTTTCTTCAAAAAACTCTTTTATATCTTTTAATAAATTTTGCTCATATTCATTAATCGCTAAAGCTGCTGTAGTGCCTCTAACAAATATATTCACAAAACCCTCACTTACTTTACTGTTATTTATTTTTTCCTGAACTTTCTTTGTTATATTAATTAGTTCTGTATTTCCTTTAGTTTTAATTTCTGTAGATTCTGTTTTTATCATTGTAAATTTCAAATTTTGATTGAATTTTAAGGTGATTAGCCGTTTTTCGGACTAAACTGATCTCCTTATACATATATTCACTAGTAACTTATAAATATTATTATTTCGATTATTGAATCTGAAAATCTTCAAATTTCTTTTCAGATAGAAATTTCTTTATCTTTTTCACATCATTACTAGACAAAGGAATATTCTCACCTTCATTTTCCATACGTTGTATTAACCTCTTTCTATTATAAAAATTAGCTCTTTGTATTCTCAACCTTCTCAACCAAGCTCATAACTTTTTCAAGTTGTTTTTCTAAAGCCTCCTAATTTCACCTTCATTATTCATTTTAATTAATGATTTTACACTAACAGTTCTATCTTCATTTCTACTCTTTTTTACCAGATTTACTTTTTCTAGCATATTTGTATTATTCTTGTAGCTCCATCAAAAGAGACACTTAGGTGGTACCCCAGGATCAGACTCCCAAACCAAAGATTTAAATATAAATAAGATTAATCTTATTTATGCAAATT
>CAYTKV010000076.1:0-5045 GCA_964438545.1 Candidatus Woesearchaeota archaeon | reverse complement strand
ATGCAGATCCAAACACTTATTCGACAATAAAAGCAAAAAGTATTAGAAAAGGAGAGAAGATTTCAACTTACAGGGAAAGTGTAATTGTAACAAAGAATGCAAAAAACACAAAATGTGGTGTTAATTGCGACGCATTGTTAATCGACGATAAATCAGTTTCAAATACATTTCCATTCATGAAAATTGATACTAACAAAGTTGACATTGCACATGAAGCTTCTGTAGGAAAAATTGGAGATGAAGAAATATTTTATTTGATGTCAAGAGGATTATCAGAAGAGCAGGCAATGCAGATGGTGGTTTCTGGTTTCATAGAACCTGTTGTCAAACAGCTTCCTTTGGAATACGCAGTTGAACTAAACAAATTAATCGAATTAGAAATGGAAGGCAGCGTCGGATAAATTTAGAGATTAGGGGTTAATATGATTAATGAAAATACAATAAGAAAAATTTCTGCAAGGCTAAACGAGCCAGAATGGATGATAGATAGAAGACTGGAAGCTTTTGAAAAATTTAAAGAGATGAGCATGCCAAATTTTAGATATGGAATTGGAATCTCTGTAGATATTTCTGAACTAGATTTGAATAATATAGATCCCCTTGAAGATAAAAGCAGATGCAAGATAGATGCAAATGAAAATGTAGAAGCATTAAGCTTTTATGAAGCATTTGAAAACCACGAAAATTTATTGCGAGATAATTTCATGACTAAATGTGTTCTGGCGAGCGAAGGCAAGTTTGCGGCATTTCATGCTGCATTTTTTAATAGTGGAATATTAATTAGAATACCGGAAAACACAGAGATAAAAAAACCAGTTGAATTGCATCTGGATTTAAACGGAAAGGCAAGAATAGACCATATTCTAGTGATCGCTGAGAGGAATAGCAAAGCAATTATTGTCGATTATTCATCTTCAAAAAATAATGAAGGGTTTAGAAATCAAATAGTTGAAATCATTGCAGAAGAAAATGCTAGAATTGAATATAGAAGTGTTCAGAATTTCTCTCAAAATGTTTACAGCTTCTCAAAAAAAAGAGCTCATGTTGAAAGAGACGCGTTTATTCAATGGATTGATTGTTGCATCGGAGGAAAATTCACGCAGTCATTGACAAAAACTTTTTTAAATGGAGATAATGCTGAAAGCCAAAGCCTTGGAATTGTATTTGGAGACAACAAGCAGTGCTTTGATGTAAACAATGAAACTATCCATGTAGCTTCAAGAACAAAATGCAACATGCTGACTAAAGTTGTATTAAATGACAATGCAAAAGCAGTTTATCGTGGGCTAGTCAGGGTAAACCCAAATGCTGTAAAATGCGAGGGCTATCAAAAAAATGATACGATTTTGCTGAGTGAATATGCAGAAGCTGATGCTGTTCCTAATCTGGAAATAGAAAACAATGACGTTAAATGCAGTCATGGAGCAACAATAAGTCAGATCGACGATATAAAATTGTTTTACATGATGAGCCGTGGCATTGATGAAAAATCTGCCAAAAGAGCAATTGTCGAGGGATTTTTTGATCCTATTTTTGTAAAAATCGAAAATGAAGAATTAAAAGAAGAAATTAAAAAAAATATTTCAGAAAGAATTGAAAAACCATATGCTTAATATTGGAGATATAAAAAAGGATTTTGCAATTTTAGGTAAAAAGATAAATGGAAAAAAACTTGTTTACCTAGACAATGGTGCCACAAGCTTAACTCCTGAATCTGTTATAGGGGCCATGAATGAATATTATGGCAGTTACAATGCAAATGTTCACAGAAGCATCCATTTCATAGGTGAGAAGGCGACAAGAGAATATGAAGATGCTAATAAAAAAGTGGCTGAGTTTATCAACGCTGATTTTGAAGAAGTTATTTTCACAAAAGGAGTTACTGAATCACTTAATGCACTTGCATATTGCCTTGTTAAAAATTTAAAATCTGGAGATGAGATAGTTTTGACAGAAATGGAGCATCACTCAAATCTTGTTCCATGGCAGCAATTAGCAAAAGAAAAAAATGTCAGAATAAGATTCATAAAAATAAATGATAACTTTGAACTTGACATGAAGCATGCAGAAGAAATAATAAATAAAAAAACAAAAATTGTTTCTATAACTCATGTTTCAAATGTTCTTGGTACAATTAATGATGTTAAAAAAATTGGAGAATTAGCTCACAAAGTTGGAGCTGTTTTCATAGTTGATTCCGCACAAGGCGCACCTCACTTGTCAATTGATGTTAAAAATATTGATTGTGATTTTCTTGGCTTTTCAGGTCATAAGATGTTAGGCCCTACAGGAATCGGTGTTTTATATGGAAAGAGAAAAATGCTAGAAAAAATAGATCCATTTTTATTTGGTGGAGAGATGATCAAAGAAGTAACTTTTGAAGATAGCAAGTGGAATGATCTTCCCTGGAAATTTGAAGCTGGCACTCCAAATATTGCAGGAGGAATTGGCCTGGGAGCCGCAGTTGATTACCTAAAAAAAATTGGAATGGATAAGATAAAGGAGTATATAGAATATTTAACAGAATACACAATCAAAAGATTAAAAGAAATTAACATCAAAACATACGGTCCAAAAGATATAAAGAAAAGAAGCGGAGTTGTAACTTTCAAAATTGATGGTATGCATGCTCACGATGTCGTTGCTTTGCTTGACAGAGAGGGTATTGCAATTCGTGGAGGTCACATGTGTGCTATGCCACTTGTGAATAAAGTCTTAAAAGAAAACTCCTTATGCAGGGCTTCGCTTTATTTTTACAACACACCTGAAGATATTGATGCTTTAATAACAGGAATTAAAAAATCTAAAGAGGTGTTTCAATTAGCATGAAAGAGAATTTAGATCCGAACTGGCTTGGAAACGAAGCAGAAGAGGATATTTACAGAGAAAATATAATTGATCATTTTAAAAATCCAAGGAACTTTGGAGAAATTGTAGAGGCTGAAATAAAACATAGTGAATTAAATTCTATTTGCGGAGATATGATTAGATTGTTTGTCAAGCTCAAAGATGGAAAAGTTATAGATGCGAAATTCAAAGGCAATGGGTGTGCAATCTCAATGGCCGCTACTTCAATGATGACGGAAATATTAAAAGGAAAAACTCTTGATGAGATAAAAGGGCTAAGTAAAGAAGATATTTTTGAGATGCTTGGAATAAAATTGGGAATTGTAAGAATGAAATGCGGCTTACTATGCTTAAACACTTTAATGAATGGGATCAAATCCATGGAGGGCAAAAAAAATGGAATTAAGAATTGAAAATTTGCACGTTTCTATAGACGGAAAAGAAATCTTAAAAGGATTAAATCTAAAAATAGAACTTGGAAAAGTTCATGCACTTATGGGACCGAATGGATCTGGAAAATCAACGCTTGCAAATGTCCTTATGGGCAATCCAAAATATTTAATCACAGAAGGAAAAATTTTTCTCGATGAAGAAGATATAACCCAGCTTTCAGCAGACCAAAGAGCAAAAAAAGGATTATTCATGAGCTTCCAATACCCTAGCGAAATTACAGGAGTCACAATGAGCAATTTTCTAAGAACTGCTTATAACTCTGTGAAAAATACTAGTGTAAATGTAATTGACTTCCATAGAAAATTAAAGGATAAAATGATCGAGCTTGACATAGATCCAGTTTTTACAAAGAGATATATTAATGAAGGATTTTCAGGAGGAGAGAAGAAAAGAGCAGAAATACTGCAGATGGCAGTTCTTGAGCCTAAATATGCAATCCTCGACGAAACTGATTCAGGGCTTGACATCGATTCTATAAAAATCGTCGGAGATAACATAACAAAAATGAAAAGTCCTGAAAGATGTATTTTGATTATAACCCATTATTATAGAATTTTAAATCACATAACCCCTGATAAAGTTCATGTCATGATCGATGGAAAGATTGTAGATGAAGGTGGAAAAGAACTGGCAGAGGAAATTGAAATAAACGGATTTGATAAATATTTAAACGGCAAAAAAATAGAAGTTGTTCAATTGAAATGAAAAAAGATTATGAAAACCCGGACATTGTAGATGAAGCACCTGAAGATTTTAGCAGTAAAGAAATTGGAATCAAAGACAAGGAAACCTGGAAAAAAGGCAGAGTTGAAGAAGAGAAAAAAATAGGAATAACAGAGCCGTATCCAAAGAAAAATCTTGAAGAACTTGAAGAAGAGGCCGATAAAAAAATAATTGAAACTATGAAAAATGTTCAGGACCCAGAATTAGGAGTTGATATCTGGAGTTTAGGACTGATTTATGATATTCATGAAAATAATAATCTTGATATTGTTATGACTTTCACTTCTCCAATGTGCCCTTATGGTCCTCAAATAGTTTCTGAACTAAAGTCAGGCCTCAAAGAAAAAGGTTATAAAGAAGATAGTATTAATATTAATGTTGTATTTAATCCGTTATGGGAGCCAAGTGAGGAATTAAAAGAAGCTCTTGGAATGGGAGGTTAAAATGATAAGAAAATTATTTTCAATAAGAAAAGATTTTGAGAACCCCGATATAGTTGAAGACTTTGCAGAGGAATCTGAAATTAATTTTGCTAGTTCTGAAGTTGAAAAAAATGGATTTCATGAAACTAATTTAGAAGCTGCCAATGTTGAACACAATGGAAAGATAACTAAAGATACTATGATTGGAGAAATTGTTGAAAAACATCCTGAGGTTGTTGAAACCTTGATGAGCTATGGTGTTCATTGCGTCGGGTGCCATGTCAGTCCTTTTGAAAGTTTGGAGATGGGCTTTAAGGGACATGGAATGAGCGATGATGAAGTTGAAGACGCTGTTTCTGCATTGAATGAGGTTATTGAAAATTCTAAAAACCATAAGGAATCTGCTGATGAAGCTATCCATCTGACTAGAAATGCCGCTGAGAAAATAAAATCTCTTACAAAAAACGGAAATAAATCCGGATTGAGAATTCATATTGAAAAGGGTGGATGCTCTGGCTACACTTACGAAATGGAAGTTGCAGAAAAAAAGAAAGAGGATTTGGAATTTAGTGAGCATGGAGTTAAAGTATTTATTGACAA
>CAYTKV010000075.1:0-5193 GCA_964438545.1 Candidatus Woesearchaeota archaeon | reverse complement strand
GCTTTCTTAGAAAGCGCCGTTGTTGTTTATTTAAGAAAATTGTATTATCCTCAAGGTTTTAATTTTCCTTTGAAATTTGCTGAGCCAAATTTAATAGCAACAGAAGTTTTAAGAGAATTTTCGACTATTGTTATACTTGTTTTTGTTGGCGTGCTTGCAGGAAAAACTCTTTATGAAAGATTTGCTTATTTCCTTTTTAGCTTTGGAATTTGGGATGTTTTCTATTATCTTTGGCTGAAAATTATTTTAGATTGGCCTTCCTCTTTTTTAACATTTGACGTGCTTTTTTTAATTCCTTGGCCTTGGGTAGCTCCTGTCATGGTTCCTATTATCATATCTCTTGACATGATTGCGTTAGCTTTAATTATCATAAAATTCCAAAAAAGAAATATAAAGATTAATTCAAAAGAATGGATTTTATTAGCTCTGGGGGCATTAATTTTTCTTTATACTTTTTTGTACGATTACGGTAAGTTAATAATTAAATCTGGACTTTTATCAAATTTTTTCAACTTAGTAAATAATCCTGCATTCAGGCAGATTGTTTCAGAACATCTTCCTTCGGTATATAATTGGTTTATGTTTTTTGTAGGAGAAATTTTTGTTTTGGCTGCAACAATTTTGTTTTATTTGAGAGCGAGATACAAAAGAAATATAGCGAAATAACTGAAATGATGAAAGAAGAAGAGTATGATTATTCTTCACCCTACTTGAATAAGAAATATTACTTCACTTCTTTCTCGAACTCATCAAGATTTTCTTCTAAAGCTTTAATTGCTTGAATTAAAATATCTTTTGCTGGCATATTTCCAAATGATTCTATTACAAAAATTAATTCTTCTGAATCAGAAATAGCGTCTTTTTCTATTTTTTCTATTTCTTTTATTTCTGCATCCTTAAGATCGCAAAACCATTTTGTTCCTTTTTTTTCTGCCTTGATTAAACCCTTTGAATTTTCTATAATTTTATCAATTTGCGTAGAGGATTTTACTTCTAGAATATTCCTATAATAACATAGGCCAGGAAGATGTTTTGAGTGCTCTCTGGCTGTTCCCAAAATAGCTGTTGCAACTAGCTCTAGCTTATGTTCTTCACCAAGAATCGATATCGGTATCTTACCGTAAATTATGTCAGCAGGACCTCTCAAGTCTTCTGAATATACGGTACATGGTCCTTTCCTTGAAAGTTTAAAATCAATTTTTGTTTTAGATGACATACTTTTCTCTGTTCTTAAAGGTATTAAACCCAGACGATGAGCTAAAACCTCGTCGTAAAGCGCAGAATCATTCTTAAAAATTTCAACTTCATCAATAGCCAATGTAGGAACTTCAGAAACGCTTCTTCGAATTGCGTTCGCCAAAGGCTCATTTGCGTCAATTCTCAAGATTAATTTTTCTTTTGTTTCTTGTATGACTTGCATTTTATCTCCTAATTTCACATATAATATCGGATTTGATACCTAACGCACAGTCAATTGAAGTAAAAAATCCTCTTTGTTGTGTCTGCAGTGTGGGAAGACTTCTCATAAATAATTTAAATTCATCAGAGTCATCATCAATAACTTCTCCTTCTGGAGTAATGTATAAATGATTATTTCCATATCTTGTTCTGAGGGCTTGTTCATTATCTCTAATATATCTTACCATTTTTTTCCATTCTTCAACACTTCCCTGAAACTCCCTGCCTTCTCTCATTTTTTAAAAACGAAAATCGGGCTTTTAAAGCTTTTTGTTTTTTGTTTGGGAAAAAGGCAGTGTAAAATAAAAGAATGAGTTTTGTTAAAGGAGGGAACAAGAAAAACCGAACGTGAAATTACTCTTAATTAATTGATTTTTTATCTTTGATTTATCAGTAGAGCAAGAACAATAGAGATGTAATCTCGATGGAACCTAGAATTTTAGTGGTGTCATAAAGATTTTTTGATCCTGAAAATTAAACTCTCCTTCCTCGCTTTCCGCCTTTCTTTTTTGGGCCACCTCTTGGCACTCTTGTTGTGTCCAAAATACTCAAAATATCAAAACCGCTTTTGTTTAAGCTCTTTACCGCAGAGTGCGCTCCAGGACCATGCCCGAAACTTGTTTTTCCTTTGATTCTCACATAAAGTTTTGTAAAACCTAGGTCGAGAGCTCTTTCGGCGGCTCTTTTAGCAACAAACATCGCGACTGTAGGATTTGCTTTTAATCTGCTGTGCTTTGTAATCATTCCCCCTGAAACTCTCGAAATTGTATTGCCTGCCAAGTCCGTGATGTGAATTATTGTATTGTTAGAAGAGCTGTATATGTAAGCAATTCCTATTCTTTCGTCTCCTTTCTTTGCTTTCGGCTTCTCTTCAATTTCTTTATTTTCAGTTTGTATTTCTTGAGTTTCCATATTTTCTCCCTAACTTTCTGTTGGTTCTTCTTTTTTTAGTATTTCCTTTGCGTATTTTATAGTTATTGCATCTTCATCTTCAACAGACACAAGATAACTAGGAGAATTGACGACTCTGTTACGAATTAAAACTTTTCTATGGGCAACCATTTGTCTTGCTTGTTTTACAGTATTGGCAAGTTTCTTTTTTTCAACTATTGTAGAGAGTCTTCTCTTCAGAAGATCCTCAACCCTCAAATCTAAAACATCAGAAATGTTGTTTATATTTAATCCCAATGCTCTCAACTTATTGAATAAAACTTCTTGTTCCTCAGAAGACGCATTTGCAAGCGATTTTGCTCTGTTTCTGTAATATTTTACTTTGGCAAGAGTTTTCCAAATTTCTCTTTTATTTTTTAGGCCGTACTCTTTCCTCAATTTGTTTTCTTCTTCTATTCTGGCTCTTTCAAATTGTTTTTTAGGTTTTTCGTATTTTTTCTTTTTCCTTATCATCTTATTTTTTCGTCAATCCATTTAATTGTATAATTGTCCTCTGCTATTTTCGCAACCAAAAAGGGCAGGGCGGCATAACAGCTTCCAGGATAATTTCTTGAATTAATATCCCTATATCTATTAGCTAACAAATGTAAGACTTTTTCTTCGAATCTCTCTTCTAAACTTTTGTTAATTTGAGTTATCATTCTTTCTTCCTCACCCTAAAAACTTGTCCTTTCTTTCTAAAATGAGACCTTGTGCGCTGGCCCCTGACTGGCAGTTTGGCTATGTGCCTTATTCCTTTATAACTTCTTATTTTTTTCAATCTGCGAATATCAAAATCTTTTTTTATCTCTAGGTCAGCAGAAATAAGATGCCCGGTCTTGCCTGTTTCTAAATCATTTCTTCTATTTTTAAGAAAATCTTTTATGTCTGGATTTTTGAGAAAGTTTTCTATTGTAATAATTTCATTTTTTGTTAGCTCCGACACTCTTTTTAATTTTGGAATGTTAAGCTTTATACAAGCCGCATTTGAAATGCTCCATGAAACGCCATTTATTCTCGTTAGGGCAACATAAACATTTTTTGAACCCGGCAAATCTTGTCCTGCTATTCTAATTAAAAATTCTTCCTTTATTTCTTTCTCTTGCGGCACTTGCTGTTTTTGCTGTTGAGCCTGTTTTATTATTTTTTTTTGTTCTTGTTTTTGTTCTTGCATTTTACTTTCCTCCTTCAATAAGTCTCACCAACCTTGATTTTATCTCTTCTGGGGAAACGCCATTAGAGCAGTGAATGCAGAATTTACTAGTTCTAAGAACAGAATTATCTTCCATTATCAAAGTGGCGCCTTGAAGATGATAAACGAAAGATTTTTTTATTGCAAAGGGACTGAAATTTAAATCTCTAACTAGTTCTAGTCCTTGATTAGAGTAGGCGCTAGAATTGGCCATAATTCTTTCTGAAAATTCTTTAACTTTTCCTTCCCTTGTTAATTCTAAAGTTGTGCTTGACATTTTATTTATTTTATAGCTAAAGTCATTAATTTTTTACCACAAAGACTTTAGCTATATTCGCGGAACATAAAAGCTATGGTAAAATATTTATGTTCTGCGTTATATGTATTGATAAAAATAAGAGTTTTTAAAGCTTGCTTTAAAAAGATACTCTTTACTTAACGGCAGATGCTTAATTTACGAAGTTGTTATGACGATAAAAATGAAAAGCATAAAAAATTAACAATTGGATGAAATAGGAGCAGTATAATTCACTTTAATAATTATCGCCGACAATAATACAATTTTTACATAAAAGTCATTTAATAATGAATCAAGATACCTGACCCTATGGTATTCATTACAACAAACTCAAAGATAACTTCACATATGCCGAAGAGTTAATAGTATCCTTTAAAAAACTAAGTTTTAGGATTTACTAAATTAGACTTTCAACTAGATAATAGCCCTTTTGTTATACATAAAATTAGAGTCTGTACATAAAAACAGTTATTATAGCAACAGACTCAAAAAATTGAACAGTTTGTCTGTTGCTATATTCGGGGAACTTAAATAGCATTGTTCAATTATTTAGGTTCTCCGTTATACTTATTAAAATATCTTTTTTGATTTGAAAATTGAAAATTAGAAAAAGAAAAAAAGAAAAAAATTTTATTAAACACAAGGTGTTAGGCTTCTGAAGGTCACGCCGAGGCTATTTAGACACAAGTAAGCAGTTCCGTTCCCCGCCAGATGAGTAAACCATATATCGCTGCTTTCAAAGTTAATGTTTCCTGTGCCGGATCTTAAGCGTAAGGGAATATCTGGTCCAGTTAAAATAATGCCATCCTTGTCTATAGTCATTCTATACGGATTTTGTAATTCACTATTTATTATCTGTATATCGTCATCTATCATTAAGTAATCGTTGGTATGCCCACTAAGCTTTCCATTTATATTAAGACCATCTGCTATCACAACATAGTCTGTACCCGAATCAAGTAATAATGGAATATCCGCTCCTGTTCGAATCCATCCTTCCCTTTGGAGAATCATACGACCTCCGCCGATATTCGCGTTTGTTATTTCACAGCTTGAATCAGCATCGCAGGAATTTGCTCTTATATTCGAAATAGCTATTGGTTGTGGCTGTTGCCAAGGCCATGAAACTGCTCCTGTTATTGAAGTCGTAGCAAAAGAAGAGATTACAGCGACAACTAAAGAAATTCCAACAATTGTCCAAATTTGTCTACTATCCATTTTTAATTTTCTTACCTCCTTTCAATTTTTGAAATTTTTAATTAAATTTCATAAAAACAAGAGAATATTGCTATATATATATCGGTGAGTTTGTTGT
>CAYTKV010000074.1:0-5555 GCA_964438545.1 Candidatus Woesearchaeota archaeon | reverse complement strand
TAATTCTATTTGAGATTATGGAAGAAACTTTAGTGTTTATTGATGAAGGATTTTTGGACAACTTAATAAAATTATTTGGAGAAAGAAAAAGAATAAAGTTTGATAAATTTGAGTTTGCGAAGAGAATTGCGAAGAAACAAAATCTTTTATGCAAACAATTATTTTATTATACTGCTCCTCCATTTCAATCCCCAGAGCCTACTGAAAAAGAAAATAGAATGAGGGAAGGTTACGACAAGTTTCTCACTTCATTATCAAAGAATAAAAATATAACTATTCGGGAAGGAAGGTGTCAAAGAATTCTTAGTGAAAAAGGAGAACTTGAATATCATCAAAAAGGAGTTGATACTTTGCTAACAATAGATTTAGGACATATTAAAGATGATTTTCCAAATATCAAGAAGATAATTTTAGTTTCTTCAGATACAGATTTTTGTCCAGCAATTAAAGATATCAAAAATAGAGACAAAATAGAAGTAATTCTTTATACTTACTTTGACAGAAAAAGAAAATCAAAATTTTCATTATCAAATGAACTAATTGCTTGTTGTTCAAATTATTTTAAAATAAGCAAAGAGGATTTTACTTCTTGTCCAATAAGAAAAAGAGAAAAATAGAAAATTAGTTAAATCTAACTATCTTAAAATAATCAATGGTCTCTCTGTAAAACTTGTAACCCAGGGAGTGTTGGGGAACTAAGGACTCCCTCAGAAACTATCAATGCAAATTGATAGTGATTTAAAGTAACTGCCTCGGAGATTTCAAGTCGTTCAGGGCAGTGAGCCTTTTCATATTCGCAAAAGCGGAGGAAAAACAAGAATTAGCAACCCCCTCGCGGGGCATCAAATAAAAATTCATGCCCAATATGGGATTTGAATAAAATCAGGGGAATTTCCACCCCCGGCAGGGACACTAAGTTTTTTATTCGCGCAAGATACTAAACTCCTAAATAAACGAAAACACAAAATTTTTAATTCCATTTGAGCTTAAAAAACAATGATAGAATATACAATCTTGATATTTGGCGCAGTTTTATTATTTGTAGGTTTTGTCGCTAATATTGAATATAGCTTTTTAGGAGAAGAATGGAATGAGTACTTAATTTCTGGAGTGGCAGTTTATATTTTGCTGCTCATTGCACTTTTTTTCTACTTAAGAAAAAAAACCAAAGAAGAGAGAGTTTTGGATACTCTGCCAGACACCAGATATACTCACGGGTTTGAAAGATAGTCATCTCATATGGGCATCTTCCCAGATTCTAATTTCATTTTCATCTAGAGAGACGTCTCTTCTTTTTCTCTTTCTCCTAATTGCTTTTCTATAGAAATAACCAAAGAGAAATCCAAAAAACATTCCTGATAAATGTGCTATGTTTCCTGTGTTATCAATTGGATTTCCTGTTAAAAATCCATAAGTTCCTAAAATGTCCCCAATCGCCCATAAGATTCCTGCAACAAAAATCGGCAGTGGCATGCCAAAGGCAAAAACTGGCAACATCGGCTTCACAAATATTAAAGCGCCGATAATGCCAAAAATTGCTCCACTTGCTCCTAATGATGAAGAATAAAAAAATACTGTTATTGCGTTAGCCAAAATTCCGCTAACAAAAAACACCGCTAGGAATTTATTACTGCCGACAAATTTCTCCAAGAAAGTGCCAAACAAAAACAGGGCGAATAAATTTAGAAGCAAATGAGTTAAACCGCCATGTAAAAATATTGCTGTAATAAATCTCCATAACTGCAACTCGGTAATTGCTTCTGGAGCTAATAAAAATAATTCAGTAAGGCCAGGAAAAAAAATCTGCGCTAAGAAAATTAAAATCATAATTACACTTAGTTTTATTGCGGAAAATCTCATAATTTTTGCCATTTTAATATTAGTAAACTGTATATTAAAAACTTAGCTAAATTATTTCTTCTGAATTAATTAGCTTAATACCTTTTTCTTCCATTTCTCTGAATGCTCTTTCTGTGTCACCTTTTGAAATGTCAATGCCTCTAGTTGCGTCTTTAACGACGTAAGTTCCAAATTTTTCCCTTACAGCGTCAAGAGCAGTATTATAAACACAAAAATTAGCTGCTAGACCTGTAATAAAAATCCTTTTAATTCCTCTAGTTTTTAGAAATTCTCCCATGCCCCTAGAAAAAGCAGAATATTCGTCTTTATCCAAGTTAACACCTTTTAAAAATTCTTTGTCTATTTTCTCAACTAATAAATCCGAATGATAATCTGCTCCTTCTGTATTTTGAATACAATGCACGGGCCATAATCCGCCTTCCTCTTTAAAAGAACAATGCTTTTCAGGATGCCAGTCTCGTGAAGCTACTTTAACTTTCCACTTCACTACCAAAAGCTCATTTATTATTGGAATAATTTCATCTCCCTCTGGAACAGCTAGTTTCCCTCCTGGACAAAAATCATTCTGTAAATCTACAACTATTAAAGCATCCTGCATTTGGTTAATTCTTAGTTTTGTCATTAATTGTTGCATCTGCATATTCTTGTATAGAAAATATAAATTTAAGTTTTATGGTTTTGAGATGATTGAGAATTTATTTATCTTTATATTTTTAGTTTACTTCATAACTACAACATTTTTATAGGCTTTTATTAATATAATAATATGGCGGATGTAGTTTAATGGCAGAACATCAGACTGTGGCTCTGAAGACGTGAGTTCGATTCTCACCTTCCGCCCTGAAATAACAGATGACTTAATAGAGCTTTGCATCCTCAATTCTGATAAACTTAAAGACAAAGAATGGGAAAATGCGTACAATGCAATGGCCAGAATTCCACCTTCTGGCAGAATACTAAAAGTAGTTTATAGAGAAAGACATGAACAAAAAAGCAAAATTATAAAAATCATCACAGCTTATTGGTTAGACTAAGAAAATGGAAAATTGGTATGATAACGAAGAAGATGTACTTGGAATCCACATTCAGGACAAAGAATACTGGAAAAGCGTGGAATTACCTAATGGTATAATTATTGACATCTCAAAAGATGGCGAAATAATTGGGATTGAAGTATTAAGGGCAAGCAAAATTTTCTCAGGAGATATAAGAAAAGTAATTGAACCTGTAAAACAAGCCGCTAAAGAACATTAGTTTAAAAGCATAGACTAACCCGAACAGTATTGGTTTGGTTACACCTTCCGCCCCTAAATTTTTATAAATTTCCTTTCAATAAACTATAAAAATCACTTATTTCTTATTAGAATATGACAGAAGTAGACACAGTAAAAGGTTTCCAAGATTTTTTACCTCCTGAATCATTGAAGAGAGAAGCTGTAAGAAAAATAATAGAAAAATGGTTTAAACTTTACGGCTTTTTGCCAGTTGAAACTCCAATAATTGAATTTGATGAACTTATAAAATCAAACACATTGCCTTCAGAAGAAGATGAAGTTGTGTCTGACAGATTCAAACTTTCCGATAAGGGCGGAAGAAATTTAGGATTGAGATATGAATTTACATTTCAATTGGCAAGAATTTTCAAACAAAATCCAAATATTAAACTTCCATTTAGAAGATATCAAATAGGAGATGTATTCAGAGATGAGCCAGTATCTGCAAGAAGATTCAGACAATTTACACAATGCGATGCTGATATTATTGGCGATAATTCAATAAATGCAGATGTTGAATGTTTGTCTCTTGTAAATGATATACTAAGAGAATTAAAAATAGACACAGAAATTCAAGTCAATAACAGAAAACTAATCGGTGCAATAATAGAAAGCGTTCAAATTAGAAAAGTGAAAAATGTAATGAAAGAAATTGACAAAATTGAAAAACTTGGCGTAGATCAAGTAAAATCAAATCTAAAAAATTATGCGGATGTGAATCAGATATTAACATTATTCAAACTTCTTGAGAAAGATATTGATTTCTTTAAAAAAAATGCTTTTTCGGGGGTTGAAGAATTAGAAGAATTAATTGAAACTTGTAAATTATTTAAGATAAAAGTAAAATTCAATCCATTTTTAGTTAGGGGCTTAGGTTATTACACAGGGAATATATCTGAGATAAAAATTGGAAAAGAGTCTATCGCGGGTGGAGGAAGATACGATAAAATAGTCGGAAAATATCTTTCAAGAGACATTCCGGCAGTTGGAATTTCATTTGGCTTAGAAAGAATAACAGAATCTGCAAAAGTAAATCTTGAAGTTTTACCGAAAGTTCTTCTCATAGCAATAACACAAGAAGCAATAGCTATAAATTTGGCAAAAAAATTAAGAAAATTTGATATTTCATGCATGATAGAATATGGCAAGCCAAGCAAAGCGCTTGATTATGCAAATTCTCTTAGCATTCCTTATGTTGTTTTCATAGGAGAAGAAGAAATAGGAAAGAAAAAATTCAAATTAAAAAACATGAAAACTGGAAAAGAAACTTTGTTAAGCGAAAAGCAGTTGATAAATGCTCTGATATAATTAATAAAAAATATATAATCATAATTCTTCGTCTTCTAAATTTTCTTCAATTTCTTTCAATTCTTCTGCCCTCGCTTCCTGTGACAATTCGGCTTCAACTTCTTTTCGCATTTTTTCTAATTCGTCTTTGTTTTTCTTTTCATACGAATGTTTAAGCCAAATGTAAATTTCATCGAAATGATTATCTTGCTCAAGAAAAACCTTATGTTGATTGTCTAAATGCAACAAGGGAATAAACGCTCCTATTTTATCTCCGTTGTGGTGCTTGTCCACGAGTTCAGAAAATGTGAGTCTTTCCTCTCTGTCTGAGAAAATTGCCTTAAGCTTTAAATAAATTTCTTTTATTTTGTCCCTTATATTTATTTTCCTTTTGGGAATTGCTATTGCCGTTTCTAATTCTTGTTGTTTTGCTGTGACAACTCTTTTGATTCTCCTATTTTCTGTTCTGATAGCTTTGCCTAATGCTGTAATCAATTCTTGTAATGTTACTTTCCTAAATCTTGGTAATGGCGTCCTTTGAACTAATTCTGGAACTTCTTCGTCGAATTCAATTTTTTCTTGCACATACCTTCTCTCTTCTTCCTTCCCAAACAAAATATTGTCGAGATCAGGAATGTATTGACTTAATAAGATTTCGGATTTAATTCTTAAAAGTAAAGAAGCGGCGAATAAAACTTTACTAGAAATAAATAAGTTTGTTTCTTCCATCGCTCTGATTTTTTCTAGGTACTTGCTTGCCAGCAAAACCAAATCAATATCCCAAGGATCTAATTGTTCTGTGTTAATCAAGTCGTAAATAATTGACTGCCAGCTCAACTGTTCGCTAAACAATAGCCCATGAATTTGCTCTTGACTAACTTTCGAATTGTTATTCTTTTTTTCTATTGAATTCGCGCTGTCTTTTTTTAATTCCATATCTTAACTAAACAAAACAGTTATTTAAATTAGTTTTGCTTTGAAGATTCTGTAAATTTTTCCTAAGGGTTTAAGATAATAAAAAGTAGCAATGCCTTAGCTTATTTTTCCAGGTGATGATATCTTTTTTGGTGATTGTCGGATTTAGCACCAATCAAAACCATTAAACAAAAAATAATGCATTAATACGCCTTAAAA
>CAYTKV010000073.1:0-5603 GCA_964438545.1 Candidatus Woesearchaeota archaeon | reverse complement strand
AATACATTATCTTTTGTTTAAATGGTTTTGATTGGTGCTAAAATGCTATAATCACCTACATTTAATAGTAGAATTAACACTTCAGGAATATTTTTATATTTGATTCTTCTTTTCTTAAAATGAAAAAAGCGGTGATTTTGGTTGTTTTGTTGGCTTTGTTATTTAATTTTTTAGTTCATATAGTACCTTTATTCTTTGACAAGCAAGCGTCACTTGTGCTTCGTGGCCCTGGCTCAACCGCAGGAATCTTCTTTCAAATATTAGCACAGTTTCGTATAATTATCGATAGTCCTGAAAATATAACATATAATTTTACTATCCAAGATTATCTTTCTAATAACCTCGTTATTGACTTGAATGTTTCTTCAAATAGAGAAGTTGATATTTGGCAATATACTCTAGAAGATTTAAGACACAATAAAACAGTTAATAATAGTATTGTTTTTACTCCTAACATAACTGTTAATTTTGTCAGATGGAATAATAAAATAACTGTTTTTGCTAATGATTCTGATGGAAATGTTGTGAATTCAAGCGTTGAATTTTTTGTTTTTGTTCCTAACATTGCACCGATTTTGAATATTAGTGATAATGAATTGCTTAGATGTGAGGGAGAAAGCCTGTTGTATGGATTCAATGCAACAGACTCCGATGAAGATGGTTTGACTTTTGATCATGAGCCAAAAAGCGATCCTTTTTCGGTTCGTTTTAATCCTTTGAGTGAAATAATAATTCCTGGCACGCCAAGTTTATTAATAGCAGAGAATGAAATTAGTTCTGGAACATTGCTAAAGCAACACGCAAAAGACCCCAGCGGAGGAGCGGGAATAAAATACCAAAAAACAATACTTGTTAAAGATAATTTCAATGATAGCTGTTGTTCTGATAACAAGAAAATAAACATTACGGTAATAGAAATAAATAATAAGCCAAGTGCTGAAGATATAGGAATACACACAGTTTACACAAGAGGAGAAAACAGCACCTTATTTGAGATTTGGAATGTTGATGATATAGAAGACGGAAACCAAGATTTAGGCAATTTATCTTTTAACATTAGCTTTGAAAACAGTGCGAATTTGTTTAGCATAACTCAAAATGGTACAATGAGCTATATCGGAAATGTTTTAGATGCAGGAGCTTATAACATAACAGTTTGTGTTAGCGACTTAGGAATACCAATTCCGAGAAGGCATCAAAATATTAGTTTATGCGGGCAAGACGGCTCTAATTTGTCTTCATGCGATTTTTTTCAGATTGTTGTTACAGATGAAAACAGATATCCAGAAGTTTTATCTCATTTTCCAGAGACTTTAATAGTTTCTGTTTTAGGTACAGATAGTTCATATTTCAACATTTCCAAGAAAGATCCTGACGGAGGAGTTCCTGACACATATTGGTATGTCGATAACAATTTAGTTGAATATGATGGAAATGCGTCTTTTGTTGATGAATTTATTTTTAGTTTTGGTTGTGAAGTAGAAGGTCTGCACACAATAAAGGCCGAAATAACAGACGGCTTATTGAATGATTCAGTGCAATGGAATGTTTCTGTTGGTTTTGAAGAATGTCCAGTGCCTCCTCCTGGTGGAGGCGGAGGTGGTGGAGGCGGTGGAAAGATTTGCCATCCAAAGTGGAGCTGTTTAGACTGGAATGTTTGTCAAAAGGCTGTTCAATCTTTAGCTTCAGGAGAGCTTTCAGGAGAAAATTACAGGATAATAAATGCTAAGTGTTTAGAAAACAACTGGGATGATGAGATTTGCGGGTTCCAGACAAGGGAGTGCAATGATATAAATAATTGTAATAGAGAAACAGATAAGCCAAATGGGATACAGGAATGTTATTACACAATTAATCCAACATGTTTTGATGGAATAAAGAATTGTCATTCTAATTCGTGTGAATTTTTAGTTGATTGCGGCGGGCCATGCAAGGCATGTCCAACTTGTTCTGATAATATTAAGAATCAAGGAGAGGAAGGAGTCGATTGTGGAGGAGCATGCCCCTTGATTTGTCCAAAAGAAACTCCATTAAGAACAAGAATATATTATGCGCTTGGATTTATATTAATCTTGCTGATATTACTTCTGGCTTACATAGCATACAAGGTTATAAATTTAAGGAAGAAGTTATAAAATAAAACATAATATGAGAAATATCCTATGTAGTCGTATATAAAATGACGTTTAACTTGAAATCTGAAAATATGTCAGGAGAAATGTTGAGATATAATTGAAAAATGTAAAGATTTATAAGCTTAGTTAAAAAGAATTTTTTATGGAACTAACAAAAAATCTCAAGAATGAAATAAAAAATTCAAAATTTATTAAAATAATTTATATTTTATTGATTTTTTTGCTGGGATTTATTTTCTCAGAATTTTTAGATTATTATTCTGCTTTTTCTAGTTCAATCACAGGTTTTAGCATAAATGAGCCTTCTGATTTTATTGATAATAGAAACATTATTGTTTATGATGATAAGGTTGTTATACTAGTTGAAGATGCTAACTTAAGAAGTTATGATTCTGGCGGAAGTATGCTTCCGATTTTCGGAGAAAATTCTAATGGAATAAGCATAAAACCAAAATCAGAAGAAGATATTGATGTTGGTGATATTATTTCATTTAGGAAAAAAGGCAAACTAATAGTTCACAGAGTTGTTGAAAAAGGTACTGACGACGCTGGAATTTATTTTATTACAAAAGGAGATAATTCTATACTTAGTGACGGAAAAATAAGATTTTCTGATATAGAGTATGTTTTAATTGGTTTGATTTATTAGTCTTGTCGTTATTTATTTTTTCTTCGTCCATTTCAACATTTTTCTTTTCCTGCGCGTTTTTCTGATTACCCTTCTCATATTAAAATTTTTCTAATTTCTGCCCTTCTGGCGTGTCTTCTAGCAAGTAGCCTTCTTCTTTTATTTTTTGTCTTAACAGATCAGCTTCTTTCCACATTTTTTTCTTTCTAAAATTTTCTCTCTCTTCTATCATTTTTTTAATTTTACTTGGAGGTATTATTTTTTCTTCTCGCATGTTTTTTGTGCTTAAGCCAAGCACCTTATCAAATTTTTCAAGAAGATTTATTTTTTTTCTCGGATTAAAATCAGAATCGTCAAGAATTTGCCAGATGATTTGCATAGCCTTTGGCATATTTAAGTCATCGTTAATGGCTTCTAAAAATAAAGAAGAATATTTTTTAGTAAGATTCTTTCCTTTGTGAATTTCCTTTCTTGATTCTATTACTTTTCTTTTCATTCTTTGATAAGCGTTTTTAGCAGCATCCAGATTTTCAAGAGTGAAATTTAGCGGTTTTCTATAATGTGCAAGTAGGCACAGGTATCTGAAGTCTAAGGCTTCATAACCCATGCTTTCTAATTCAGAAATTGTGCATAAACCACCTTTTGATTTAGACACTTTTTCTCCTCTGCTTAATAAAAATGCTCCATGCAACCAATAATTTACAAATTTTTTTCCTGTTGTGGCTTCGCTTTGTGCGATTTCATTGGTGTGATGGATTTGTATATGGTCTTCTCCGCCTGTGTGAATATCGAAATGTTCTCCTAGATATTTTATTGACATTGCCGAGCATTCAATGTGCCAGCCTGGAAATCCAATTCCCCATGGAGATGGCCATTCTTGCTGTCTTTTTCCTTTTTCTTTAGAAAATTTCCATAAAGCAAAATCTGTCTTGTGTTTTTTCTCTCCTTTAGCGATTCTTTTTCCAGCTTTTAATCCTTCAACTTTCAAATTTCCTAATTTGCCGTAATCTTTAAACTTCGAACTGTCAAAATAGATTCCATCTGAAGTTCTGTAAGTGTAGCCCTTTTTTTCTAGTTTTTTAATCAATTCAATTTGCTCTTCAATATGCTCGCTGGCTTTAGTCCACACATTAGGATTGTTTATGTTAAGTTTTTTTAAATCTTCTTTGAAGAAATTAAAATAAAAATTTGTAATTTCTTGCGCTTTTTTTCCTTCTTTTTTTGCAGCTTCTTCTACCTTGTCTTTACCTTCATCTGCATTAGAAGTTAAATGTCCTACATCAGTAACATTTATCACATGTTTTACTTTATAGCCATTGTAAATTAAGACTCTTTTTAAAATATCAGAAAAAATGTAAGTTCTTAAATTCCCTATGTGCTGATAAGAATAAACCGTTGGTCCGCAACTATAAATTCTTACTTCGCTTTTATTTATCGGCCTAAAAATTTCTTTTTTTCTTTTTAGGGTGTTGTAAAGCTTTATTTCTTCCATCTTGTTATATAGGAAACTGGTATTTTAAGGTTTTTGAATATCATTCTAGTATCTTTTTTAATGCTTCATTATAAGAAATAAATTTAAATATATTAACAAATACCTATGCTATTATGGAAAAAGGGCTAACTAGAAAAAGATTATTGATAGTTCTTGCAATAATTTTAATTTTCATTAGTATTTTTTTTCTTTATAGACACAAAACAGTCGGGAATATCACGGGCTATGCTAGTTTTTGGGGAGATTTGTATTGTTTCGTAACCAATAAGTGTTGCCTAGCTTATTGTAGCGATGGCTCTTCATGCGATGCGATTTGCCGCCTTGGCCAAAGAGCGGATTGTGGTTGCACTCCAGATGCTTCAACCCAGGATGCTTGGTGCAGATGCGTATCAACTTCAACATAGTAAAATATTTTAAACTATTAATTCATAACAACATTTTCAGTTATACCTTTTTATCTTATACATTTGAGAATAAGAACATTTAAATATAAAAAGATTTTAAAAAAGGAATGGAAAAAGATATCGACAGAATTCCCAAGAATAATGATATAGACATTGTGATTAGGATTGATGATTTTGGCGGAAAAAGAGGTCTGACAATAAGGGAGTTTATTAAGGGAGAGCGCTACACAGGCTTTACAAAAGCAGGGACAAGAATTCCTGCAGACAAATTTAAGCTTTTTAAGGAAGCTATTAATTCTATCAACGAATTAGATTTAGTGGAAGAAGGAGAATTTGAAAATGTTGAAGGCGAAGGTGGAACTAGGCTCAAATCTTCCGAGCAAAAAGAGGCAAATTCTAAAGGCAAGACAATATACGATAATGAGATAGAAGAACAAGAAATTTAATTACACATTCGATTATATTCTGGTATTTTTAAACTTCAGAATTCCACTCGTCTATTGACGAGTGGTCGGATAACCTCTCGTGGAATTCTGACAGTGCTCAAGAACCATGTGACGGGTGGTTCTTGACATTAAGCACTACAGAGATACTGCAATTCTATCTTTGGTTAGTAAAAAAATTGTCTTCGTTTGTTTTTAATAATTAGGATTTCGAATAACACTATTTTTAACCGATTTAATTACTTATAAAAAATTGCCTATTTATTATTATCTTTATTTTTATATTTTATTGACTTATTAATAGTCTAGGTGATTATAGCATTTTAGCACCAATCAAAACCATTTAAACAAAAGATAATGCACTAATATTTTAAAAAAACATTTTAGATTGCATGCATTATCTACATTAATTAATTCCTAAAAACCTCATTTATTATGGCTATAAGGGCTATTATTAATAATCTATTAAAAAGTTTGTGTAGATTTCCACTAATCACCTAA
>CAYTKV010000072.1:0-5696 GCA_964438545.1 Candidatus Woesearchaeota archaeon | reverse complement strand
GATGGCAAGATAGTTATGAAGGAGAGAGTTTAGTCTGGATTTCGGCTAATCACCTCAATTCATAATTGTGATGCCCGTCCGATTAAAAAAGTGTAGTGTTAATTACGCCTATTCATGGTCTAAGCCACACTATGATGAGTCTTAGTAATGAAACATATTTTTCTTGCAGTTGCACAAATTGCTTTTTTTCCTTTTTTTCTTAACAAGTTTTTTTAGTATTCTTGAAAAAGATTACTTTCCCTTGTTCTGTTAGCGGGTCCATGCAATTTTTGAATCAACAAAATTTATATAAAGCATAATTTAAGTAAATGAATAACGAAAATGGGAACCTATTTTTTGACATCGGAAAGCGTCACAGAAGGCCATCCTGATAAAATTTGCGATCAGATTAGTGATGCTTTATTGGATAATTTAATTGCCCAAGATCCAAATTCAAGAGTTGCTGTTGAGGCATTGGTAAGCAAAGGCAGTGTTCATGTTGCAGGCGAAGTAACCACAAAAGGGTTTTCCGATGTTCAGAAAATTGTAAGAAGTGTTTTAAGAGAAATTGGTTATGTTGATCCAAGTTTCGGAATTGATTATGAGGATGCAGCTGTTTGGGTTGCAATTCATGAGCAAAGCCCTGATATTGCATTAGGTGTTGATGAGAAAGAAGGGAAAAGTCAAGGAGCAGGAGATCAGGGAATGATGTATGGTTTTGCTTGTAATGAAACTAGTGAATTAATGCCAATGCCAATTGTTCTCGCACATAAACTTGCAAAAAGACTAAGCGAAGTAAGAAAAAGCGGAATAATAAAAGGATTAGGTCCTGATGGAAAGACACAAGTGACAGTTGAATATAATAGCAGCATTCCAAAAAGAATTGATACAGTTGTTATAGCCCAGCAACACAAGGAAGATATTTCAGAAGAAAAGTTGAGAGAAGAAATAATTAGGAATGTGGTGAATCCTGTTTGTGAAAACCTGATTGATAACAAAACAAAAATACATATTAATGCAACAGGAAGATTTGTTATAGGCGGGCCAGAAGGTGACACAGGGTTAACAGGAAGAAAGATTATGGTTGATAGCTATGGAGGAATTGGAAAACATGGTGGCGGAGCGTTTTCAGGCAAGGATCCGAGCAAGGTTGATAGAAGCGCTTCATACATGGCGAGATACATCGCAAAAAATATTGTTGCAGCTAATCTTGCGGATAAATGTGAAGTGCAGCTAAGCTACGCAATAGGTATTGCTGAGCCAATTTCTGTTCATGTAGATTGTTTTGGCACAAATAAAATTCCTGAAGAAAAGATTATTGGGCTTATTAAGAAGAAGTTTGATATGACGCCCGAAGGAATTATTAAAAGTCTAAACTTATTAAGGCCAATATATAAGAAAACAGCAGCATATGGACATTTCGGCAGAACCGATCCTGACTTCACATGGGAGAGAACAGATAAGGCAGAAATGCTAAAAAAAGAAGCACTAAATTTATTTTAATTTCTTTATGTATTTTTTAATGTGATATTGCGAATATTATCAAAAAAGCTTAATCAAAACATTTAAAAGCAATACTTTTTTATGAAAAGCAGCACCGAAAACTACATCCAGCAAGCATATAATTCTATGGTTTGTTGGCAGAATGTAGGAGGTTAATAGTAATGAATTTGCAAGAAGCCCTAACAGAATTAAGAAAAGAAAAGAAAAGAAAATTTGATCAAACTCTAGACTTAATTATAAATCTTAAAAATATTGATTTAAAAAGAGAACAAATAAGTTTGATTGTTAATATTCCAAATAAGGTTAAAGAAAAAAATGTTTGCGGATTTTTAACTTCTAAATCAAAGTTAGTTGGCACAATAACAGAGCCGGAATTTCAAAAATATAAAGAGAAAAAAGACCTAAAAAATTTAGTTAAAAATTACGATTTTTTTATTGCTGTTGCCTCTCTAATGCCAAAAGTTGCAGCAACATTCGGAAAAGTTTTAGGTCCGGCAGGAAAGATGCCTTCTCCTCAACTAGGCATTTTAACACAAGAAAGTGAAGAAGCAATAAAGAACACACTTGAAAAAATTTCAAAGTCCATAAAAGTTAGAGCGAAAGAAGCGAGCATAAAAGTTTTAGCAGGGAAAGAAAGTATGAAAGATGAAGAAATTATTGCAAATATAAGATCAATTCATAATTCTATTGAAAACGCACTTCCAAAAAAGAAAGAAAACGTAAAATCTATTATGATTAAACTGACCATGAGCAAACCAATTAAGGTTGAGATATAAAATGATAAAAGAAAAAAAATCCAGCATAAGAGCAAAGCCAATTCCAGAAGAAAAGAAAGAATTAGTGAGAAAATTAGTTGAAAAAATAAAAAACTATAGAACTGTTTTGATAGCTTCAACAAAAAACCTTCCAACTTCACAATTACAAAAAATAAAGAAGAGTTTTAGAGGCAAGGCAGAAATAGTTGTTGCAAAAAAATCCATCATTAAGAGGGCCATCGGAAGCATCGAAAGAGGCACTATACAAAATTTAAAAAATGAAATTGTTGCTAACACATGTTTAATCTTTTCTGATGTGGATGCTTTTGAGCTGGCGGCTTTATTGACCGAAAACCAGAGCGACACAAAAGCTAAAGCAGGAGACATACCGCCGGAAGACATTAATATTGAACCGGGCCCGACAGATTTACCTCCTGGCCCTGCTATTTCAGAGTTAGGCTCAGTTGGTCTGAAGGTTGCTGTCGAAGGCGGAAAACTTGTCATCAAGAACAGCGTAACAGTAGCAAAGAAAGGAGAAAAAATTGATGAAAAAGTCGCAAACGTGATGTCAAAACTAAAAATTACTCCAATTAAAGTTGGTTTTATTCCTCTAGCAGCTTATGACTCTAAAGATGACATGATTCATGCAGAAATAAAGATAGACAAGAAATCAGCATTCAATGAACTAAGAGATGCAATTAGAAAAGCTATTGGCTTCGCTGTTAATATCTCTTTTGTCACAAAAGAAACAATATCTTATTTTATTTTCAAAGCCGCAAAAGAAGAAAAAACTTTAGAAAAAATTATGGAAGAGAAAAAATGAATTTGGAAGATTTATTGGATAGACTAAATGATGAATTTCGCGGATATATTGTTGCTTTCGATAAAGGAGATTTCAAAGAGGCCGTGGAAATAAACGATAGAAGATACAAAATAGTTTGGGAACTTTATGAAACTGCAGTAGAAAAAAAGAAGGAGCTTTTAGCTAAAAAACAAATAGACAAAAATTATAAATCCCAAGTAAAAAGTATAGATTCTGTAATAGAGCGTTGGAAAAAAGCATTGGAAGAATATAGTGAAGCTTCGCGATGGTTGGAATGGAGAAGAAGTCCAAGAGACAAAAAAGGAAGAAAAGAGGTTTAATTTAGGAAAAAGAAAAAGTAGAAAAACTTTTAAAGCTAGAAAAAAGGTATTATAGGAGCAGAGAAAAATGGAATACATATACGCTGCATTGTTATTGCACAAGCTTAATCAGTCGATAAACGAAGAGAACTTAAAAAAAGTGCTTTCTGCAGCTGGAGCGCATGTTGATGAGGCAAAGGTAAAGACTTTAATTCATAGCTTAAAAGGTGTTGATATCAAAGCAGAACTAGAAAATGCTAGTTCAGTAGCATTAGCCCCTGCAACAACCGCACATGCACTCGCAGAAAAGAAAGAAGAGAAAAAGGAAGAAGAAAAAGCAAGTGAAAGTGCAGCAGGATTAAGTGCATTGTTTGGCTGAATAATGCAAACTTAGCTTGATTACTAAATTGTCTTCATAAAACATTATTAACAACTTACAAACTTAGAACTCAAGAATATTTCATGTGTTTAGTAAATTGAGCATATCCCTAAATCTTGAAAGTATCGTATATTAAGTGTACTTAAAGATGTTTTTCAGATGCTTAAATAAATTCTAAAACTTTATAAGCGTATTATTTTTTAGATTATTAAGCCAGGGTGGCGGAGCGGTCTAACGCGCTGGTCTTGAGTTACCAAAATTTGTTTTAAAGAAAACCAGTTCCTTCGGGAAGCACAGGTTCGAATCCTGTCCCTGGCGTGTTTCTAAGGATGGAACATTCTCTTCAGTATTGAAATCTATAGCAAGAGACGTTTAAATTTCCTCAGTTTTGTCTCTTGCTATATTCGAGAGACCTAAATGGCTGCGTGGAATTATTTAGGTCTCTCGCTATAAGTTTATATCTTCTGAAGGAAATATCTTTCAAAATCTATCTGGCACAATAAATCTTAAATATCCCAACTAGTGACTTCTTGCATGGCTAAAAAATCAAAGGCTTTAGTAATCTTAGGACCAACTTGTGTAGGCAAGACTGAAGTAGCTCTAGAAGTAGCAAAAAGATTAAATGGCGAAGTAATAAACGGAGATAAATTTTATTTATTTTCTGGACTGCCAATTTCCACAGGATTATCAGCATCATTCGTGGAAAATATCCGAACACATCTTTATGGCATATTAGGTGTTCAAGAAGATAGGCTGTCCCTAGTAGATTATTTATTTAGAGTTAATGAATTAGTTCCCCAAATATTAAAAAGACGTAAACTTCCAATCGTAGAAGGTTGCTCTTATGGATACACAAATGGGTTAAGAGAGTTGAATAAATTACTTGAAAGAGAAAGGTATGGGCCATTTGTTGGACTAAAACTTCCGGAAGATTATGATTTGAAAGGGTGCGTAAAAAATAGAATAGAAAAAATATTCGACCAAGATGTTGTATCGGAAGTTAGAAAAATGATTGAAAAAGGATATAAGAATTCATTTCCGCTAAGACAGGGAGCGATTGCTGTTCCAATTGTCGAATATTTGGAAGGGAAATCTGGCGATGAAAAAATGAGAGAAAAAATTATGGTTGGAATATTGGAAGCTTATTATACCGCATTGAGGAAATTTCTGAATATTCCTGAAATAACATGGATTGAACATATTCCTGGCAAGGTTCAAAATACTGTAAAACGTATTGAGGAACTGGTGATTTAGTTTATATTAAAGAACTCTTTTATTGATAGCTCAGTACCTGGTACAAGATTCATACGCAACGCCTTTCTTGGAGATGACCATCTCAAAATTGTATGTTCATCGCCTAGTGTAATAGAAATTTTTTTTTCTAATTTTAAATGAAACAAGTGATATCTAAAATCTTCTTTCAGAAAATATCTTACATTATACGCCTTAACAAATAAAAAAGAAGACTCGTTAGCATCAAAATTTATTTCTTCGCTTATTTCGCGTTTAATTGCGTTGAGAGGCGTTTCACCTTTCTCTACCTTTCCGGAAGGAATTCCCCACTTGCCGCCATGTGACAAAGATTTTTTTCTTTTGAGCAATACAAACTCTCCTTTTGCTTCGACTATGCAACCTACCACATCAATATTAGCATTGAATTTATTAGGATTTACTTCATATTTCATAAAAGAATGCATCCGTTATTTATTAAATAATTTTCGCTGAATGAAAAACCAATATAAATATAATAAAATTTCAATGATGTTTCACATAAAAAGTCTATATTTCTTACGATTTTATAGTAGTAATAAATACAAAGGTTTAAATAGGGATTCTATTTTTAATATTTAACATGGAAAAAATTATAACATTGCCAAGTTTTATGACTTTATTTTTCCGAATACCCACAGCTTGCTGTGGGGATAAAGCGTTAGAATATTAAACTTCCAATAATTGTT
>CAYTKV010000071.1:0-5757 GCA_964438545.1 Candidatus Woesearchaeota archaeon | reverse complement strand
GATGAATAATAATGTAAGCTTTATTTTTCAATCTTTTTCAACAATCAAAATATAAATTTCAATTACTAGTTTCGCTGTTAAATCAACAATCACAACTATCCAATCATGAATGATGAAGGTGTCTCTTAGAACATTAATAAATAAAAGATACAGAATTGTTAGACTACTTATAACTACAGACAGAAATTGTAAAACTCTTTTCTTCATCTCTTTTCATTTTATATATGCGAGAAATATCATTACTACAGTGAAAATGATAGCACCAATTCCTATGAAGTAAGCTAGATAATAAAGAATTTTTTCCATTTGTTTACTTATATATAACATTGCCATAGAAGATTATTAGTTTTTAATCTTTAAATAATTATCGCATGGATTTGTTATTACTCTTGGGATGCATACCCTGAATTTTTATCTCTCGAGTTTGGCTGGGAAAAACACCGAATATTTATGAAAAGCAACAGGATTTGACTGAGTAAACAACACAAAATTACTAAAAAAACAACACGATTCTACTGGTAATTGAGCAACACGATATTACTAAGATTTTGCTGGGTTTTTGGCTGGAGAGACGGAATTTTGGGGTTTGAGGCTTTTACTTCCTCTCTTAGCTGCTGGATTTGCTCCTGTTGTGCCAATGCCGTTATTGATAGGATTATCGTTTAAATCTCTATCCCATTTTCTAGTGCTTCCTTTACTATTGAAGGCGCTGTTTTTTTCCTCTCGAATTCTTCTGGAGTGAAACAGAGCATGTCTACAGGGTACTTTAAATTCCATTTTAGTCTAACTGTTACTGGTCTTTGGAATGATTTTAGTTTTTTAAACCTTGGAGAAACTATAACAAGATCTATATCACTATATTTATTATAATTGTTACCTGCTCTGCTTCCAAAGAAAATCATTTTTTGGATTTTGTTTTCTTTTTTGAATTTTTTGAGCTTTCTAATAATTTCAGATTTTCTTTTGTCCATTTTAATACCTCCCTTGACTTGTTCAAGAAACCTCTTATTTCTTCTTCCTGAAATTTTTTAGCTGGAATAATATCTGAATAATCAGGATAGCGGTCTTCTGTATAGATTGGATTTAATTCATTGCAAAAATCTATAATCTTTTTTGGGGCTTTGACCAGCTCTGCTAATTTTATTAAGTCATGAGTCTTCCATAATTGGTTATTAATCTTTATATACAGAGATTTTAATGCTTTTTCAGCAGATTGTTGGCAGAGGTAAGCAGCTACGTCTAATTTTTTTCCAGTTAGATTATATCTTGCGCTTTTTAAATCTGACTCTGCCTGTGCCAACCAATTTTTAATTATTTTCTCTGTTTCATCCTTTACTGACGTCATTGTTGTTATAGTTGATTATTATATTTATATAATTATTGGTGATCAAGCTTTTAGGGAAATCTTGAGCAAAAGAACAACTGAAAATGGCTAATAAAAACAACACAAAATTACTAAAAAAACAACACGATTCTACTGGTAATTGAGCAACACGATATTACTAAGATTTTGGCTGGGATTGGGCTGAAGAGGCTGATTTTGGGGTTTGATGGCTTCTAGTTCCCTCTTAGCTGCTCTATTTGGGTTTGTTGTGCCAATGCCGAAACTGAAATTGATACTGGTTGATCTATTATTCTCCATCACCAGATTGTTTTGACTATCCGGGATTTAATAATCTCTCTGTCTTTGGTTATTAAAACGGCTCCTGTTATTGTTGTGGTTGCTATTATTATCCTGTCATGCATCTCAGAAATATTCTTCAAAACAATAGCTTTGTCTAACACTTCCATGTTTAGGCTGTAAGGGATGTAATTAAGACTTGTTTTGATCTTATTAATGACTTCTTTAATTTCTAATTTGGCTTTCTTTTTTTCACAAATATGGATTATCTCTGCCAGTACGATTGTAGGCACGATTATAATTATCTCCCCATTATCCGCTTTAGTGAATATTTCTAAAGCTTTTCTACCAAGTTTCTTGTCTTCTGTTAGATGCCAAATTAAACTATGAGAATCTGCAAGATAATACATTATTATGATCCTTTAAACAGGGATTTTTTAGCTTCCTTAATCTCTTTCTCATTTACTGCGATATCTTTAAGAAGCCCTTTAAGTCTTACTATTTTGTTTTGCTCTGGTTGTTGGATCAGTTTTATGATTATTGATTTTAAATCGTATAACTCTGATTCTATGTTTTCCAATTTTTTTTCTAGAATTGTTTCCATTTTAATTCACTATACTTTTATATGCTTTTTAGTTTATATAATTATCGGAAGCTTGTATGCAACTTCATGACATTTGTCATTGCCTTATACACTGAAACTTTTTGGGAAAGCTTGGACTTGATTGGGAGTTAGCAACATGATTTTACTAAAAAAATAACACGATTCTACTAAAAAAATAACACGATTCTACTAGCAATTTGAGCAACACAATATTACTAAGAATTTGTGATGGAATAGCAGGAGTTGGGCTGATTTGGAAATAAATTATTTTCATTAAGATTTATTCCACTTCAAAGAGATATGCATAAAACGGAATAATTAATATTTTCTCAGTTTTCCTATAAATATCATAAGAGATAACAATTGCTTTTACAGGTTTGAATTTTTTAATAAATACCTGCAGCGGCTTAAGGTCTTTTTCTTTGATATTGCCTGATTTTATTTCTATAGCTGTTAAGGAGTTTGACTTGATAATATCAATTTCATTTTTAAAAGAGTCTCTCCAAAAAAATTCAGCATTGATGAGATTTACCAGACATGTTTCAAAAACCTTTCCGAAACATTCTTTTTTATCTGCTAAATAAGGGGAAATAATCGTCGGGTAATATTTTTTGAGCTTTCTCTGCGTTTTTCTTGCATTTTTGGAATAGTTGTAAAGCTTTTTAATCAGAAATGATTTTTCCAAATAATCCAAATACGTTGAAATTGTCTGCCTGGCAACTCCAATTTCTTTTGCCAATTCATTGAGGTTTATTATCTCCCCCGGGCCGTTTAAAATTATCTTGAATAAGCTTTCTAATAACTCTGGCTCACTTATAGGAATAATCTGCGGTATATCCCGATAAATAACCCTTTCAATTACTGTTTCTTTTATGTATTTTTCGGCATCTTCTTTTTTTTCATGAATGATTTCAGGAAATCCGCTTGATATTAAAAAATTATGGAATTCTCTGATAATTTCTTCTTTGTAGATCTTAAAATTTTTATAGTTTTTATTTTTAAAATTTAGGTATTCTTCAAATGTCAGGGTTTTAACATGGAATTCATACATCCTGCCTGCTAAGCTTTCTCTTGATCTTTTGCGGATAAATAAAGACTCTGAGCCTGAAATAACAAATTTGATATTTTTGTTTTCGTCATAAATCCTTTTTAGCTGCTCTTCCCAATCTTCAATTTTCTGGATTTCATCAAATAAGAAAAAGTATTTTCCTTTTCTAATATCTTTTTTCATCAGCCTTTCGTAGCATATCATAACATCCAATAATCTAATCTCCTTAAAATCATCAAATGAAAAATACACTATATCATCTTTGTTCATGATAAAAAGAGCGTCTTTAATGAGCTTGTACATCAGGGTTGTTTTTCCAGTTCTTCTTAATCCGACTAAAGCTAATATCTGGTGTTTTGGAAAAAACCTTTGCAGATCTTTGTATAATTCTCTTGGTTTGTAGTCTATTTCGAATGACTCTTTCCACCATTTATTGCTCCTTACTAGGGCTTCGCTTACCTTTTCTTCTTGCATTTTTGTTATATATAAATAACCTATATTTAAAATTTATGTTATTTATAGATAACGTATATTTATAAATGTTTTGGTTCATGAGAAGTTGGTGCGAAATAGATGAAAATCAACCTAAATCTAAAACTCTGAATTTGAATTTCGACGATAATGCTTTAATTAAAATATTTAAATTACTTAAAAGTTTTAATTATGCACCAACCTCGGTTCATGATCATAAAAGTTTTACTGTGAAATTCGAGGTTTCTTGCTATGAATTTCACTAGAAAAAGTCGCGAATTTTGCGGATTTACTAAGAAAAATGACTGAGATTACTAGTAATTGAGATGACTGATATTACTAAGATTTTGGCTGGGATTTTGGCGAGAGAGAGTGAATTTTTGGGCTTGTGGGGTTCTGGCTGCTGGGCTTCTAGTGCTGTGCCGATGCCGACATTGCCTGCTTTTATCTTGGGTAGGTTGCCAAGATTGGGAGCGGTGGGCTAACTAGAAACCATTATTTTTTTGTACTTCTTTCTGACTGGTGCAAGACTTTTCTCTAGTTCTGCAAAACTCATTTTCGACATTGCTTCCCTTATCTTGTGAATTTCTTGCATTGGTTTTGGCTCTCTCATTTTTTATACCTCCTCTGGTGTATTGATGAAAATTTGAGGATAGTTTAGCTTTTTATTAATTTCGTTTACTCCCTTGATTGTTTTTAATCTTACTATATGACTCATATTCCAGCTAATTATAACGTCCATACTATTCACAACTGCTATTGCTATGTGCAGTGCGTCAGTTGAATATCTCTCTGGAATGATTTCTTCTTTTAAATATTCTTTTGACAAAGTGTCAGCTTCTTTTGTTAATTTCAATGCAGGTAGTTTGTATTTTGTTATGATCCTCTTTAATTTTTCTCTTTTGGATTCAGGAGCATTTTCAATTTCCCTTAATACTAAGTCTGAGATGAATGCTTCGTGGTTTGCTATTTTTTCTTTGAAAAACTTTTTTGTTATCTTTTGTTTTTTCTATTGAGTCTTGTTCACTAACTAAAAAATTTGGAACTGAGGTTTCAATGTAAATTTTCATCCTGTTAGTCTTTTAGTTAGTGCGGATTTAAATAATTAACTGAGACGAACTTTTAGGAAAAACCTGAGCAAAAACAACATAAAATTACTAAAAAAACAACACAATATTACTAGAAGAACCTTTAGGAAAACGTTCACGAAAAGAAGACCAGGATTACTAAGAATTTTCTTGGATTTGGGCTGAAGGGGCTGGATTTGTTCATTTAATTCAATTATGTAAATAGCTTGCTCCTCTGTTTTTTCTAGCGAATAATGCCTCTGCTGGATAAGATTTTTTTGAAGAAAGCATAGACTATTTATGTTTAATGTGCTTGTTAAATAAAGTTTCTAAGTATACCATCGTCTCTCGAAGTATGCACCGAGTTTGAATGACTATTTTTGGCTATCCCGTCATTTAAAGCCCTGGAAAACCCATATTCTGAGTTTATGGGGTGTTAACCCAATCGTGTAAAATGTATACTTTACAAGTTTACTTTACAGTGCTCCTTGAAGTCTTTTGCTAAAGAATTAAATTTACTATCCAGACTTTCTAACTTTTGTTTTGTTAATTTGGTTTCTGTGTTAATCCTATTAATACTGAAATTATTTTTTATGACCATCCCCAGGATGAAAATCAGTAATGCTTGTTCCAGTGTTGGAGAGTTTCCCAGCAAAGCCCATAGGAATACAATTATTCCAAGGACGAATAAAACCCAGAACAATATATCTCCTGCTAGAATAATCTTTTCTTCTTTTTGTTCAAGCGAGGCATTTTATAAACTCCTTATTAACATCATGATTATCAATATTATTGCTAATACAAGCGCTATCCAAAATGCTATTTCTTTTGATTCCATCTTATATCTATATTATCTAACATTTAAAAAACTATTGATGGTTTTTTGTGTTGTAGTATCCTGAAATTATTTCCCAACGATAGATTTTTGCTTTTGAACACTGAATTC
>CAYTKV010000070.1:3951-5871 GCA_964438545.1 Candidatus Woesearchaeota archaeon | reverse complement strand
TCCCATTATGGAGTTCACTTGTAACTTACTGGGAGCCTGATAATCCTCCTAATCCGTGGCATTATCTCGACTTTGAGAGTAGGATGGACCCAGGAGCAGGATATTGGATATTAATGGACGGAGATGATACTTACGCATTTTCAACATCCTGTCCGGTTTTTTAAGTTTTAGTTAAATTTTTAAATGAAGTTAAATGACAAAGTAACATGGAAAACAGAGAAATTGGATTGATCCTAAGCATTTTATTGATAATTTCTCTTAGCCAAGCTGTTTCAGCACAGCCAAACCCCCCTTATTTTTTTAAGGGTAGTGTTACAGTAAATGGGGCGCCCGCCCAAGATAATTTATTTGTTACCGCTAAGAAAACTAATGGAAAGACTGTTGGAGCTGGAATAACATTAAACGGAGAATATGGAACTGGCTCTAATGTGTTTTATATAGAAAATCCGCCAGGTGATAATTTAATCGGAGAAACAATCCGGTTTTTCGTTCAAGACACTTTTGCAACAGAAATTATTTTAAGAGAAGAACATCAAGGAGTAAAAACAACTCTTGATCTAGTTGTTACATTAAGCAATCCTCCAAGTAATGATGGCGGCTCTTCCAGCGGAGGCGGAGGCGGAGGTGGGGGTGGCGGAGGTCCCCCAAGAACAACAACTAATTTAACTTCTGGAGATAGTTCTGCATCAGTAGAATTGACAACAACTTGTGTTCCAAACTGGGAGTGCAGTGATTGGTATGGTGGTTGTTTGAATGGGCAAGAAAAAAGAGTTTGTTTAGATAGGAACAATTGTGGAACAGATTCTAATAAGCCAGCAGAAACAAGAGAGTGTAATCAAAAAGAAGAATCTTTTCTATCAAGGCTATTCTCATTCAGAATTCTTGGAGGAGTTATTGGAATTGGAGAAGAAGGCGTAAGCTTATTTGGGTTGATTATTTTCTTAGTTATTATTGTTGGAGCTATAGTAATTGTTGCTTATGTGAGAAAGAATAAAGCAGGAGCAATTGATTCTGGAGTTGCTGAAGATAGTGAAAGTACTGGCAGAGCAGGAAATAAAAGAAAGAAGTAAATAAGACAGAAAAACCTAGAGAAGAAGATTTTTAATGCAGGTTTCTTTATATCTGCTATGGAAAAATATAAAGTGTATCGTTCTCAAGCTTTTCAAGAAGAAATTGCGAAGTATGACAAATCTTTTCTGGATAGAATTGACAAAATTGAGGACAGGTTAATGTTAAATCCCAATTATGGAACACCCTTAGGCACGAAATGGTTTAGAGAAACAAGATTTGAAAATTACAGAGTGTATTATCTTGTTTATAATGACTTAAAGGCAATTTATATGGTTGCTATAAGCGATAAGAAAGACCAACAAAAAACAATCAACACGATTAGACTTTTCCTAGACTTTTTCAGAGAAGAAATAGAAAAACTAGTTGGACAAGATACTCCTTCAGATTAAGAAAATTATTTTACTCTTTTAACGCGCCCTTCTTTGATGTCCTTTAAACTTCTAACTAACTGCTTTAATAAATCTATGTCTATATTTGCTTGCATTTTTAATCTTTCATATTCTTCTCTGGGTATGCTTATCATTTCCATAAATCTTAAAGAATGCGCATGTTTTTAAGTTTTTCGGCGTTAGCTTATTTGGATTGATTATTTTCTTAGCTGTTATTGCAGGAGCTGTTTTAATTGTTGCTTATGTGAGGAAGAATAAGGCAGGAATGTCCTCTGATATTTCTTCTGAAGATGTTTCTGAAGAGAGTGAAGACTCTGGAGCAAAGAAAAGCAGGAAGAAGTGAGAAAAAGAAGTGAGGAATAGCTTACACTCTTTTATGGTCAAAAAAAGAAAATAGAATTTCAACAAAGCATTAATTATACTTGGTCCTAATAGTGTAGGAAAAACAGAGGTTGCATTT
>CAYTKV010000070.1:0-3932 GCA_964438545.1 Candidatus Woesearchaeota archaeon | reverse complement strand
ACAGAAGCAATTACACACAGAAATTGAATCAATTTGTTGTGGCACCACGGTGTGGAATCATATATAAATATTTCTAAACTTCATCTTGCGTATCAAAAGAGTATAAACATTTAAATACATTAATTTATTGTTTAATGCATTAATTAAACAATTAAAGGGGAAAAATGGCTGCAGTTTTTTTATTACTACTTCTGGAATAAAAGTAGTAGTTAGCTTTAAAAACCCTTATCAAAAGGTAACCTTATGAAAATGAAAGGAAAAAACAACAAAGAAAAAATAAAAAAATTAAAGGAAGAAAACAAAGAACTTAAAGAAGTTGTAGCTATTGCTTTAAATAAACCTTTGTTAAAAGAACTAGCTGAATCAATTAGAGAAATTGAAAGAGGAGAGTATGTCACGGAAGAAGAATTTGCAAAAAGACATAAATTAATAATTCCTAAGAGACGTCATTTAGTAGCCGCTTGATTTCTTCAAGTGATAAACCTCTTACATATTTATCAGCCTCATCCTTATGCTTAACTGAAAGCAATAATACACGAATTTGGTTATTATCGAATACATAAAAGATTCTAAACATTTGAACTTTTAACTCCCATAAATTAAGGTGTCTTAAGTGTTTACCCATTTCAGGATTTTCTTTTAATCTTATAATTTTTTTCCAAGCCTGATTTTTAAGAGATTTATCTAACTTATCAAATTCCTTTTCAAATCTCTTGCTTAATCTTAAAGTGTATTCCATTCTAATTAATTCTTTATTTTTCATTAAATCTTTGAATATCTTTCTTTATAAATTTATTTTTTATACGTAATTTTGGTACGTATAAATGAGATACTGTAAGCAGAATACGCTTTTAAAGCAGCATAAATTATATCCGCGGATGCTTTTTCTTTTGCTAATTTTATGTCTATTAAGCCATCAACTAAATCTCTTCATCTTCTTTTCTTTTTCTTTAATTGACTAAAAAGAAGCCAGAATTCACTAATTACATCAGCTCCTACCCTAAAATTCCCATGCACTATTTTGTCAATTATTTCTCTTAGCTTATTTTCTTCAACAATTCCTTTTTCATATGCCAGCAATATTACCCTAAATGTTCCTATTGGTTTAATGCCGTGAAGTTTTGCAACCTTTCTTGCTAACCTTTCATCCATTATAATCTCTTTTTCTTTTTCAGTCAGCGCTAATGCAATAGTATCTGCCTCTCCGCTTCCGAGTTTTGAATAAGCTTCTCTTAGAAATGAAGCTTTGTTTCTTCCTGTTTCATTAAGCTTTTTAACTGAAATTAATTCTTTCTCAACATAATCTTTAATAACAAATGCTTCTGCTTTGTTTGATTTAATGCCTATTTCAACAACTTCATTATGAACAGATTCAACGATATCTTTTTTTTAAAGAGTGTTTTTAATAGGCCAAGTTCATTTAACTGCCACATGATAGTCAATGGCGAAGAATCACATATCATTTTTCTATTAATCCTTCAAAATCTTCTCTTAATTCTTCAATACCATAATGAAAATTTATTCCTTTTTCCTTCAATATGTCCAAAAAATCGCTTAAAGATATTCCTGCTATGCTTGCAGCCTTTGAGGCAGTTATTTCATTTTTCTGGAATTTATCCAAAGCGACTTCCAACATTTTTTGTTTAACTCCCATCTCAAGAATATTTCTTAATATTGCCGACCTGCTTAGTTTTACATATTTTGACAGCTGTTCTATTTCCTTTAACTCCCGCCTTGGTATTCTGACAGATATTGTTTCTTCCATGTATACATATGTGGTATTATGTATACAAATCTTACTATCTTTAGATTTTGTAAAATCTGCTGCATATGAAATCTGAAAATTTAGCCAAACGAAAGGATTTTAAGGAAGAAAAGATTAATGATAAATACAAAAAAGAGGATGCAAAAAGAAAATGCCTGAAAGTGTTTTTATAACAGAAGTTATTTTACCTGCTTTGTTAGGGGGAATTGGAGGTTTGACAAGGGGAATTGTTGGCTTATTAAAGGCTTTATCTCTAAGAAGAAAAATTTTATGGGGGTATTATGCCATAACAGTGATTGTCGCGGCAATCATAGGCGTATTTGTAGGAATTATTTTTAATTTTGATTATAGACTATCCTTGCTTGCAGGCTATGCAGGAACTGATATTTTAGAAGGCATTTACAAATCCTTCAAAGTGCAAAAGATTTATGTTGGAAAGAAGAAATAAAAAATGAGGTAAAAAAATAAAAGAAATAAAATGACATGGAAAAATTTGCCTTATTGGTTGAGAGGGGGGATTATCTCTTTATTAATTGTTGCAGTACTTTATCTAATATTGATATCATTATCGTTATTTACATCCTTAGGAGAAGTTTTAGGCGGATCAAAAAACATACTTCTCACATTATCTTTAGGCACTTATTTTGTGCTGGGAGGAGAGAGTGAATCGGCAACAATCGTTTTTGGTTTAATAGTTGAATACTTCATCATCGGAGCAGTAATAGGCTTGATTATAGGAAAACTAAAATCAAAAAAATCACAAATTTAAAATGAGCAAGAAAACAATTGCATTAAGATTTGATTCTGAACTTTATAATTTGTTGAAAAAAAGAGCTGAAAAGAATTTTTTAAGTGTTGAGGAATTAACGGAGGATATTGTAAGAAGAAGCATGATTTCGTATAGAGGAAACACATCAAAACAAACAGCCAAGATTGATGACAAGTTAATCTCATTATTTTCAAGAGAAAAAAAAGGAACGAGAAAGAAGAGAAAAACGAAAAGAAATTAAGAAGAAAATAGATTTTGTCGTCGGATTTTCGCATCAATATTGTAATATTTTTTTAGTAGTGAAAAGATTATTATCTGCAACAATCAAAATACTTATATATGCGACTGGATGAGAAACTTCTATGATTAATTCTCTAATGAATTCAGAAATACGCAAAAGAGCAAGATTAATTATTGGCTTTTCAAAAATTTCTGTTTTCATTTTTGTCTTGTCATCCATATTTTATGTTATTTACATGTTTTCTCCTACAAATGCCCATGGTATTGATGCTTCATTCTGCACAACAACTAATGAAAATACAATATGCACAGACAAAGACGATTATACTCCTGAATCAATTGTTCATATCAGAGGAAATGGATTTGACAACAATGCAGAATTATTAATAAAAGTAACAAGACCTGACAATTCTATTGTAACAGGTGACGGTTCTTTTGCTGCATGGCCAACTGATTATGATTATGTTATTACAAATGAAAACGGAAATTTTGAATTTGATTATATTTTGAATGGAATTGAGGGCGAATATATTATTGAAGTTTTGGATTCTGAAAATAATGTTATTGCGATGCATCTTTTTCTGGATCATAGAGGCAGTGATTTAGAATGCAGAAATTTTGGTTTTAATTTCGCAGTTTCTAAATGGGAATGTGACCATGATGATTGGGAGCTAGATGAACAAAGAACAATAGGAACCTCTGTTACTGGAACCTGCAAAAACGCAACATGGGATGTAGGAATTTCAGGAGCTCATGGCATCGTGGTTAAAGATGGAAGAGACCGCGACGGCAACTTTATTAATTTTTCCGTTGTAGGAACAAATGGAACAGTGACTTTAGACAAAGACATTAGCCATATTACCTTCTGTATGTTCACAAGTATTTGTGGAAATGGCAGATTAGAGTTTGGTGAAGAATGTGACGACGGAAATGATAATGATAATGATGAATGCAGGAATGATTGCACACTTCCATTCTGCGGCGATGGCATTGTTGATGCAGGAGAGCAATGTGATGATGGAAATGATAATGGGAATGTTTGCGTTCCTGATTATGAAGACTCATGCAATTATTGCAGCGACGAATGCGAATTAACCGAATTGGAAGGACCTTTCTGTGGTGATGGACACGAAGATGCCCCGTTGGAAGATTGCGATG
>CAYTKV010000069.1:0-5875 GCA_964438545.1 Candidatus Woesearchaeota archaeon | reverse complement strand
AGGCTTTCTGGCAGAAGATTTAGTGAAATTAATACCTTAGTTAACAGTAGCAGAAAAACAAACTTAGAAAACTATAAATAACCTTCTCTTTTTTTAAAAACATGTTCCCTGGAGTCGGTAAGTTAGATCCAAGAAAAATGCAAGCCATGATGAAGCAACTTGGTATTCATCAAGAAGAAATTGACGCTGACAAAGTAATAATAGAAAAAAGTAATGGCAAGATAATTATTGAAAATCCTTCTGTACAAAAAATTAAAATGCAAGGTCAGGAGAGCTTTCAAATCTCTGGCGAAATAAAGGAAATTAATGAAGAATTTAGTGATGATGACGTTAAACTTGTGATGGAAAAAACAGGAAAATCAAAGCAGGAAGTTATTAATGCTTTGAACGAAACTAATGATATTGCAGAAGCCATTATGCAACTTTCTTCTTAACATGCAAATAAAAGTTAATAAAATCTAAAGATATAACCACTAAGATATACTAACAATAATCTAACATCCTCGAAAGGTATTTAAATGCGTCTGACTTTTAAGAGTTCTATAAAATTTTATGGAAGAGGTAATTAAAGAGAAAATTAGTGCAGACCATCTTCTTTATGTGAGTCTTAAGTACACCAAAACTTGTGACGTAATACTAAATCTTCTTTTGAGATGGAAGAACATGATAGAGAAAGGCATGGTTTTATTAATTGAAAAAGCTAAAAAAGATAGAAAATTGGCTTCTGTTCCAGAGGCTCCTCGAGCAAAACTTGTGCAATTGAAGAATATTTATTCAAAAAATCCTGATATAACAAAAACTCTCGAGCTTTATGAATTATTCAGGGACATTGAAAATCTAGAAAAAGTGAGAGAAAATGAATTTAGAAAAGGGGTTAACCTTAAAGTTTTCTATAAGGATAAAACAATCAACATAAATTTGGAACAATTGAAAGAATATGCGATAATTCTAGAAAGATTTATAAGCTACCTGAAACAATTCTTTTAACTTGCAGAGATTTTAAATGATCTAGAGAAAACAAAATGGGCAGACTCATAACAATCGCATCTGGTAAGGGAGGGGTAGGCAAAACAACCACTTCTATTAATCTAGGAGCAGCACTAAATTATTTTGGGAATGAAGTTATTGTAGTTGATGCTAATCTTGCCACGCCTAATATAGGCCTGCATTTAGGAGCTCCAATTGTTCCAATTAGCTTGAATCATGTTTTGTCAGGGCGTGCAAACATCTCTGATGCTATATACCAGCATGAATCTGGTACAAAAATAATTCCTAGTTCTTTATCAATAAATGAATTAAGAAGATTGAACCATTCTAAGTTAAAGGACGTTGGAAAGAGACTAAAAAGGATGTCTGATATAGTAATTTACGACTCTGCCGCCGGTCTTGGTCAAGAAGCAATCGCCGCAATAAATTCTGCAGATGAAGTTATTATTGTTACAAATCCTGAGATTCCTGCTGTCACAGATGCTCTTAAAACTTCAAAACTGGTTGGACAAATGGGTAAAAAAATTTTAGGAGTGATAGTGGCAAGAGCAAAAGGAAGGAAAACAGAAATGCCAATATCAAACATACAGGAAATGCTAGAGCTACCGATTTTAGGCGTCATTCCGGAAGATAAAAGATTTCAATCATCTTTAGTGATGAAAGACGCTTTAATTCATTTGCATCCAAAATCCAAGCCAGCCATAGAATACAAAAAAATTGCAGCCAAACTAATAGGAAAAAATGATTATGCAGAAAAACCTAATTTCTTTGAAAGGTTTTTTTAAGAGGCTACTTGCGTTGTTGTAATAGCATAGCTCCATAAAGACTCCTGCATTCGTATTCTTACTCTAAAGGATATGTCTTAGAACACAGCTTTAATTAATTCAATCCTTTTGTTCTCTTGGCTTGTAATTCATAATCGCTCTTTCAACTTTGTCAGGCATAATTCTTCCTAGTTGAAAGCTTATTTTCACCGATGTCTGTTTGAGTTCTTTTCTCGCAATTTCTTGTAACTTTAATACCGACTCTTCACCAATGCCTTTTTCTATACCTCTTACAGCATTCGCGAGTGTTAGTTCGCCGACTGCCTCTTCTAATTTCCCTCTGAGTTCTTCCCACAAAGGATAAGCAGGATTATTTTTTCTTTCGTATGCGTCTGCAGCTTCTCTTATTACTGTGCTGCCTTTGTCTAGCGTATCGTCCACCCAACTTAAAACATTATTACGCAATGGGTAAAAAATTGAGTCTTGGGAAATATGATGTTGGTGACTATATGAATTGTGTTGGGGTTGCAGGCTCCTTAAGGAATTTGGTACTTGCTTTTTATCCATAACTTGATAAAACATATGCAGTTTAAATAAATTTGCATTATGAATATTTATTTCTCTTTGTAATTCATAATCGCGTCTATAATCTCATTTGGCATAACAGGATATAAAATTTCTCTGCCGTTTGTTTTACTGCTAATCTCCTTTAATCTCAATACCAGCTCTTCGCCTATTCCCCTGTTAATTCCAATAATTGCGTTTTGTATGGTAAGTTCGCTAACTTTTTGCTCTAATATGCTTCTAAGCTTATCCCAAAGTCTGTCTGCAGTGTGTGTTTCCTGACGCCAGAAAGGTTTTTCCCTTTCTCCATAATTTTCAGTTGATGCAAAGCGATTATGCCGCGTCCTTTCTTCAAAAACAAATTTTTTTCTTGGCATTTTTCAACTTATCTTGGTTCCAGCATCAATATCTTTTTCTGGAGTTAAAATAACAATTTTCTTATTATCTTCAGAAACAGCAGCAAGAATCATGCCATTGCTTTCGACGCCTCTTAGCTCTTTCTTTTCAAGGTTAGAAACGAAAATTGCTTTTCTGCCTTTAAGCTCCTCTTTTTTATAATGATTTTTCAGGCCGGCAACAATTGTTCTTTCTTTGCTTTCTCCTAAATCAACCTTCAACACGTAAAGCTTATCTGCATTTGGGTGGTCTTCGGCATTTAAAATTTTTCCTACCCTTAGGTCTAACTTTGAAAATTCAGCTATTTTAATTTTATTATCCATAAAAGCAATAAAAAATCAAGAGTTAAAAATGTTTTTATATTTCTTAATTTATTTAATTTGATGGATGAGCTGGAAATAGGAAAATTTTAAGATATCTTCTATATTTGCCTAATTCTTATAATTAGTCGTATATCAAGCAAACTAAAAAATTAACAATATTTTTATATTATGTTTCTTTTTCTCAAATATGAAAAATTTCAATCCAGGAGACTATGTCAGATTAAGACTTGCTTTAAGAGAATTAGAAGGAAGAGTGTTGGATAGCTATGATTCTAATGTTTTATTATTGAAATTAAATTCTGGCTATAACATTGGTATACAAAAAGAAAATATTTTAGCAGGAAGAGTTTTAAGAAAATTTAAAGAAGAGAAAGAAGAATTCGCATTGCCAAAAACAAAAGGCTTGCCCAATGTTGGTTTAATTATTACAGGAGGCACAATTGCTTCGAAGTTGGATGCCAGGACAGGGGGCGTTGGACCATTAACAGATGTTTCAGAATTTGCAAAATTCTATCCGGAGATGTTTAAAATTGCCAATATTAAAAAAATTGAAATTCCTTTTATGATAGATTCTAGTTCGATGAATTATGAGCATTGGATTGAAATAGCAAAAATTGCAGAAAAAATTCTTAACGATAATGAAATTTCAGGAATTTTGGTAACGCACGGAACAGATACATTGCATTATACTTCTTCCGCATTGTCATTTTTTTTAAGAAACCTGAATAAACCAGTTGTATTGACTTACAGTCAGAGAAGCGTTGATAGGGCTAGTTCAGACGCAAATTTAAATTTGCAATGCTCAGTAAGAATGGCTATTTCCGATGTTGCAGAAGTTATGTTAATTGGGCATGCCACAACAAATGACGATTATTGCTATGCTTTTCGTGGCACAAAAGTCAGAAAATTGCATAGCTCAAGAAGGGATGCATTTAAATCAGTTAATGATAAGCCAATTGCAAAGATTTTTCCAGATAAAGTCGAGTTTCTTTCTGCATATAGACCAAGAAATAAAGAAAAAGTTGAGCTAGATATTAGCTATAATGATAAAGTTGCTTTGTTAAAATTTTATCCCGGGCAGGATCCTAGCATATTAGATTATTATGCTTTAAAGTATAAAGGTTTAATCATTGAAGCAGGAGGTTTGGGGCAATTGCCTGCTAGTGATGCTTCTCATAGTTGGATACCCAAGCTAAAAAAACACATTAGGGAGGGCTTAGTTGTTTGTATAGCAAGCCAAACAATTTTCGGAAAAGTTGATCCTTATGTTTATTCTAATGCAAGAGAATTGTTAGATGCAGGAGCCATATTTCTAGAAGACATGCTAAGCGAGGTCGCCCTAATAAAATTAGGATGGATATTAGGACACTATGGCTGGAAGATAAGAGTCAAGGAAAAAATGTTAGAAAATATTTCTGGAGAGCTAAACGAAAGGCTTGGAATTGAGCACTATTGAAAAAGGGATAGTATGTAGCAACTTTATGATAGTGATAAAATGGAAAGGTTTATAAATCATCGTTTTTTAATTTGAAAATGAGTAAACCACTATTCAATATAGCCAACGAGGAATTTATGAATTTGGTAGTTAGAACCGATGGGGCTTTTAGAAGGGCCGGAATTAGGCATATGATTGTTGGCGGGGTTGCTAATCAGATTCATGTTGCAAGATATTTGTGTGATATTTACGACAAAAACCTTGCTGATCTTGCTTCTCAAGGTATACTCTGCGATTCGCTGAGATATACGGATGACTTGGACGTAGCCGTAGGGATGGAACATATGCAAGAGGAAAATGCCGGCGCAGAGAGAGACGTAAATCATGCAGGTTTAGAAGATGCGAAAAAAATTATGCTAGTCTTGGATGATATCGTTGGCGAAGGAACATTTTTTTCTCCAACAGAAAGTCATTTGGTTAGCATAGATATTCACAAAAGAGGCCATGGAAAATCTAAATTTTTTTTGGGGCTAGACGGTGAGTTACATACCGACAAAGAGGTTACTTTGAAAATTTATAGAGGACCCGAATGTCTTAGAAAGCTTGGTTTAAGTGATTTTGATCATAAATGTTATGATTTTTTCCTTGGTCGGGCAGTTGATGTTGAGATGCCATATCCCAAAGGCGAATCTATATTATTAAAAGTCAAAAAACCGGAAGATCAATTCATTACAAAAATGTTTATGAACAGGACGCAAGATCTTAGTGATGCTTTTGCGCTCGTTAGAAATGCTAAAAAGGCAGGAAAACCAATAAATTCTGAAGAAGTTGTACAATTTCTGCAAAAGGCCGATCAAGATATAGGGCCGCGCGCTAAATATTTTATAGAAAGATACGAAGCATTTAGAGATCTAGAAAGAACTTATGAAGAATAAGTTCTTAAAACTCGCTTTCAAAATTTTTTAATAAGTTGAGTTTTTTTAATTGCAGTAGCTCAGCGGATTTGTACTGGTAAACTACGTCGCCCTTGTTGTTATCATCAGACCAAGGTGCAATAATTACTATATTACCAGGACGAAGCCAAAATTTTCTAGAAAATCTTCCTGGCACACGGCAATTTCTGATTTTATTGTCTGTTGCCTTAATAGACATTCTATTGCCTCCGAGTCTTTGCAAAACTATTCCGATCAACTGTCCCCTTTGCGGCATTTTCGCTCTTGTGGTAACTTGCGGTTCTTCTACATTCTCTTTTTTGTTTTCTTTAGATTCCTCTTTTATTTCCTCAAAGTCGCCATATTTTGATTCTTTCATTTATTTTCTATTAGAAAGGGAGTTTAAAAATATTTGGAATTTTAGTAATAGCTTCGATGATATGGGAATCCTAAAAGCAAAAAAGTTCAAAGCCT
>CAYTKV010000068.1:0-5940 GCA_964438545.1 Candidatus Woesearchaeota archaeon | reverse complement strand
AGCGATATAGTAACTACAATATTGATTATCTTAATTTCTTTAGCCGCGATTGTCATAATCTGGGTTGTCATAGCTAATTTTTTTAGAGGCAGTGGTGGAATAGACTGGCAAGTGAAATTGCTTGAATTAGGATTCTCGATAAAAAAGGATACCGTTGTTGTTGATAATTCTTTGAATGTTTCATTTTTCTTGCAAAGAGTAGCTGGAGGAGGAAACATTTCTGTTTTTCCGGTAATTGTTTTGGATGACGGCGCAGGAAACACTGCATCAATTTCTAGAAATACAACATTCTTTAAAGAGCTAGAATCAAAGAGAATTACAATTCCTGCGAGTGAGCATGGCTTGGCTGATGTTGACAGAATAATAGTTTACGCTGCCTTGATTGATGATGATGGAATAGGAAGAGTTTCAGAAACAGAATCAGACAGTTTTACTGTTCCGTCAATTTGCGGTGATAGCCTTGTTGAAGGAAATGAGCAATGTGACAATGGTCCAGCGAATTCTAATGCTCCTGATGCAGAATGCAGAACTAACTGTAGAAATGCAGGATGCGGAGATAATGTTACAGACACCAGCGAGCAATGTGATGATGGCAACACGAGAAGCGGAGATGGTTGTGATTCGAGTTGTCAGATTGAGGTATCGCCAACTTGCGGAGATGGTGTCGTTGACACACAAAATAATGAGCAATGTGATAATGGTGCCTCTAATTCAGACACAACTCCGGACGCATGCAGAACTAACTGTAGATTAGCTTATTGCGGAGATAATGTCATAGATACAGGAGAGCAATGCGATGATGCTAATACAGATCCAAATGACGGATGTGATAATAGTTGTATGATATTCACCCCATTAACAACTTGTGGAGTATTGGATCAGGCAAACACGGTATATAAATTAATTCAAGATACTGATATAAGATTTGAGCCATGCTTTACAATTGATGCAGATGGAATTACTTTAGATGGCCAAGGGCACTTAATAAACGGTACAGGCACCATAGATGTGGGGGTTTCTGTGAGATTGAGAACTAACGTAACAATCAAGAACCTAAATATCACTGACTATAACGGGAGGGGAATATACTTCTTTGTCACTAGTAATTCTACAATAGATAATAATTTATTATTTAATAACAACGACTATGGAATTTTTCTTCAGAGCTCAGAAGGTAACAATATAAAAAGAAATACCCTCATAATGAATTCAGGAAATAGCATCAGGCTTATAGCTAGCTCAAACAATATTATTGCTGACAACACAGCAAACTCAAATAGCGTTGGAATTGCGCTTACTGCATTACTTGTAAATTCAAGCAGTAACATTTTAATAAGAAATACATTAAATTTCAACTCTTATGGAATTGCAATAGAAGATAGTTCTGGAAACATAGTACAAGATAATACGGTTTGCAATAACAATATAGCAGATTTCTACTGCTCAAACGCAGAATCCAACACAGCATCTGGAACAAATCGCTTCACCACAAGACAAGAATGCGCTTGGGTTGCGCCAACTCAACAGGCTTGTACTTAATTTTATTTTTAGTTTATTTTGGCAATTAATAAAAATAGCGTATAAACTAACTTAGGATTTTTACAAAAGAATAGTAATAACAAGAGGATAATAATCAAATGAACGACAAAAAATAAATGCCAGAGTGATTGATTCTCCAATATCTTTAAAAACCTAATTTTCTAAAAGAAATTATGAAAGGAATTGTTGTGCAATTTAGGAGAGGAAGAAAGACTATTCATGAAAGACATTATCTTCTTGATTTAGGTTTAACTAGCAGAGAAGAAGCAAAAAAAATGGCAGGAAAACCAGTAGAATGGAAAACTCCCTCTGGTAAAATTATCAAAGGCAAGATAAGCGATGCACACGGCAACAAAGGTTTAGTAAGAGCGATTTTTGAAAAAGGTTTACCTGGGCAAGCAATAACAACGGAAATCGAAATTAAAGATAACATCAAAGCTAATTGAATAATGGAGAATTAAAATGAATTCAAATTTAGAAACAAGTTCAGAAACTGAAATTATTGTAACATTAGAAGAAGAAAAAATTGATTTGAGAGAATTAGAAAAAGATGAGTCAAATAAAAACAAGTATTTTTCAATTAGATCAGCAAGATACGGCAATCAAAGTTTACTACCACATCCTGCACATCCTGACGCCAAAGGAGAAGATGTGGGCAATAGATTAAAAATGTTAAATGAAGGAAATGCTGAAAAATGGCCTCTTCTAACAGGGGAAATATCTCTAGAAGAAGTAAGATACAAAGAACATTTTAACAGAATTTATGAACAACTAGGAAGAAATAGAGGAGAAAAAACAGATAAATAAAATGGGATTGAGAAAAGCATCTTCATATTCGAAAAAGAAAGTAAGACCTTATACTAGAAAGTCAGGAGTCAAGAGCAGAGCATATATAAAAACAATTCCCCAAAGCAAGATTGTGAAGTTTAACATGGGCGACCAAAAATCCTACAACGAAGGAAAACACCATTATATTATAAGGCTGGTTACAGAAGAAAAGACGCAAGTAAGAGACAATTCGCTAGAATCTTGCAGAATGTTTGTGAATAAAACATTAGATACCGAAATACCCGGAAATTATTATTTTGTTGTTAAGGTTTTCCCCCATCATATTTTAAGAGAGAATAAAGCTGCGGGAGGAACTGCAGGAGCAGATAGACTCTCTCATGGAATGAAACATTCCTTCGGCGTTGCTATTGGAAGAGCCGCAATTGTCAATCCAGGAAAAGAGCTATTTTTCATTTCTTGCCCAGACGAAAAAACAGCAAGAGCCGCTAGAGACATTCTAGAAAGAGTGAAAGCAAAGGTTCCTTGCAAAAGCAAAGTCATTTTTGAAAAAACCAATTAAGAATGATGGTGACTCTAAACTTAAATAACGGGATTAGCACAAATCCAGACTATCTTTTTGGAAGAGAAAGGCTAATAGCCACTATAACTATAATAAAATATATTATTGGAAATTAATTAATGCCAGACAAATGCCTCAATCACCTAAAAAATATAGTAATAAATTGAAGTTCAATTAACACTAATACATCAGATTATTATTTCAGATTAGCTGATGTGAGCAATATTTAACCACACCGAATACTGATTCTTAGTACATAATTGTTTTTTCTTGCAATTCTTCATATTAAATGGTATTAAATTATTGTCGAATATAAATAATTTGGATTTTATAAAGCATCATTATTAGATCTTAGATTTTTTATGACCTCTTTTTATAGATATCTTAATTACGAAGATATTTTGATATTTTATTATTTTGTGGCACATAACAAATTATGAACAATCATTTAGTAGCTGATGTATTTAACCTTCTTAAGAAGAAATTTCTTTAATATCTAGTCAATTATAATTTGGTTGTGCGCTGCTAGGATAATTACTAGCCGGAAGCTTTTGCAATGTCGGACTTTCCCCATTAACTAACACATCTAAACTCACATTTCTTTGCAGAGTCAAGTCAGATATAATTGTCGACAATCTAGGAACAGTTTCTGTGCCTTTTGCTTCAAACACCCATCTCTCATCCTGCTTTGCGCCCCTGTACTCATTATCAAGCCATAAAACACCTATATTGTACGCTTTTTGCTTTGGTCTTATGCCAATTCTATACATCAAATTTTGTAACATGCTTCTTGGCTGATTTATTGGTGAGAGAATAGCAATCCCTCTTTGTCCAGTTGAATCGTCCTCTCTTTCCTCTATTACCCTATAACCTCTGTCTCTTAAAACTCTCATTACTTCATAGCTAGCGCTTGATTGAGAAATGTTTTCTCCGTTTAATTTGTTTTCATAACTTTTTTCAACCATGAAAAGAGATAAAAAAAAGAGTATTTAAACTTTTCTATTTCTTAACTACTGTTAAGTTACTAACTAAATTACGATTTTGCCTTTTTTCTTTGATAATTTTTTCTCATGCAATGCTAGTTGTTTTTCCTCAAGCAATTTTCTTCTTCGTGCTAGCTCGTATTCTGCTTCGGAATTTTTTACTATTTGTTCTAAGTCATTTTCTCTGAGAGGAGTAACAATTATGGGATTTTTTACGAGTTCGGGTATTTTCCTTTCGATTCTGTATCTAACACCATACTCGCCAGGATATAGGACAAGAGAGGGTCTTAACAATATTTCATTATAGCTAATATCACATACAAAACCGAAATGATCTCCGCCACCATCTCTTACCTTTACAGGCTCTGATAAATATCTTTGATATTGATTAGTGTGCTCAATGGCACATTTTATTTCTTCATAGCTTGCCTCTCTGAATCCATGTATCGTGCTTTTAGCTAAAGTATTCGGTTTATCAAAAACTCTAAGTAACACTCCTTCTGGACCAGGGATTTGAACCAAGGAATTAGTAAGAACAACATTGGCTCCATCGCTCTCACCGATTTTGGCATAAAGATTTCCATAAGTCGTATACAAAAAAGTCCAGCTACCCTTAAGTCTATCTAAGTCAGCCACGGGAGTTTTTAAACCAAATCTAGATTCATTATTTTGTCCTTTCATATTTTTCCTAAAAATAACTCATATTTAAACCTTTGCATTGTAACTACTAAAAAATAACGTTTAATCCTAGGATTAGAATTTGCCTTTTTTCTTTTTTCCTAAAAGCTTCATTCTTTATCTCTTTATCTTTTTTTGGTTTAGAAATAATTAGTTCTTTCTCAGGAAAAATACTGCCCGAAAAACCGCATTTTTTACACATCCATGTTCCTGTTATGCCGCCGGCTACCATCATGACATCTTCGCTTCCACATTTCGGACAAAATTTTTTGCCTAGCATCTTATTTTAAATTAAACTACTTTATTATTTTACTTAAATCAACTTTCTCGCTTTGTGCTTCTCTATAACTATCCTCTTCCTCATGTGTTGTTGAAAACTCAATTATTTTACTATTTTTAAGTCCTGTAAATCTGTGTTTGTTTAGCGGCTCTATTGTTGCAGAATCTCCTGGCAGCGTAACAACATGTTTTCCATCTGACTCCAGTAAAACTTTCCTAATAAATAAAATGTTTCATGTTTATTTTTATGATAATGTATACTTGACCTATATCCTTTTTTTATATTAAGTATTTTTCCACAATACGTACTATTGTTCACAATCCATTCCTCACTGCCCCAAACTTTATTGACTTTTTTTATTGCCATTTCAAATATCAATTGCATTTCAGACTATTCAATTTCTTTAAACTCCAACACTTCCCCAGTTCTGACATTATATTTTCTCGCCAATTCTCTAGCTCTATCATGATATGCTTCATTATAAAGTAAAATATGACGGCCGATCGCATCTATAACAGCAATTCTTCTTTCATCGTGTATCACAATGGCCGAAATAATATCATCACGTCTAACTCTAGCATTGCCGAATACCTCTTGGCTCAATCCATACAAAATATTCTGTCTATTAGAAATTCTTCTTTTCCAGCTCGTCTTTTTTTCTCTTTTCATTTTACTTCTTGTTCAATCCAGCCCAAATATCTTTTATAGCCCTTATCTATTCTTGTTGCAATAATCTCCGGTAACTCATATTTATGATTTTTAATAATGAATTTTTCTAGGGGTTTATAATTTTTAGATGTTGTTTTAACTTCAATTTTAAATTCTTTATTATCTTCCAATTTTCCCTTCCACTTATAAAAACTTTTAATAGGATTTATATGCACGCAAGCTCCAAGTCTTAAATCTATTATTTTCTTAGCTAATTTCTTTGCTTCTCTTTCATTTGCTACAGTAGTGGACACGATTAAATATTCCATTCTCAGATATCAATCATGGCTTCCTGAGCGCGTTCTATGATGAATTGTTTTCTTGCTTCAACATCGTCTCCCATCAATCTTGAAAATGTTTGATCTGCCTTGACCGCATCCTCAATTGTGACTCTTTTCAGCAAT
>CAYTKV010000067.1:0-6046 GCA_964438545.1 Candidatus Woesearchaeota archaeon | reverse complement strand
TTCTATAAATAATGTCCTTTTCTAAATCTCGAATGGATGCCCATTAAAGCAAGATCTTTTTTGCATTGACAATTTTAAAATTTCTATTTTTTATTCTTACTGCGTTCATCTTCTCTAAATGTTTTATGGCTAAATTCACTGTGCTTAAAGAAATCTGTAAAGCTTTAGCTATCTCTGCCTGCGTTAACGTCTTATTTTTCTTTTCAATTACTTCCTCAAGTGTCATTCTATACACGAGTTCTATTTTCTTCATATTTATTTTTATAAAGATTTATTTATAAATCTTTCGATTTTCTTAGAAAGATATATAAATAACAAATATCAAGTTTAGAAAGATTCTACAAAAAAGTTTAAATAGGCAAGTCTAGGCTAATTTCATGGGAATTGAAGATATACCGGAAATGCAAGTAATAGATGGTTTGAGAAAAAAAGGAGTTATGGAGCTATCTGAATCGCCAGGTTCTTCTGGGAAATTTATTTCCTTAGTGGGATTAAACGGCAAGAATTATATCTATGCAGAAAATTACACAATTCCACATGAAACTCTTGCTTTTAAGTTTGAAGCAAGGGCACAAGATAAATATCAATGTACTGAAGGACTCTCTCCAACAGGGGGAGGACATTTTAGAATTGACGAAGAAAGAATGGTGTTCTTTGATAAAAGCACAGATTTTGGAAAATACGATGAACAAGTAGTTCGTCCGATTGCTGAAAGATGGAGAAAACAAAATCTTCCAAATCATGAATTAGTTTTCGAATAAAATTTTTCCAGAATACTCAAATCCCAAGTTTAAACTTCTTCTCAATCTTAACAAGCCTCTTCAATTTAACTTCTTCCCATTTTGTCGAAATGCCTGCTTTGATATAATCCGCTCCAAAAGCGACAGCATAGTCTGCTAAAGCGTCATCAAGAGTCTCGCCAGAGCGATGTGAGATTATTGTTTTAATATTGTTTTTCTTACAAATCTTAAAAATTTCTGCTAATTCTAAAAGAGAGCCATTTTGATTTGGCTTTATTATCATTGCGTTAATTGAGTTATTTTTGATTGCTTTGAACAATCTTGAAATTTGTGTTGCTGTCAAATCATCGCCTACAATGAGATTTTTTTCATCTTTGATTAATTTTGAAAATCCTTCAAAATCCTCTTCTTGCAAAGGATCTTCAATATAAAATAAATTATATCTTTTTATTAAGTAATTAATATAACGAATTTGCATCTCGCGTTCAAGAGATTTATTTTTGTAATGATAAAGCCCATTTTTGTAAAAAGTTGATGCTGCTATGTCAATCCCTATACTAATATTAAATTTTGATAAAATTTTAAGTATTTGCTCTTCACTCAAAGAAGTCTGCCATGCGCCCTCATCATCCTTCGTTTTTGCTCTTAGAATTTTTTTTAATTTTTTATAAATATTATTCATTATCTTCAAATTATCTTTTATTGATTTTTTATTAGGAATTAATAAGAATTCCTGAAAGTTCGGAGCGTTCTCATTATGTGAGTGCAAACCGCCGCCTATTACGTTTCCAATAGGAACAGGTAATTTTCTTGTCTTTGGATTTATTATTCGCCATAATTCTTTATTTTGTTCTTTTGCTAGCGCTTTTAGCGTTGCTGATTCGAGAGCAAATAAAGCGTTTGCTCCGAATTGCTTTACATCTTTAAGCTTTGCTTTTTTTCTTAAGAAAGATTCTATTTTCTCTAAGTCTTTAAAAGAATTTATTCCTAAATTAAATTTATTTTCATTAAGAAAATTAATATTCCAATCTAATGAGTTATGAAATGAGGGAGTTTCATGCTTTCCTTTTGATTTTCCTGAAGGGGAAGAAGCATTACAGTTATTGACCGAAACCTCTATTGTTTCTTCATTTCTTGAATCTTTGATTTTTCTGGCTTTGACTTTATCTAGCAACATACAAAAAATAATAATTGGGAGTTTTTATAGTATTTGTTAATGAAATTTCTTTTTGTATTATGATACTCTCATTCTTCCTTTATTTCAGAAATAGGCTCTTCAGCCTCTTCGTCTTCACCTTCATTCACGAAACCAATTTCCTTTGCTTCTTCAATTATCTCCTTTTCGACTTCCTGTTCTTTTGCAATTAATTCTTCATCGGACAATTTTTCCTCTCTGATTGCTCCTAATTTTTCTCTTTTTTTCTGTGGTGCCGGTCTGTTTATTGTTATAGGCAGAACACCTTGATTAAACTCAAATTCGGCTATCTTTAGTGCGTCGTATTTCATTTTTTCTAACTCTTCTTTTGATATTTTTACTAATAAAGGAGCATCCATGGCGATTTGCAAGGCTCTCGCTCCTATAATCCTTGCAATTTCATATTTTGTAAATTTTTCTTCCATATTTTAAAAATTAAACTGTTAAGCGGTCAAGCAATTTTAGTCTTGAAATTGTCATCTTCTTCTCTACATTGGCTTGTTTATTAACGAATCCTCTAGTAACTCTTCTCTGAGCTGGCAGTAAGTTTGCGTCCATAATACAAAAATTTATAGATACTTTTTAAGTTTTTTGTTTATCTCTAAAAATTTTTTTGGTAAGATTTGCATTATTTTAATTAATTCTTCGCTTGACATGGTGCCTTCTCCTTTTTTTTGACAAGAATTGATGAAAAATTCTTTATCAGATAAAGAGATTCCGAATGAAATCCTGGCATCGCAAGCTTCTTCCTCTTCTCTTGTAGGATCTAATATTATAGAGTTGCCAAGTTTAAAGAAGCTCAAAGATATTGGACATGTTTCTTCGGACAAAGGAAGTTTTTTGTTGGTCTTTTCTTCGTAATCTATCTTTTCTTCCTCATCTAATGCAGGAAAAACTGTTTTTTTCAATGCCGCGACTGCCCCAAGCAGGGAAGCATCTACTAAATTCCCGTCATCGTTAATTGGATAAATGTCTATGATAACTGCCCAGACTTTTTTGCCTTTTTCTATGACTAGTTTTGATAAGTCAATCATTTTTGACTCTCTTATCGCTCTGTCCACCAATCTAGGAAGTTCAATTCCTTCGAATCTTGGCGGACCTGCTTCAAATCTTGGAGATGCTAGCGGCAATAATTCTGCTGAAACAATCAAATTACCTCTATCTGGCGAATCTGAATATGGCTCTGAAACATCCAACTTAACGCCTATCACAACTTCTGTTTTTCCAAGTTTTACTCTTGCACTTCCTTCTGCTTTATTTGAAATACCGCAAGTTATTTCAAAATCTCTAAAATCAAGCAATTCTCGAGAATCGAAACGTTTTTCTTCTTTGAACATCGCTTTTAACTTTTCTTTAGTTAGATTAGACATCTCCATATTAATTTTCCTCCTTCACAACATCTTTCAATACTTTTTTCTGTGCTTCAAATATTTGTTTTGACGCTTCATTTGCCAATTTGATTATCTCTTCCATGATATCAGGACGAAGTTTTCCATCCATTTGTAGTAGCGTGAATTCGTCGGAATTTGCAAGTTTAGCTATTGCGAAGTCTGTTGAGCCTTCTCCCTCCTCGAAATCTTCTTCCTTTTTTGTTAAGTCAACAATTAAAGTCTTGTCATTTTTGCCTATTGCGACTGAACAAACTAAATCTTTCATTGGTATGCCTGCATGAGCTAAAGCCATTGAAGCGGCATTTATACCTGCTGTCCTTGTGCCTGCGTCTGCCTGCAAAATATAAATTTGAACATCAATAACTTGATTGGGAAAGGACTCTAAGTAAAGAGCCGGCAATAGAGCCCATTCGGTGACCTTTGAAATTTCGCTTGATCTTCTGCTAGGACCTGGTTTTTTTCTTTCATAGACAGAAAAGCTCAACAAATCATAATTGCATCTTAGCACTCCTCTTGAAGGGTCTTGCATGTGTTGTGGATGTAATTGTCTTGGCCCATATACAGCTGCTATGGCTATTGTATCACCAAAAGCAAATAAAGCAGAGCCGTCAGCATTTGGAACAACTCCTACTCTAGCAGTAATTTCTCTTAACTCATTTAGTTTTCTTCCATCCAATCTTTTAAATTCATTCGCGCTCATTTTCCTTCGTCATTTTATGTTCTTTCTCCTGATTCACCGAGCATTTCCACATATTCTGCTAATTCTTTTAACTTCCCTGGAGATAGAGCGGCAGGGTATAAAAAATTAGTTAATTCCCCTCTTCCCACCACGACGCACGAACCCTCGAGAAGTCTAACACCCTTGTGAGTTACTTTAAGTTCTCTTATATCATTTCTTTCTCTTCTTATAAAATGATAGCATGGCTCCCCTTTTTCATTAGTAGTTTGTTTAGCATAAAGCATATTCAGAAAAGCTCCTGGCTCATCGCTAGCAATTGTATATCTATTTCTAACTTTAAACTCAAATTCAGCTACACCATTCGTTTTTATGGCAACCATCGTCAGTTATCCCCTCTCTCAAACCAAGCTTCTATTTTTTCTGTTAGGCCGTCGATATAAACCTTTTCTGCAACAAGCTCGATAGCTTTTCTTGCTTTAATTTCTGCTTTTATGTTTGGGCCTTTAATCCAAATCCAACCATTCTGACCTACTGTTATGCTACATTGTGCTCTTTCTTTTATTAAGTTTACCATGCTTCCTTCTCTTCCTATCACTCTTGGAACTCTGCTTGGAATAATATTAAAAATAAAACCATCTTCCAATTTCCCTAGTCCTTTTCCTTTTAGAGTTAAATCAAGACCTCGATTTTTTACGCCCCATATCTTTGCTGCTATAACATCTCCGACGCGAAGATATTGGTCCATCTCGTTTCTGTTAATGAATCTTGGAGATTCTTCTATTGACAGAAAAGCTTGGGCTGCAGAGTCTATTTCAACTATCCAGCCAGCATAAGTTATATCAACAACCCTTCCAATAACAACGTTGCCTCTTCTCGGTACAAAAGCGCCAGATATGGGAATTAATTTAATGACTCTTCCTGCTTCTTCTACCAATCCAAATTTTGTTGCTACAATATCTGAACCTTCTCTTCTGGTGTTCTCGCCTGGCAAGTAATCTTCTCCAGAAAATATGATTTCCCCAGGAACAACTATTTTTCTTTTTGCAGAGTCTTGACTAAAATCAGAATTATTCTCGTTGGCTTCATGTGCCTCTTTAATCTTTTTCTTCATAATGATAATAAAACAACAGAATAATTGTAATATTATTCTTGTTGGTCTCCAATATCAAAAATTATGAGAAAATAGGGTTTTTAAAGTTATCTTTTTTTTTCTGTTAAAGTAAAGTCTGGTTTAGGGATTAAAAGAAATTTTTTATTGATTTTTTAAAACTCTTCCTTGACTTCCTCGCTCTGAACAGAGCCATGTGTTATGGAATTTATTCTATCATAGAAATCCAAAATAACTCCTGAAGGAATCTCTAGAATTACTTTCAAATTTCCATTGGAAAGCCATTCTTCGCTTTCTTTATACTCCTGCAACAGACCATAAACTTGTCCTGTGTATTGCGCCGGGATTGTTAGCCTTACTTTTTTAGTTTCTATTTTTAGTGGTATAATCTCTTTTAGCTTGTTAACAACTTCTTGCATTTGCTTTTCAATTTGGCGATTATCGAAATGATAATGAATTTCATTAATGGCATTTCTTATTCTTTCTTCTGTGTAAGGTCTACCATTTTGATCTGAAGCATTCTTTACTATGAGGCTTACAATCTGTTTAATTTTCTTCTCTCTTTCTTGATCTCTATAATCTTGCGTTTTTTGAACCTCTCCAGAAAAAATAATTTTTTTTGCAATTTCGTAAATGTCAGTTGTTCCAAAAGCACTTTGCACATCAGATTTAGAAGCGACTGTTCCTTTTCTCAAGTCGTAGAAAATATTTGTAGATTGCAAAGCCGACATAATATCGCCCTTTCCATTTTTTATTTTAAGAGCTTCGTCTAAATCAACTAGAATTTCATATTGCTTTCCCTTTGCTTTTATACGTGCCTCAACATTAGGCATGCCCTTGTTAAAAAATATAGGTTAATAAAGCTTTAGTCGGGAGGATACTTAATGATGAATAATAATCTCTAATAGCTCAATAAGACTATAAAATAAGCTA
>CAYTKV010000066.1:0-6112 GCA_964438545.1 Candidatus Woesearchaeota archaeon | reverse complement strand
CACTCAGCCACTAAAGTAAGCGAGGTTTCTTGCGGGGCTCGCTTTTCTAAAAAATAATTTTGACTTCATTCTTATGATGGATGCAGACGTTATTCCGCCTAAAGATGCGATAGAACAATTAATCAGCTGTGAAAAAGATATTGTTAGTGGCGTTTATTATAATTATTTTATGTCCTCTGGTCAATTAAAAATATTGCCTGTTGCATGGGCTTCTATCAGCGAGAAAGAATTTGAAGAATTTAAAAAGCAAGTTGAATTTTCTCCAAGCGTGAAATCGCATTTGGATTTGCAGAGGCATTTAACTAAAGAAGAAGTTGATAGTGAAAAATTATTCAAAGTGGTTTATCCCTCTGCTGGGTGCATGTTAATTAGCAGAAAGGTTTTTGAAAAAATAAACTATGATTTGATTAATGAAAAATTTGCTGATGACATTTCATTTATTAAAAAAGCTAGCGAAAAAGGATTTGAGCCTTATTGTTTTACAAAAGTTAAATGTGATCATCTAGTTTCTGGCAAATACGAAAAGGACTCAAAAGGAAATTTGGTTCATACTTTGTTTAAGTGATATTAAATTTTTGAATTATCTTATTTAATTTTCTTAAAGCTTGTTTGGGATTTTTTGAATTTGAAATAAAAGAGCCAGAATTAATATAATTGATATTTAATTTTGCCAGACTTTTAATCACATTTGGATTAATTCCGCCATCAACCTGAATTTTTATCTTTTTGTTTATTTTTCTTAAAGCTTTTATTTTATTATAGACTTTTTTAACAAAATTTTGGTGTTCTTTTCCAGGATAAACTCCCATAATAAGAACGCCCTCTATTTCTGGCAAGAAAGAAGTGATTTTTTCTAATTTTGTTTCTGGATTTATTGCTATATACTTAATTAATTTATTTCTTTTTATTAGTTTAATAATATCAAATATTTCTTTGCTGTTTTTTAGAGCTTCATAATGAAAAATAATTTTTTTAAAGCCTTTAGATTTTAATTTTTTTATATATTTTTTTGGATTTTTTACCATTAAATGGGCTTCAAAGTTGTTTTTATGTTTTTTCAAGTTTGGAATATCATTCAAGGAAATAGATTCTGCTTTTACGAATTTTCCATCCATGAAATCTATTTGAATATTTTTAGAAATCTTTATGAGCTTGTTAAAACGCTCATTGAATTCTTTTTTTGAAATAGCGAAAACTGTTGGGATTATTTGTGGCATTTTAACTCCCACAAATAAATAAACTTTCATATTTTAAACTTGTGTTTTTATTTTTATTAATAATTGTTTTCTTAATTTTAAAGTATTGGCTCATTTCACATAAGCATTCCAACCTTGAAATAATTCTCTAACCTGACAGTGTGAAAGATAAATAATGATTTCCTCATTATTAAACTTCTTGTTTTATCTCCCAATTTTTTCTATTTTCTTTAATCTTCTTAAGTGTCTTCCTTTTTGAAATTTTGTTCTTAGCCAAATTCTAATTGCTTTTTTTGCTTCTTTTTCTGTTAAAAATCTTACGCCAAGACAAAGAACATTTGAATTGTTATGTTGTCTTGAAAGTTTTATTATGCTAATGTTATAGCCATAGTAAAGAGCTGCCCTTATTCCTTTTATTTTGTTTGCCGCAATAACTTCGCCCTGCCCTGAACCGGCAAAAATTATTCCCCTGGCTTCTTTCTCTTTTGCAACTTTTCTTGCCAATGGAATGACAAAATCAGGATAATCGTCTTTTTTATTATAATTATAAGGACCAAAATCCTCAACTTTATATTTTAATTTTTCTAAATATAATTTTATTTTCTTCTTTAAATAAAAACCTGCGTGATCTCCCGCGATGTATATTTTCATTTTTTTCTTTTTTGTTTTATTTATAAAAGCACGAATATATTTAAAGTTGTTGAAAATATAGTGAAAGACGTAAATAATTTACCAAAAGTGTACGTCTTTCCCTTGATAGTCAAGGCGCAAACGGTTAAATTTCAGCGTCCTCGATTATAGTAACAAATTAAGATGATTTTTAATATGACATATTGTAAGACTTTAATTTTTCATTATGGCTGCAAAATTTATCTAGTAGCACATTATTGATATTTTTATTGTTCCAATCATTATCGAAGACAAATTGGCAATCAATTAAATGAACAGATATTTATACCCTGTACTTTAAGTCAGATTTAAAGCTTAATAATTTACTTCTATACTTAATTCCCTGACAAATTTGAAATGAACTGATAATTACTAATTAAAATCAAGATGTTTAAAGCCAACATATCAATTTGTGCTTTTTGGATATCAAGACAGATATTTAGTTTACGTAACAACAAACTATTTAAGCCTCTTAACAATATAGTATTTTGAAATAAAAGAGAGATAAAAATGCTAGAGATGCTCATTAATCCGAAAAAAGCTGAAAGGCATCCTTGGGAAATGTTTTTTATTGGCTTGCTTTACGCTAGCTTGTCTGTTCTCTTAGTGAATTGGGTTTTTTCGCAAGATGCTGTGCTTGTTAAGTATTCAGGTATTTTAGTTATACTATTTACAGTATTATTATCCTTGCCGTTCATGTATTATACTTTAAGACTAGAAGAAAAAAAGATAAGGGAAGGCAGAGGAAGCTTAGAATTATTGAAAGCCCATAGAAGAGCAATTTATGCTTTTTTGTGGCTTTTTGTTGGCTTTACTGTGGCTTATGCTTTTTGGTACACCATTTTACCAACAACAGAAAGTTACAGAGCTCAGATAGAGACTTATTGCATGATAAACAGGCCGACTAATTTTAATGAGTGCGTTACCCAATACGGAATAAAAGATGTTTCTATTACAACGCCATTCTTGTCAAATAAAGAAAGACTTTTTCTTATTGTTATGAATAATATGTATGTCCTGTTATTTACTTTAATTTTTTCTCTTCTTTTAGGAGCGGGCGCAATTTTTGTTTTGGCTTGGAACGCTAGTGTGATTGGCGCAGCAATAGGAATAGTCACAGACTATCAACTGAGAGAGTTGCCCCTCGGATTTTTTAGATTTTTTATTCATGGCATATTTGAAATTGCATCGTATTTCATTGTCGCATTGGCAGGAGGAATAGTTTCTATAGCTGTAATAAAACACGAAACAGGCACAGAAAAATTCTGGGAGGTTTTGCAAGATTCGCTAAATTTAATCATACTAGCGGTTGTTGTGTTGTTTTTTGCAGCGTTGGTTGAGGTTTTTGTAACCCCTGTGTTGTTTTAGAATTGGTGAATTTATGAGAAAAGCTAATTTAAAATATGGATAACTGCATTGTTTAGGTGATATAATTTCGGTAGTTATCCATTAGAGAACTGCGTACAAAATGTCACGCAAATAACGCAGTTCTCTATACATATCATAAGCGGAAGTTAAATATCAAAGGAAAAATAATCTCTCTTCTGCCCAAATTTTACTTTTTATTTCAAGTCCAAAATTGAAAGATTTATATAACAAGCTTTTTTAACTTTATTATTGATAATAAAAAGATGGAAGAAAATAAATCTGACGAGAGTCAATTAAAAGAAAGCCAAAATATAGTAAAAACAGAGCAAGAACTTCTTGAAGATAAATCTGCGAAGGTTTCAGAAGAGGACATTATTAAAATAAGGAAGGATAAAATAATAAAATTCTTTAAAAAAAGTCACAATTGGGTTGCTTATCTTATCCTTGCATTTATTACTTACCTCGCAGTAAAAATCAGGACTAGCAATCTTCCAAGATTAAAAGACATAACAACAGGAACTTGGACATTGGGCCCTGATTTAGATCCTTTCTTTTTTTTAAGGTTATCGGAATACATTGTCGAACATGGCTCATTATTTGCTGTTGATAACATGAGGTATGTTCCTCTAGGTTTTGAGATGACTGGAGAGTATATTCTTCATCCTTATATGATGGCCTGGTTTCATAAAATCGCCGTGAATTTTGGTTCAGAGTCAGTAACTCATTCTGCTGTTCTTTACCCTGCATTTATGTTTGCTTTAACTGTGATAGCTTTCTTCTTTTTAACTAGAAGAATTTTCATGGATTTTACAGGAGAAAAAAATGCTAATATTATTGCTTTAATTTCTTCTTTTTTCTTGTCTGTTATTCCTATACTTTTGCCAAGAACTATAGCGGGAATTCCAGAAAAAGAATCCGCCGCTTTCCTATTTTTATTTTTGTCGTTCTATTTGTTTTTGGCTGCATGGAAATCAGAAAGCAAGAAAGGAAAGTATGTTTATGCTGTATTAAGCGGCTTATCAACAACAGCAATGGCAAACATTTGGGGAGGATACATATATATTTTTCTAACCATTGCTCCCACAATGTTTTTTGCGTTTATAGTTGGAAAAGTCGATAAAAATAAATTTTATATTTATTCCACATGGTTATTTACCTCATTTGGTATTATGTTGCTCTCTCCAAGAGGGTATACAATAAAAGGGCTTTTAAGTTCTTTTACAACTGCTCCTGCTGTAGCAGTTTTCTTTATAATTGCTGTTCATTTTATTATTTTTGGTACAAAATTAAAAAATTATCTTAACTTAGAAAAATTCCCAAAAATTTCTAAAATCCCTAATGCTTTGTTGTCTACAATTGTTTCCATTTTGTTATTGGCAGTTATCTCCTCAATAGTCTTTGGCATGTCTTTTATTCCTTCACAAATTAATAATATCAGAGATATTCTTGTGAAACCTGCTACAAGCAGACTCATACAAACAGTCGCTGAGAACAGACAGCCGTATTTTGATGAGTGGGCTAGTAGCTTTGGTCCTCACTTCAGAAATATTCCTGTTACTTTTTGGTTATTCTTTTTTGGCTCAATCTTTTTATTCTACAATGCGATAAAAATGTTAAATAAAAATGAAAAATTAATTTTAACCTTGTCTTATGTTATATTATTGACTGGAGTAATTTTTAGTAGATATGCTCCAAACAGCGTGCTGAATGGCGAAAATTCTACAAGCTTATTTTTATATTTTATTGGGTTTGTTTTATTTTTAGGAATGTTTGGATTTTACTATTATAAGTTTCACAAAAATAAGGAAGAAGATAAATTAAAACAAATAGATATTGGCGTGGTTCTTTTATTTTTCTTTTTCTTTTTAGGTCTTGTTTCTGCAAGAGCCACAGTAAGAACAATAATGATGCTGGCTCCTTCTGTGGCGATTATTATATCATATTTTGCCGTTGCCACATTTGATAAAGCAAAAGCAACAAAGGGGGACACTCAAAAGATTTTTGCATGGGGCATATCAGCAATAATAATATTATTGATTATATTTTCCGGATATGGATTTTATAATGCTGTCAATGCATCAGCGGAAAGTTATGCTCCTTCTATCTATACGCAACAATGGCAGAGAGCAATGGCTTGGGTGAGAGAAAATACGCCAGAAAATGCAGTTTTTGGTCATTGGTGGGATTATGGTTATTGGTTGCAAACAATAGGAGAAAGAGCCACTGTATTAGACGGAGGGAACGCAATAAGTTATTGGAATCATTTAATGGGAAGACACGCTTTAACAGGAACAGATAACAGAAAAGCATTAGAATTTTTATACGTCCATAATACGACTCATTTTTTAATTGATTCAACGGACATAGGAAAATACTCTGCGTTTTCTATGATTGGAAGCGATGCTAATTACGACAGGGCAAGTTTTATTCCAACATTTGTAAAAGACCCAAGTCAAACGCAAGAAAAAAAGAATTCGAGTGTTTATTTTTATCGCGGAGGCGTTGGACTAGATGAAGACATAATCTACGAAGAAAACAACACAAGGATATTTCTTCCAGCTGGACAATCAGGATTAGGAGCAATATTAATAGAAAAAGATGCAACAGGAAAAATAATTAACACTCAGGGCATATTTGTATATCAAAACCAACAGTATATTCTGCCTTTTAGGTATGCTTTTGAAGATGATTTTATAGATTTTGGCTCTGGAATTGAGAATGGTGTATACATCTTTCCTAGGGCTATCCAGAGCGGAGGAAATCTTCAAATTGAGCAAGATGGTGCAATGTTATATTTAAGTAAAAGAATAGCCAAGTCTCAACTTGCAAGACTATATTTGTACAAAGAAGATAATCCTTATTTTAAACTAGCGCATAAC
>CAYTKV010000065.1:5895-6139 GCA_964438545.1 Candidatus Woesearchaeota archaeon | reverse complement strand
ATTCTAATAACTTTATCCTCCCGAGTTATTTTTTGAGAATTATCTATTATTATTCCATAAGGAGAGCTATATTCCCTTATTGCCGAATATATTTGAGATTTATCTTTTTTACCTATCCCAACTTCTATTGGAATAATTCTTTCTTTCGCGTCATAAAGAAGAAAATCAACTCCTCCCTCTCTTGCATCGTAAAATATGCCTGTTGGTAAATTAACTGTTTCTTTCATCTTGAAAAATGCAGAGG
>CAYTKV010000065.1:0-5857 GCA_964438545.1 Candidatus Woesearchaeota archaeon | reverse complement strand
TATTTCATCGTAAAATCCCAATTTAAATCTCAACGCTGCATTTATTGAGGGAGAAAGAAAATAATATTTCCAAGGTTTTCCAACTACCTTTCCTGCTCCCCCATAGGGTTTTATGCTAAAAACAAGATGTGTCTTTTCTAAAACTTCTAAGATGCTTCTCACAATAGTTGGTGATTTTCCTAATCTTTCAGATAGTTTAGCATCAGATGTTCCTCCTGGCTTTTGTAATGCCAAAAAAGATAATATTCTCTTTATTGTATTGCGTGTTTCTGTATTGAAGGGCTGTACAGAGAAAACATCTTTTTCGATAACTCTGTCTATCATACTGAATAATCTTTCATGAACTTCTGCTTGTTTTATATCAAGCCCAAATGGAAATCCCCCACAACATAAAAAATCTCCCCATTCCCTTTCTACTGGTTTTCTTAATTCTATAAGCTTTTTTGTTAATTCATTTTCTTTAGTGGCGGCATTTTCAAGAGCTCCTTCGTTAATATCAAATATTAAATTACGAATACTCTCGGCCGTATTTTTTGGAGGGTAAATCGCGTATTTTAGTGAAAGATATTCAGCAAAATTAAGCGGAAAAACTATCTCTTTTTTTGTTCTTCTTGCTGCGTCAACGCTTAATTCTAAGCTTAAAGCAGATGAGCCAGTAAAAATTATAAATATTTTTTTAGTTTTATCAAAAATTATCTTGGCCGCTTCAGACCATTGCTTATCAAAATGAGCTTCGTCTACAAATATAAAAATTTCTTTGTCTAACGCTGTAAAGCTTGTTTTATGTATTTCGTGGATGAAAGTATCTATCGCATCGAGAATACTTTTTCCAAGATAGGCTTTTAATTCATCAGTAGAAAAATATAAGATTCTGTCTTGTTCAACTTTGTTGACTTCTCTTAAATGTTTATATAGTTGGAATAAAAGTGTCGTTTTTCCTACACCCCTTAATCCAGGTAGAATGATTAACCTGTTTGTAATTTTTCCACCTTTTCCTTCACCAAGCCAGAAATCATCTGCATGCATCCGAATTCTTGAATAAACTCTTCTATAAGAAAGAAGTTTTTTATCTACTCTAATATAGTTTTCAACAAGCTGTGGAGCTTCGGCTAACTTTGCCAAAACATACTTAATCAGCTGTTCTTTTTCCTGCTCATTTGTAATTGCCATTTTTAAGCCTTATAAAACTCAATTTCTTTATACATTTTAGTGTATAAGCCTTTATAAATATTTATACATTTTATTGTATAAGTTATTTTATCAATTCTCCCCTAAATGCTCTCTGCATCAATGAGTTAAACATCTCATCAATATGTTCCTTGCTCTTTTTCTGCTTTTCAGCATATTTTAAATTCTCTAAACCAATGATTTTTTCATCAATTTGTTCTTTAGTCATCTGATTTCTTTTAGATAAATATTCAATGGTTTTAGATATTTAATATCCTCTTTCTTGTATTTTTTAATCAGCTCCTTTATTTCATCTGAATAATCTTTTTTCATGAAGTAATATAGAGTAATCTATAAAACCCTTCCCATCCAACAAAACCCCAACTCTTCAAAAAGCAATCATCCAATTCAAAAATCCCGCAAATGAAACCAACGCGAACTCATACGAGGCAGAATTAAAAAATGCGAAGAAACTGAATAGAGGATGTTGCGGATAAGTTAAATATATTTAAATCCTGCATTGTAAGAATTTTGATGGTTAAGAAATTAGATTTAGATGTTGAATTTTTCTTTAGGCTTAGTTGCCTTTATGATGCAATGACTTTATCTGCTACTGCTCCTGTTGTTGTGCCTACTGACTTAAACGAGCCGTTTTCTCATATTTTTTATGATTGTTCAGAAAATGAGAATAAAGCTTTGGAAACAATGCGCGAGAGAATAAAATTGGCCTCTAATGACATAGCAAACCATTTTAACTTGCATCAAAGAGCTTTAGAGAGATTTTATGACATTGAAGATGGAATAAATCATAGAAACAGAAAAGAAATTGTTTTTGCTAGTTATAGTTTAGTTTCAAATGTGAGCTCCTATTCTTACTTAGTTAAGGTCCATAAAGAAAGACTTGGGAATAAGGCTTTTCTTGAGTACCCTTATTGTGTTAGAGGACATTATTTTCATGTAAAGGGTTTAAATTTCATATTAGAAAAATCTTTTAATGTTGAGCAATCATTTAAAAGCGCTAAAAAAGCCCTTTTGACATTGAGTGAATTAACAAGAGATTTTAGAATAGGGGATGGGCGAATTATGCAGATTAAGATTAGCGAAAATAAAGACATGGGAGAAGGTTTTGCAGACAACTCATTTAGAGGAAGATTAGAATTAAACAAAGAGCTTTTGAGGAGAGTTGGTTTGATTGTCTAGATTGCATTTATAAGCTCAAAAACCATCGCTAGAATTAGAATTAAGATAATAATCCAAGTCAAGATTTTAGAATAACGCATTGAATATTCTGGTTTTCTCTTGCCAAGCAATTTTGCTTTTTTTATCATAAATAAAATAAGAATGCTTGTTAATCCTCCGGAAACTATTCCGCTAATGGCTATAACCTTAATAAAAGAATCTTTTTCAAACAAATTCAAAAAAACGAACATTATCAAAGGAATTAATATCGTGTAAAGCCAAGAGCTTTTTCTTGATTTTTTGTAATCAAAGTAAAATGTATCAACTAATGCATTTGACAAACCAAGATATGCTGTGAACATTGTAAGCATTCCTAGTAAAACAAATATCTTCCCCAAAGCAAGAGTAGCAATGTGAGGAGTAGCTTGCCCCTTTGTTCCTATTACTATTAACGTAAAAATTGTGTAAATTATCAAGACTAAAAAAATAGTTATTATAATTGCTTTTTTAGTTAGGTGTTTATTTTTTGATAAAATTCTTTCCACTTCAGGAATTGCGTCAAATCCTAAAAAGGAAAACATTATTACGCTAAAAGGAAAATAAAACAATGCAGGATTGTTATATGTTAAATTGCTTATGTCAATTTTATTCCAGAACAACGCTACTATTGAAAAAATTAATATTAATATAATGGTTATCCCAAGTTTTTCTCCTTTTTTAAGCGCTTTTAAGCCAAAAAATGTTATTATTGAAAGTAAAAACCAGAAGGCAATGCCAAAGTATAATGAATAAGAAGTTGTATTAAGGAATAAATAAGAAAGAGACTCTCCTTCGCCGATTATATAAGCAATTAATGCGGAGTAGATTCCGAATGCAAACGCAAAGAACATTATTTTCTTGCCTTTTTTTCCCAAATATTTTTCTGCATATCCTGTAAGTTGATGATTTTCTTTTGTGCGCAGGCCAATCTCTCCAATATAAAGATAAATTAGAAGCATTATCGCCGCAACTAGAACCATATTTAATATTCCGATTAAAAAGCCAGAGCGCATTATGACGTAAGGAATTCCTAATATTCCTGCTCCAATGATTGTGCCCATGAGAGCTGAAATCGCAGTGAACAATGGCTTTGACATTTTGCCTCTTTATTTCTGACTTTTATTATGTTAGACAGCTATTTAATATGTTTAAAAGTTTCTATTTTCTAAGTTTGTAAAAAATAGATTATTTTATTGAGTATTATTAATAAATTTCAATTAATTGTTTTAGCTATTGGGTAATTTGAAGTAAAACTGATGGATCATGTACATAAAATTCATACTCACAAAAAATCAGAGGAAAAACAAGAATCTCCTTGAAGAATAGATGACAGGGCAAATCCCTCTAAGCTCTTTCTCAATAAAAACCTTTAAATATTGGTATAACAATAATATTATTGGATAAACAATAATAAAAAAATGGTAGATACAATTAAGTTATCAGAAAATGAATTAAAAGCTTTAAGTAGTTTTTTTCCAGAGGGAAAAGAGATTACATTAAAGATAATTCAAGAAAGGAGTAAATTATCTTATGAGCCTGTTCATAGAATAATAAAACAGCTAGTTGGAAAAAAATTACTTCTTGAAAGGAAATTTGGAAAAACATTAGTTTATTCCTTAGATTTTACGAAAGAAAAGATCAGAATTGCATTTATCATTTACGCAAATAAGAGAAAAGAGAAATTTGAAGAATATTATGGTCGGGTTTATAGAGGATTATCAAAAGTTAATGAGGAAGATATTGACTTTTTAGCAGTCTTTGGAAGTTATGCTAAAGGCAACCCTACAAAACATAGTGATGTAGACATTCTTTGTGTTAGTTCCAATAAGAATAAAGTGGAAAGTAAAATAAGAGGATTGAGATATGAAACAAATCTTGAATTTACTCCAATTATAATGCCAAAATCAGAATTTGCAAAAATTAAACAAGAAAACGAGCAATTCTGGAAGGATTTAGTAAATTACGGAATAATCTTTAGAGGGTATGAACTATTCTATTATTACGCTTACATAAAATGATAAGACCAATAAAATTTTACTTAAAAAGAGAACTTTTAATTAAAGATGAAAGTGTTAAAAGATTAACAAATGAATATCTAACTAAAGCAAAAAATAATCTTATCACACTAAAAATATTGGATGAACTTCAAAATGATAAACCTTTCAGAAAAAAATTAAATATCCCAGAAGATTATTCAACTTACGAATGGGTTGTCATAACTGGATATTATTCTATGTACACTGCTGCAATCTCACTATTAGCAAAAATAGGTTATAGAAGCAAAAATCACACTGCAACTTTATGTGTTTTAGAGGATTTTTTTGTTAAGAAGAAAATTCTAGATAAAGATATTTTGATGTTGCTTAAATCAGCAATGTTTCATAAAGAAGAAATTGAAAAGTTATCTGATGCAAGACATAAAAGAGAAATAGCTCAATATAGTATAACAAAACAAACAACAAAATCAATTGCAGAAAAAATAAAAAAAGATGCTTATGACTTCGTCAATAAATGTGAAGAGATAATTAAGAAATAGAAAATTAATTAAACTCCGACGACTTGTAATAATTAATAATCATAATAAAAAGAGAGAGTCCCATTAGATTGGACAAAATGTATTCTTGCCCGGCAGGGGCATGATTATGATCTTTTTGTTAAAGATATAATTTTATAAACCTCCTGCGCTCCAGAAATTTATGAGTATTTTAGAAACCGCGATACGAGCACTTCCTAAAAAAGATGCAAACTACGACAGTATCTTAGCAGGAGTAGACAAAGAATATGCTGGTAATTTAGAAGCACTTCACTGGTGGACAGAATCAAGGTGGACTTCTTATGCACAAAAATTTTGTGGAGATGCTGCTGAAATCAGAGACTTTCTTCCAGTTGAATTAGACACGGTTGCAGACTGGCAAGCAACATTAGAGGAAATAGTTAAGCAAGGATTCCGTAGAACACTGGCGCAAACAGACCAAGAAAACCATCAGAGGACTCTAAGGAACTTGTTAATTGTATTATATCATCCTATCGCCCTAGACTCGCTATATTTCAAAATTTACTCTAGTGAAGAGTTACCCAATTGGGTTTTAGAAAGATAGTTTAACATTCTCTTTCCACAAGAATTCAATGAGCACATTTAATTTCTTCACTGCCTCGACAGAGATTAAAGAAAAAAACAGCAAAAAGTATTATTATAGAGTCAAATCTATAAGGAAAGGCAAGCAAATACAACTTCTCAATTCTAATAAAAGTCAACAAGCTTAAAAAAGCTATTTATTTGTTATTTCTGAGCCCATAGTTCAGTGGATAGAATACAACGCTTCGGACGTTGTGACGGGGGTTCAATTCCTCCTGGGCTCATTTAGCTAAATTCCTCTGAACATGCAAGAAATAAATATATTTTACTAGAAATAGTTGCTATAGTGAAAGACGTAAATAATTTACCAAAAGTGTACGTCTTTCCCTTGATAGC
>CAYTKV010000064.1:0-6205 GCA_964438545.1 Candidatus Woesearchaeota archaeon | reverse complement strand
AATTAATTCAAAAACATATAAAAACTTCTTTTCGGTATTATAAAAAGAAAATAAAAATGAAAAAAAAAGGGGAATTTTATTTAATTGCAGCTTTGGTAATAATAGGAATAATCGCAGGTTTGACTTCAATTTATAACAAAACAAAGACCAGCGCAGAAGATTTGAGTGTTTATGACTTGTCAGACCAAATAAATTACGAAGCGGGGGCCGTTATCGATAGTGGCACCTATAACGAAAAAAATAAAGGAGAAATAAAAAATTTTCTAGTCGAGCTGTTGAATTTTTACGCGCAAACAAATCCCGGAAACGATTTAGTTGTTATTTACGGAGACATGAAAAATTTGACTTTAATTTACTTTAACAACACAGAAACAGGCAGCATCGGAATCGATTTTGGTTCTGGTACGCCTGTATTTACTATAGAAGGAACTAGCGCATCAGTCCAGCCATTGACGGCTCCTCCAGGAAGTAATTCAGTCAGAGTAATTTTAGATGACGGCGTTATATACAACTTCGATCTTCAGCCAGGCCAATCTTTTTACTTAATATTAAGGAAAGAGAGCAATGATGAAAAATTTGTATCTGCTCCAGAATCAAGTAGCTAAAATGAAACTCACCTTTATGAAAAATAAAAAAGCAGTAAGCGTCATGGTAGCTTACACGTTATTAATTGTGATTGCCATCACATTGAGTGTTGGCGTTTATTCCTATCTTAAATTTTATACCCCCTCTGAAAAAGCAGAATGCCCAACTGACACAAATTTAGTGATTGAAGGGGCGACTTGCCAAGATGGTTGGCTCAATATAACTCTGGCCAATAGAGGTTTATTCAATGTGACGGCTTTTTTTGTCAGACTAGGAGAGTCAAGTAGAGAAGTTAGAAAACAAGTCAACGAAAATAAAGAGATTTTCCCTAGTCCATTAGCTCCAACTAGGAAAATTGGATTTTCTTTCACAATTCCTCCTGGAATATTAACATCCTCTGAGGATTATACTCTAGAGGTGCAAGCAGCAACACTCTCAAAAAGAAGAATAATTCCTTGTGAAAGATATATAGTAACTCAAGACGTAAAATGTACTTTATCCGGCGTTGGAGATATATGCGGCGATGGAATGATTACAGGAAGCGAAGAGTGCGACCCTAATGCAAATCCTGTTTTCAAAGATTACGGAGATGGAATTAATCAGTGCGTTAATTATAACTCGTCGCAATTCATCGGAGGAAATCTATTATGCAATGGCGCAACTTGTTTGATTAGCACAATTTTATGTGAGCCAATTGGAACTTGTCCTAATGGCTTCAAGGAAGGAATAGAAGAATGCGATGACAATAATACAATAAACAAAGATGATTGCATTAATACTTGCATTAGTGCTAAATGCGGCGATGGAATTATTTGGAATTTAGGAAATGGAACCGAGCAATGTGATGATGCAAATAATGTAATAGGAGACGGTTGCAATAATACTTGCCAAATTGAAGCAGGATGGGAATGCTCAGGAGAGCCAAGCTCATGCAATCAAATTGCTAGTTCAGGCGCTTTGTCCTTTGATGGTATAGACGATTATGTGGTTGTAGGTAAAGGAAGCAATTTTTCTGACTTGTGTATAAATGGATGCGGTTTTTCGGGATGGAGTTCAGGAAGAGGGGGATTTATTCTCGGAAGAAGCGATTCAGACCAAGACAATAGATTCTTTTCAATTTCTGGGCCATCAATAAATTTCTATATTAGGGATGATGGCAGCGGCCTTGCATCGCATACATGTTTTGCGTCCACATTCGTTCCTCTTAACGAATGGCATCATTTTGCTACAGTCTACGATACAAATCAAGATAAAATTTTTGTCTATGTTGATGGTGAAGAAAAGACCAATTCTTCCTGTCCATTTACCCAAATTAACCAAATAGCATGGCAGGATTTAGAAGACACATTCATCGGAGTAGTTGATGATAGCACCCCAAATCCAAATAATTACTGGAACGGCTCAATTGACGATGTAAGATTTTACAACGGAACTTTAACTCCTGCAGAAATTCTTGAATTGAATAATTCTGGCCCTGATGCAAACAATGTTACAAATGGTTTGCAAGGATGGTGGAAATTTAATGATGGCTCTGGAAATGTTGCAAATGATAGCTCAGGCAATGGTCACAACGGAGAAGTAGTTGGAGCGACTTGGATTATAACTTAATTACGTAAGTACTAATTATCAGTTCTTAATTAGTTATAGCCCACAAATATTTTTGTCTTCAGCAATTATTTTATTAATTATTATCAAATCCAATTATTGCAGATTAGAAAAATGTAGTCACTAATTTATTACGAATAAACGATTATGAGTCCGTATTTAAAAAAACATGAAATCTTAATCACAGCAATATATAAATAAAATAATTTTTCATTTAGTTTCATGAAATTCGCTCATTTGGGAGATTGTCATCTTGGTTCATGGAGGCAACCAGAATTAAAAGAGTTAAACTTCCAATATTTTCAAGAAGCTGTTAAACGCTGTCTCAGTGAAAAAGTCGATTTTATTTTGATTGCAGGAGATTTGTTTGATTCTGCATATCCGCCGATAGACACATTAAAACAAACATTTGAAGAATTCAAAAAAATAAAAGAAGCGAACATTCCAGTATTTTTAATTGCAGGGAGTCATGATTACTCTGTTTCCGGAAAAACATTTCTTGATGTTTTAGAAAAAGCAGGCTTCTGCAAAAATGCATACAACGCCGAAGAAAAAGATGGAAAAATAATCTTGAGTCCTATAATTTACAAAGACACCGCAATTTACGGTTATCCGGGAAAAAAATCCGGCCTAGAAGTAGATGAAATAGAAAGGATAAAGCTAAATGATTGTCCTGGCATGTTCAAAATTTTGATGTTGCATACTGCTTTGAGAGATGCGATTGGAAATATTCCTATAAAAGCCGTAGATGAAAAAAAATTGCCCCAAGTCGATTATCTCGCTTTGGCGCATTTGCATATAAATTATAATAAAAATGGAAGAGTTTATTGCGGGCCAACATTTCCTAACAACATTTCAGAATTAGAAGAGTTAAAAGGAGGCTCTTTTTATATTTTTGATAATGGCATAGTAAGAAAAGAAAAAATAAGTATGAAAGATATAAACTCTATCAATTTAGAAGTAAATAGTACAATCGGATTAACTGAAAAAATTCTAGGGCTTCTTAAAGAAAAAAATGTTACTGATAAAATAATTATCATGAGACTTTCAGGAATCTTGGAGCAAGGCAAGATGTCCGATATTGATTTTCAAAAGATTGAATCTTATCTGGAAGAAAAAGGAGCATTTGTTTTTCTTAAAAATACGGCCAAGTTAGAGATAGCAGAGCCAAAGTTAGATATTAAACTATTAGAGTCAGAGAATCTGGAAACAGAACTTATCAAAAAATTTGAAGAAAAAAATTTTAGTGAGTTTAACCCTCTAATTCCAGACTTAATGGGGGCGTTAAACGTAGAAAAGCTAGAGGGCGAAACTTTGTCGACATTTGAAGACCGATTGCTCTCCGAAGCTAAAACCATTATAAAACTATGAAATTCAATAAAATAAAAATAAAGAACATAAGATCTTACAAAGATCAGGAAATAGAATTTCCAGAAGGATCTATTTTACTCAGCGGCGAAGTAGGATCAGGAAAAACATCTGTTTTGCTTGCAGTAGAGTATGCTCTCTTTGGCTTGCAGCCAGGGCAGAAAGGCGCCTCTTTGTTGAGGAATGACAGCGAAAATGGAGAGGTTGAATTAGAGCTCGATATAGATGGTTCTGCAGTCTCAATAGAAAGAAAACTGAAAAGAACACTGAAGGGCGTTAGTAACGAATATGCTTCAATAACCATAAACGGAGAAAAATTTGAATCTTCGGTAACAGAAATAAAATCAAAAATTGTCAACCTTCTCAATTATCCAAATGAATTTGTAAAGAAGAATAATATTCTCTATCGTTTTACTGTTCACTCTCCCCAAGAGCAGATGAAACAAATAATTTTAGAAGATGCGGAAACAAGACTAAATACTTTAAGGCATATTTTTGGGATGGATAAATACAAGAGAATAAAGGACAATCTTTCCATTTTGGTTACTAATCTTAAAGCAGAATCAAAGCTTATTCAAGGAGAAATTAAAACTTTAGAGGATGACAAAGAAAACCTAAAATTGAGAAAATTAAATACAAAAACAATTGAACAAAAAATAAAGGAAAGGCAGTTAGATTTAAACGACAAAATTAATCGAACAGAGCTAGTCGAAAGCGAATTAAAAAAATTAAAAGAAAAAATAGAAGAAAGAAGAATTTTCAACGAAGAAATTGAGAAGACAAAAATTATGCTCGCAAACAAAAAAGAAAATCTAATTTCTTTGAATAAGGAGGAAGAAGAAACGACTAAGATTATACAAGAAATGCACACCCCATTTAAAGAAGAGATTTATAGTTCTCTCTTAGAAAAAATAAAAGTAAAAAAAGAAGAAATAGAACATTTAAATTTATATTTTATAGATGTCAAAAGCAACATAACTTCGTCAGAAAAGGAAATAGACGGCACAATCAAAAAAAAAGACAGGATATTCAAGATTGACATCTGCCCAACATGTCTGCAAAATGTTCCAGAATCGCATAAGCACAACATATTAAACGAGACAGAAACAAAAATAACAGAAATAAAGAAAATCTTAGATGTTTTAAGCAAAGAATATAAAGCAATAACAGAGAAAATTAATAGCCAAAAAAACGAATTGAAAATTTTGGAAGAAGAAAAAGCCGATTTAGACATCTTAAAATCAAAACAGCAAGACGCAGAAAACTCAAAAAATAAGTTGGAGAACATAAAAAGGAAGAAGGAAGCTCTAAATAAGGATATAAATTTGCTCATAGCCCACATTGATGGTCTAAAAGAAAAAGTTTTTGCTTATTCTACACTTGACATCCATTGCAAGAAAAAAGAAGAAGAATTAAAACAAGTAATACTCGAAGAGAAAAATACAGAAATAATTCTTGCAGAACTGAAAAAAGAATTTGAGCTATGTCAAAAAGAAATAAATCTATTGGAAAAAATAATTATGGAAAAAGAACAATCTAAAAAAAAGCTGAACAAAATTAACGAGTTAATTGATTGGCTCTCTTCTCAGTTTTTAAAGCTTGTAGAATTGATAGAGAGCAATGTCCTAATAAAGCTAAGAAATGAATTCTCCAATTTATTTAGAAAGTGGTTTTTGATGCTCATCCCAGAAAATTCTTTGGACTCGCACATTGACGAGAATTTTACTCCGGTGATTCTGCAAGGCGAAGCAGAAATGGATTATGACTTTCTTTCCGGAGGCGAAAGAACAGCCGTTGCTTTGGCTTATAGGTTGGCTTTAACACAAACAATAAATTCTCTTATGAGCAAAATAAAAACCAAAGGCTTAATTATCTTGGATGAACCAACCGACGGTTTTTCAGAAGCGCAGATAAGTAAAATGAGAGACATCTTTGAAGAATTAAACGTTGAGCAATTAATAATTGTTAGTCATGAACAAAAAATTGAGAGTTTTGTTGACAATGTCTTAAAAGTTTCAAAGAACGGCGATGTTTCCGATGTTATTCTTGCTCAAACCACCGCATTGCTCAAATAGGCAGCTTTCACATAGTGTCTTCTCTTTTTTGCTTCCCTCAATAGACTGTCTTGTATTTCATAAAGTCCCTCAATCTCCGAATTTTCATTCGACTTGATAACAGACTCTTCTCTCAAAGGAACAACAGCGTATCGCGCATCTTGCCGAGATTCACCCGCTCTAATTCTTAATAAATGTTCCAAAACGCTATTTGGATTGATTGGCTCATTTATTCCAAAGGCAAGTCGTTTTAGAAGTGCGATTTTTGGCGGATCATTGACAAATGTTCCGCGGACTGAATCATCATCTCTTTGTTCAATTCCAAAATTATCTTCAAGCACAAATTCCGGAGGCACATACGAAGAAGAATATTTTTCGATTCCACTATTCAATCTGATTCTCTCACTTTCGTCAAGAAAACTAAATCTCTCTGATTCATCAGACATTCGCTCAACCTCTTCTTTATTCTTATTATTAATTTTATTCTATTTTTAAATATTTTGTTTTTGCATTTTATATGAATTGATAGAAAAGAAATAGGTGATTGAGTACTTTTCGGACCAATCAAATCTTCAAAGTAAGAAATAATGCGC
>CAYTKV010000063.1:0-6307 GCA_964438545.1 Candidatus Woesearchaeota archaeon | reverse complement strand
TCCCATTATGGAGTTCACTTGTAACTTACTGGGAGCCTGATAATCCTCCTAATCCTTGGCATAGCGTAGGCGAATTGGGAGATTTAGAAAACATGGACCCAGGAGCAGGATATTGGATATTAATGGACAGAGACGATACTTACGCATTTTCAACATCCTGTCCGGTTTTCCACTAATCACCTTTTTTTAATTTGTGATAAGTAAAGGATTAAGTCGCATCTTGTTCTGGGAAATGCTGACAAACTTTTTCCTCAAGACGTGTATCTGTTGCAGCTGTTTTTCTTCTAGAATGAAATGAAGATAAAGATTTTTTTATGAGCGTTTCTAAGCCTCTGGGGATCGTTTTGATTGCGATATTTCCCGCTAGCACGGTGTACCAATTAACATTGTCTAAACTAGTCAGGTATATTGGCACTGCAAATTCAGAAACAAAACCAGAAACAAAACCTGAAGCAAATGAAAGTGGTTTGTCAACAGGGCCTTTTTTGTACATTGTCCAGTTTATGATTTTGTCTCCTAAGCTGTCATAGCCATTGTAGATATTGGCGAAAGTCAACCAATGAAAAAAACCATCAAAATAACATCTTAGGTTTCCGCGTCCTTCATTTTTCATAATAATGTAAAAAATCGTGAATATAAAATTTTTTGTATGTTTTGGTATACGATGCATTACAAATTTCATGAGAACAGTTTGAGAAATATAGATTCCCATTTTTTTATGAGATTAAAAATGGCCTCGTCGAAGACAGATATCATTTAGCTATTTATCATGAAACTGAAGAAGGGTTAGCGAGAATTGCGCAACAACTTGGGTTGACTGTTAATTAAAAAGAAGTTCAACCAAGAGGAAAAGTTTAAGTTCGTTATCTTATTATATCTTTTCTGCTCTTTTGTCTGCATAAGCTCCAAAAGCTATAAGATAATGCCCTTTCTCGTCTGTTAAGCCACAATGTGGAATTAGGCTTGACCAAAATTTTAACATATGAATAAAGTCGTTTTCCAGAGGAGGAATTTCAACAACTTTTATTTGAATATCTCTTGGCAAATTAAGAATTAAATATTTATCAGAAGGTATTTCTAATCCTGCTTTTTTTAATTGGTTGCGATCAAGTTCTGTATAACTGACAAGGCGCGGGTGTCTATATGGATTGAGCAATGCTCTGACTATTTCGTAATTTTCTGGCACAGAGGGATCTCTACTGTGGCCCACACCAATATCAACATCTATGTGCATCCCTCCATATTGGGATTTCGGCTCTTTGCTTGCCACTCTAACAAAAGCAAGTTTTAATCTTTTATCAATATTCTTTTCTAAGCTAGTTATAAATTTGCTATATAATTGTTTCATTAAAAGAGTGCAATTAGGATAAATACTTTCTTCATCTTTCTCCAAACCTGGAAAAAATCCCCATGTGCAGCCATCTTCAGCTTTCTCTTTTTCATATTTTAGTAATTCTTCTTGCGCAGAAGCAAAACAATAATAAGAAGCGCCTATAGAATGCTTTTCTAAAACCATCAGAGGATCTTTTTCTTCCCCCAATATTATTTTTCTTTCTATTAACATGAAAATACTTTGAATAAAGCTTTTTTTAAGTATTGTGTAATTGTTGAATATAAATTGGTTACTGCACACAAAGTTTTTAAACAACATTGACTAGATTAGCGGATGAATAAGTTGCATAAAAGAGGGAGATGGATTTTTAGGTTCCGCGCTTATGGATTTTTTATTTTTATTTCAATATTTGGTTCTGTGTATGCTGTCTATTTCCTAAGAAATTTTATATCAAAATTTGAACAGCTAGAAATTATTAGCTCCCGGCCTTTACTAATTTCCATCGGCATTTATGTTTTCTTTATTTTGTTTTTCTCTGAAGTTTATGCAAGGATGGCTTACAATAGATGGTTTTATGAATTTGATGAACATGGCTTGAGATTAGAGCGAGGAATAATTTGGAAGAGATATACCAATATACCTTACGAAAGAATTCAAAATGTTGATCTTCATCGAGGGCTAATGGCAAGAATTTTGGGATTTTCCGTATTGATTATACAAACTGCCGGTTTTTCTGCCACGCCACATGCTGAAGGCAAAATTCCAGCTATAGGAAAACATGAAGCAGAACATATTCGAGAGCACTTAATGAAACATATTTCTAGAAGGTGAAAAAATGTATAAGCTGCATCCCGCAATAAAATGGATTTTTAGGTTCAGAGCGTATTTTACACTTGGTTATTTGCTTTTATTTATTTTTATTTTTATTTTTTTCCTCTCAATAGGATTTGTTCCTTTAGTTTCAATTTCCGATAATATCTTACTAACTATAATTGGTTTAGCTTTTACTTATATTATCTTGGTTTTATCATTAGGAGAAATTTATGCAAGGATGGCTTACAATAGATGGAAATATGAGCTTACTGAGTTTGGGGTTAAGATAGAAAGAGGCATTATATGGAAAAAATATACTTCAATTCCGTACGAGAGAGTCCAAAATATCGAGATTAGTAGAGGCATAATAGCAAGAATATTTGGATTTTCAATTGTTGATATAGAAACAGCAGGCCAATCCGGATTTGGTTATCATTATTATCCTTATAGAAGAGGAATTCTCTTTAGACGTCATAGAAGATATATGGCTGAGGGGCATCTTCCTGCTGTTGAAATAGAGAGAGCAGAAGAAATCAGAAAATTCATAGCTCAAAAAATAAAAGGAAAACGCGAACAGGGTTTGTAATAATCAAGTCTTAAGAAACCTACTTCTTTTTTATTGACTTTGATATTTTTTTATTATTAAATTTTGGAGCTTTATCTTGTCTAAGATTTTTAATAACAATAAAAGCTGCGACTAAGGCTATAATAAACAATATTATTGCAGTAGTTCCAACTGGACCTAGGGCTCCAATTATGGCTCCTGTAATTCCAAAAATTCCTCTAGGTGTTTCATTTTTTTCAGAGTCATTTAATGGTATGAAAGGAGAGAATAAATCTCCTAAAAATCCATTGCCATTTCTGCCTCCATTTTGTTGTCTAGAAACATTGGTTTCATTATCCTTTTGAATATAAAAAAAGCTTGCTCTGCCTGAACTACCACCGCCTCCGCCACCATTTCCTCCGTTGCCACCATTTCCATTAGTTACATTTGGAGCGACACATAAAGAAGTATCCCATCTGCATAAATTAGAACATTTTAAATTTCCAGAAAAACCTTGCCCCAAAATAGAAGCGCAGGTTTTGTCTCTAATAGAAGAATCGCATTGTTCTCCTTCCTCAACAATTCCATTTCCGCAAAATTGTTGTGTTCCATTGCCTGGACCAATGTTTATTACTCCTCCGTCAGAACCTACATCTAAACTCCCCTCAAAACTTCCAACTTCTCTTAAAGCAAAAGCTAAAGGAATTGTAAGTATTGCCGAAATAATAAACACAAAATACAACTTTTTAGTCTTCATCTTGCTAAAGCTTTTATCAGATAATCAAGCTTATGACTTCCAGCTCCTATTTGGCTTGCAACATCTGCAGGAATCTTCAAGTGCAAATCAAAATCTGTTCTTCCATTTATTATTTCTTCGTCCAACTCTAGCAAACCTGCGTCTGTTAGCGATTCATCATCTTTCATCAAACCAACAAAAGCATTATTTGCCCCTTTAGATATCGAAGCATTCATCATCGCAGGAGTTATCACATCTCCAAGTTTATCAAGCCAGAATTTTACAGAATCGCCTCCGCGCATGCATATATTGAATGTAAAGTCGCATTGTCCGCCTTGCGCTGCATTTATGCTACAAATAGCCGGGTCAATGAACTCAACGAATATTCCTTCTGAAAGAGTTTCTTGCATTGAAATTGCCTCTACATTCCCTGCATTATCCTCTGCGTATACTGTTAGAATGTATCCTCCTGCAGGCAATTGCTTGTCCATAAGAGCCTCGTATGTCCCGTAAACTCCTGTAAAGAGCATATCTTCTTGTCTTACTAGTCCATTAGAATCATTCAATTCAGCCCAGACTCTTTTAACACCGCTTTCGTTGTCATTTACGAGGGCAACTATACTCTGCACGCACTTTTCTATATTGCCCGCTTCTTCTTCAGTTGGATTCAAAAGTGTCAAGCTCGGCATTCTACAATCTAATACAACAGATTGATTTTTGGTTTCTTCTTCATTTCCAAGATGATCAACGCTGGAGTATTCAATTGTCACAGGAATGCTTGCATCTTCACTGTCCTCACAAATATGTCCTAAACTAAACGGCCTTTCATATTGCTCTTCAAAAATATCTTCATCATCGACAATTATTGCAAAGCGAGTTTCATTAACTCCTACTTCATCGTCACTAGCGTTAATTTCAAACATAGTCATTAGACCAACCCATCTTATACCATCGTCAACAAACAAAGGCTCTTCAGTTTTTACGCTTTCAGGAGGCATTGTATCAACTTTATCTGTTTCATTTCTAGTTTCTTCTATTTGTCCTAAAAGGTCAACGCTAAAGTATTCAATTAAGTAAACGCCATCTCCTTCTTCTAATGAAAATGGGCCATCGTATTCTATTAATCCAGAAGAATTTCCGTTAGGCAATGTTATTTCATAAAACGTTGAATTGCAACCAATTCCTGCATCTTCGCATTCAAAAGCAATTTCTGTATTGTCTCTTACAAACCAGTCAATAAGCCAAGAGATCCATTGAAAGCCAGGATATTTTGGTTCACTGACAGTTTTTATTGTTGTTGGTGGGTTTGCATCAATGTCAAATAATTTAGAACTTGTTTTTACATTACACGCTTTATCAGTTGTTCTCTTAGAGACTCTGCATATATTTATACCATCAACATTGCATTCTTCAGGGACCTTTATAGTGACATTTTTGTTGCATTCTGTCTCTGTCCAATCAACTGTTGTACTTCCATTAACTATATTGACTTTGTACTCACACTTAAATAATCCTAAATTATCCGTGTCTACTTCACTAACTTCAAAATCTTCGCTAATCCACTCGCTTGCGTCAGGTCCTGTAATTTCAACTTCAGGATTTTCATCATCAAAAACAACAACGTCACTCCAATCACTAAAGTCTCCAATATTTCCTGCTTTATCAACAGCTCTTACTCTTATTGAATAGGAATGCCCATTTACTCCTGTTAATTCAAGAGACAACAATTCTGTTTCAATCTGGTTTATACTTCCAGAATCATTTATCTGGACATCAAATTGCTCAATAGGCGAGCATCCGTTGCTGTTAATTTCTTGCCATGAGAAAACAGGATTTTCATTAGTAAAACCTTCTGCACAATCAAACACATTTCCTACTTTAACTGCTGGTTTGTCTGGTCTTTGGGTGTCAATGCAGAATGTTTGACAAGATGCTTCACTCGGATTGTTTGCACTGTCTAATGCCTTGCAACAAACTGTATGAATTCCATCTTCGTATATATCATTAGTAGGCTTTGATTTCCAGTCTTCATCGGGCTCGTTAAAACCTACATCTACGGGGTCTGCATTTGTAAATCCATGATTCTGTCCTGTAGAGGGTAAGCTTGTTCTATTATACTGAATATTAAAAATATTTGATTCTGAATCAGATGCTCTGCCGAATATTAAATACTTCCCGCTTTCTCTAATATATGACATAGAAACGTTAAGATTATATTGATTAGAAGAAACTTGATGCTTTGCAAAATCAACAGAGCACATCGGAGGCGTTGTGTCTTGCTCTCCGTTTCCGTTGCCGTCTGAATCAGAGCAAGTCACCGTTAATTGTATAAAATCGTGTTTTGATTTTGGAGCCGAGCTGGTTTTCTTTATTGCTTGAAATCTTACTCTTAGTGAGTTTATATCTTCCTCGCTATTTAAAAAAGAAGTTAAATTATGAACTGTCGTTACATCTGTGTTTGCTGGAGGAATGCTAAGATTTATGACGCTTGTTCCATTGACACTATTATATATTACTAACCTAGCGCCTGCCGCGTTAGCGGCGTTATTATCTAATTGCCATTCGAATGTTAAAGTAACATCGCTTATTATACCACAAGTCACTCCTGGAGAGAACCGAAAATCTATGAATTCTGTGTCTGCAAAAGCAGTATTTGTCCATGCGGCTTTTGATGTATATCTGCTATCATCGCTCGCATTTAATTTTGCCAAATCCGAAGAAGACAATATTTGTGAACCATTTGTTTTATCCAAAGCAGATGTCACATAAAAAGATTGTGTTGTTGTAGCACTCGCAACTCCTATAAACAAAATTATTAAAATTGAAAATATTAAAAAGATAAATGCGTCACCTATTTTTTTTAAAATATGCATGAAAATTT
>CAYTKV010000062.1:0-6722 GCA_964438545.1 Candidatus Woesearchaeota archaeon | reverse complement strand
GTAAGTTTTTGCACTTGCTACATCAAGATTTGCTTACGATACAAATCTTGAGTGCACTCAAGAATCCAATAGACAGGATTCTTGATGTATTCGAGGGAATTAAAAGCAATGTACGAAAATTTAATCCCTTCGTTATAAAAGAGCCTTATGTTTTGTAATAAAAAAACCACAAAATATCTTCATTTGAATTACGGACAATAATTTCTCAATTTTTTGAGTTCTTTAATCTTATTCTTTGTCTTTTTTCTTTCTGCTTCCCACAATCACCGCGATTACTGCCCCTACTATAGTACCAATAAAAATTATATTTGCGAGTATTCCTGTCGCACCAGCAAAAAACAAAAAGTCTATCAAATAATTTCCCAAGCCGCTGGCATATACAACTGCCGCGACAACAGCCAACACCACAAGAACAATCAGTATTATGTTTAATGGTTTAGGAAATTTAAATTTTTCTTCTGTACTGAAAGAACCCATCAAAATCATCAAAACAAGAATAACAATAAGGCTCACTGCCAAAAAAGGAATCAACTGCAATATAACGCCAACTGCCTGCGCGAAAGAAATAACCAAAATGCCAAACACGAGAGCGACAATAGAATCAATCTGTCTTTTGTCTTCTCCAAATATCTTAGATTTTTGCAAAACTGCGAAAACAATCGTAAATATTAATACAAAGGGCAATATGGTCTCGACAAAAATTGGATGTGAAAGTATTGTATTGCCCCCATAAGTAAACTCGTTTGCCATGATTAAAATCAGTAATTCGTCTATTTAAAGATTTTCTTTTTAACCCAACAAATTAATAAAATATAATACCATAAAATTTTAACTGCGTCTTCTATTTGATGATGGTATTTCTTTTTGCGTATAATCTAGGAACTATAATATCAATGAAATTTAAAGTATCAGGAGTTATAATCTTGATCTTTGTATAATAATTTTGATAAATTAAAGTGGCGATTATACTTTGACATATGCATTAAAACCTTCAAATTGCTTTAAAGAAATATTGCACAAAGATTATAGTAGGTAATAAAAATATTGGCGATTATAGCATCTTAGCACCAATCAAAACCATTAAACAAAAAATAATGCATTAATACGCCTTAAAAAACCATTTTAGATTGCATGCAACTGAAAAGTTGGTGCGGAATTACACTAATTCCCTCTTTTTTAAATAGCTTGAGTTCGTCTAAGGATGATTGATAGTATAAACCATCAAGGCTAAATTTATTTTTTATCTTTAAACGAACTTAGAAAGAAAGATATTTAAATAAAACGAACTCAAGAATCTAGAGCATCGAATGTTTGTAATTTATCTACTACTAAAAAATACAACTAATATACGTTCCCATTAAGCAGTTACAACATACCGAAAAATTTAAATATAGTAATGTTGTGTATATTATATCACCTCTTTTTGCCCAAGAGAGGACGTTTAGCTCATCTGTTTAGCTTGGGTTAAACCTCCTCTCTAAGGGTTTAATATGAACAAATATATTTTTCATGATAATAAAATACTTAAATGGGACATACAACACAAAAAGATGATTGAGTTTGTTATGGTTTATGACGGGCCCTCTGCCTACCAGGGAGGAATTGGCAATATGCAATTTCTTGCTGAAGGTCTGCGCGGATACATGAAGCGGAATTTTGATGAGCAAAGTTCTGTTGAGCGAGTGAAAATTGAAGGAAGAGGCCCCCTTGGTTCAAGATCTATAAGAATTACATTTCCGAGTTCGGGAAGCATAACAACGCAACTTATTGAGCTACATCACGATGCTGATGAAGAAAAATTAAAAAGAGAATTAGTAAATTTGTATGAAAAAGCAGGATTTAGACAGAGAGAATCGCTCCTTACTCAATAATTACCTTAAAATAAGATGAAACACAGAAAAATATTAAATCATAAAAAAGTTTAACTAAGTAAGAAATCGTCTTCAAATGTCTATAAGAAAAGTTTATTAATAAACTACGCTTGATGTTGTTATAAAAAAGGGAGCAAGATGGTAGAAGCAGCGTTTGAGATATTTCTCTTTTATGTTTCTGAAATGTCGTTTTTGATATTGCAGTATAAGGATAGAAATACTCTAGCAAAGTATTTAATTACTCTTATTGGCATTTTTTTATTTACGAATCTAACACAGGGTTTGTTTGTTACTGAAAATCTAGAAAAATGGGCTTTTTTGTATGGAGGAGTAAGCTGGATTCTTATTCTTTATTGGGCATCATTAATTTTAATTTCTTTAGCATTTGTAAATTACAATCTGCCAGGAATGGAGGAAAATAAGAGATTTTTCTTGCAGATTTTATTCGCTAGCGCTGCCGCAATAATAAGTGAAGCAATGTTTTTTGGGATGGGTGTTAGATCGTTAAATCCGCATATTAACGAATCTTTGTCAGGGTCAATATTATTTGGGCAGCTTCCGATAGAGATTTTGTTCTATGTGCCTATGTTTATGTTGTTTGTTATCGCATTCAAGAGGTATTGGGAGATTAATTACTTTATATCTTAAAATGGGACTAGGCATTTTACTCTTTGAAATTGGAATTCTGATTGGCTTAGCTGGCTTGTTCATCACCATGAAAAAAATCGGCTACGCCAAACTCACAAAAAAATTCTTAATATTGCTTCTCGTTGTTTTTTTAATAGAATTTTTAGTACAACCTCTTTGGACTACTTCAAACCTAGACAACTGGGCTTACATCTTCAAAAACGCTTCTTGGGTTATTTTTATTTTATGGGCCAATTTATTATTTCTTTCAATGATAATAGTTGACGAATTTGGAAAAATAAGAGAGGAAAAGAAAAGATTTTTGCTTTATGTTTTTTCTGCTTCCTTGTTTAGGATAGTTTTCGAATGGATTCTCTTCCGCTCTAGAATTAGAACGCCAAATCAGATTCTAGCTAATATGTTCGGTGGAATAATAATTAAAGGTTTAGAAATGCCTTTTGCTTTGATTCCTGTGACAGTAATAATATACATTTTCGTTGTAGTTCTTTACAAATATCTTTCTGAATTTTTATTCAAAAATTTTACTCTTTGATTCAAATCAAAGAGCAAATTGAATCTTACCAAAAAACAGATTTAAGTTTTACATTTGGTTTAGTTACAATACGAATAGGCAATATTCTTTACAGTCTTGCTCTTATTTAGACAAAAATTCAGTATAATGACATTTGCCACAGTACAATCTATTTTTGTTGTCGGCTAAGAAAACTCCTGGCCCACACCTGGGACAATATTTTCTATTTCTTTTTATGTTGTTTCCTTCCACAAGATAATGGTAATACTTTTTTCCTGTCGGTTTATTTTTATGTGGCCTCTTGCCTTTTCTTTCTCCCTTTGCGCCACCTTTTACTGTTACCATTTTATCCCGCCTTGGCTTTATCTTTCATACCAACTCTAGACTCAATTCTGTCCATATGCTCCTTGGAGTCATAAATCAGCGCCTCTATCAAGAATTCATTTGCTCCAAAATTATTTTTAAGAGATTTTATCACAATATTTTCTTTGTTAACTTTTAAATTTTCTGAGATTAATTGCTTTGACAATTCAAAACCTGGATTACCATCTGCCTCTGTCAAAAATTCAATTTCTCTTCTTTTAAATAGCTCATTCCTTTTGTCTTTTTTCAATTTCATTCTATGTTTTTATCGCATATTCGCCCTTATCTTTTATGTTTAAATTTTTTGCTATTTCAGATTCTTCAGGATTGAAAATTACTATCTTACCTTTAAATGAGTCGCTGGCTTCTTCATTCCCACATTTAGGACATTTCGTTCCGATATAAATAGTTTTGCATTTCTTACATGCTTTTTGCTTTGCCATCTCTACAACCTCCCCCTAGAACTTTCTTCGTCAAGATTACCAGAATCTGTTTCTGATTTTAAACCCTCTCTCTTATACTTAATAAATTCATAAATTCCTGATACCCCATTAGTTATAGCAGGAAAAGTCAGTATTCCTAAACTGCTCTGAGAATCTCTATTTATTAAAAAGTCTAATGCGGCAGCAGGTATAGCACTAAATACCATGCCTGTCACATAGCCTCTTACTGTGTTTTCAAAAATAAAATTGGAGTAGCTTTGTTCATTTCTAGAATTTTTTCCAGTTTTCCTCTCATAAGTCGGTCTTGTATATAAAAATTGAGTCAGTTCTGCTAATGCCGTTAAAATTCTTTTCTCTGTCTCAATTATACTTTTAAGTGCCATCTTACTTCTTCGCCTCCCTTTTTCCTTTCTTGCCTTCTTTATATCTTTTCTCTATTTTCTTTTCAGCAAAATCCTTCTTTTTCTTTTCTTCTTCTAGCCATTGCAATTTGCCTAAGCCTGGTTGCCTCATTGTTAAACCAATCTTCGGTATTCCGCCTTTATAACTTATCGCGACAATTCTTGCAATGCAATCATCCTTTTTGGCTAAACTTCTTCTCGTTGATTTCCCTAGTAAGGTTCCAGATTTACTTAAAGAAACATAATCTTCCATTGCTTGTGAGATATGAATCATTCCTTTTGCAGGGCCTACTTCCATAAACGCACCGAAATTAGTTATTTCCGCGATTGTTGCATAAACTAGTTCGTGCAATTCCGGCTTCCAAACTAATAAAGCAAATTCTGTATTGTAATATGCCGCCCCATCACCGGGAATTAGTATGCCTTCTTCTATATCCCCCACCGAAAGCACTGCTATAACATATCCGAATTCTTTATTGATGCGATCAACATAATCTTCATTGAGTTGTTTCTCTATTGCTTCACGAGTTGGCAGACCAAAGTGACGTGGCTCAACTCTTATATGATCCTTAACATCTAGTAGATAGAACATTTTCTTTATAAATTCAAAATGAAAGAAAAAATCGGTTTAAAAAGCTTGCTATTTTTTAATTATTTTCAAACACAGAACTTATATAAATAATTTTGTATATTTTAGTATATAAGCTCATTAGGGACATTGTAAAGTTTTCTAGACAAAAAAATAATTCTTGTTCAAAATTGATTTTCTTTTGTTTGTTTATTTTATTGAATTATCGTGGTAAAACATATTAATAATTCGCAAACTTAACTATCGAATATGTAAATGCATTTAGTGAATTGAGCTTCTCAAGAAATCTTGATACTATCGATTTTCGTCAATGTTTAAAAACATTCTCAAGTTCGTAAATAAGCCCGGACGGCACAATGGCACTGCGTTAAATACTAAACTTTATATACTTGATGGGTCTATATTTAATATGGAAGGGAGCAAGTATGGTGTATGGGGAAAGAAAGGGGCCGAAATATTTTGGGCAATGTATAGACAGGATCCTTTTTTACAAGAAAGAATTCGTAAGAGCAGAAAAAAATGTACAGGAACGGAATGGATAAAACGTGCATCAAAAATGGGTATTGAAGTGCAAATGAAAAAACGTAAACAGTTAGAAAAACAAATTTTTGATATTGTCAAGAATAAAAAAAACTATTATCTTCTTGCTCGATTATGTGGGTTCTTAGTCGGTGATGGAAGTGTGTCTATTCGTAAAGATAAAAATGGAGTAGTTCATCATGACATTTCTTTTTATCCTGACAGTATAGAGGTCGCTACTTTATTTTCTGCTACTGTGGAATATTTGTATTTAAAGAAACCTACTTTTGAACGAAGGATTAATTATTTCGCTGAGCGCATGAGTTCTAAGATTGCATGTAAACATCTTTTATCTATTACTCCATTTCGTTCTCTTACTTGGAAGGTACCATTAAAAATATTGCTGTCAGACTTGGAGAGGGTAGAGTTTTTAAGAGCGTTTTTTGATTGCGAAGCATATGTTGGAAAAAGAAATATTCAACTTCAGTCTATAAATCAAAAAGGGCTTTTACAGATTAGATTGCTCCTTAATAAGATGAATGTATCTTCAAAAATATATTCTCATCAAAGAAAAAATACTCGATGGAATACTAACTACATGATTGTTATTTCTCGAAAGGAAAACATTAAAAAATATGCTGAGCTGATTGGTTTTAATCACCCTGTTAAACGTCAGAAACTAGGTATACTTGCCGACGTGCCAGAACGGTTAATGGGCCAGTCTCGAGAACTGGTGCCTGCAAAGGCGTCTAGGTTCGAATCCTAGCGTCGGCGTTTTTCTGTGAAAGGATTTCCCTTGAGATGCCCCGGTTCGATTCCGGGTCCGAGCGTGAATCCCAAGGATCAATTAGCTAATTTTTTAGAAAAGAACAGACCTCATTTATAACTTCATCAAATTTTTCTTGTTTTAATGAACCTATTTTATACTTTATCAAAGATTTCTCGATAGAAAAGATTTTATCTAATCTAAGATAACTCTCAACCTTTAGGTTGCCTTTAGCAAAATCTTCCTTTCTTATTGAAATCTCAACCGATTTTTCATAAGATTTTCCAGTTATTTGACATACTATTAAATCATCTCCCTTTGGAACTTTAATAATTAAAGAGGGTCTTTTTTTAACCTGAGTCAAATTAGAAAAAGGAAACTCTAAGACAACCACATCCCCCTTTACAAATCCTTCCATATATCGTCTTCCTCTTTATTCAGCCACGTCTTAGCTAAAGATTTTTCCGACCAGAGGGCAGATTCAGGAATAGACTTTTTAATAATTATTTCGTTATCTTTTCTGATTACAATTAGTTTGTCCCCTTCTTTTATATCTTTTCTCATGTCAAGAGGAATAACAATCTGGCCTCTTGAACTCATTTTAGTTGTAT
>CAYTKV010000061.1:0-6849 GCA_964438545.1 Candidatus Woesearchaeota archaeon | reverse complement strand
ATTCAATCTATGGGTTAAAACCCTGCAGCGTTTCTTTCAACGGCTCGCCGTAAAATATGCTTAGTCTTCATGATAAACCTGATTATGAAGTGCAATAACTTTCCAATTGGCATTATCCTCTGGACCCAAAGAAATATTAGGTTTTGATAAACACTTTGAAACAGAAGAATAAAAAAATATTTGATTAAAGTTAGATTAGTTTAGCATTTAAAATTAACAAATTTAATTTTCACAAAAGAAAACATTTAAATTTCTTCTTTGATAGATTCAATTATGGATATAAAGAAAAAACAAGAATTTAATTTTAAAGCTGTTGAGAAAAAATGGCAATTGCGTTGGGAGAAGGAAAAAGCATTTGAGGTAAAGCAAGATAAAAAGAAAAAAAAGTATTATGTTTTAGAGATGTTTCCTTATCCTTCTTCTTCTGGGTTGCATATGGGGCACGCATTTAATTATGTTATAGGAGATATTTATGCGAGATTCAAAAGAATGCAAGGGGCTAATGTTTTGTATCCGATGGGATATGACTCTTTTGGCTTGCCTGCTGAAAATGCTGCAATCCAAGCAGGCGAACATCCAAAAAATTATACAGAAAACGCAATAAAAAATTTTATTAAACAACAAAAATCATTAGGTCTAAGCTATGATTGGTCTAGGTTACTAAAAACTTCTGATCCTGAATATTACAAATGGAATCAATACTTTTTCTTAAAACTATACGAAAAAGGCCTAGTCTACAGAAAAGAAGCGAATGTGAATTGGTGTTCCAAATGCAAAACAGTTTTAGCAAATGAGCAAGTTCATGACGGCAAGTGCTGGAGACACAGTGACACAGAGGTAGAAATAAAACAACTTGAACAGTGGTCTATTAAGATTACAAATTATGCCGATGAATTGTTAAGAGATATTGAAAAACTTGATTGGCCTGAGAGAATTAAAATCATGCAAAGAAACTGGATTGGAAGAAGCATTGGAACTGAAATTTTGTTTGAAATCTCTGAAAATTCAAATTATGTTTTGTTGCATGGTTATACTGGCTCTCCAAACAAAAATTTCTTTCCTTGGCTAAAAAAAGAATTAGAATCAAGGGGTTACAACGTTTTTGTACCAAAGCTTCCAAATACAAATAAACCAAACATAAATAAGCAAGTTGAACATGTTTTAAAAAATGAAAAGTTTGATGAAAATACTGTTTTGTTAGGACATAGTTTAGGAAGCGTTGTAGCATTGAAAGTTGTTGAGAATCTGAAAGTAAAAATCAAAAAATTAATTTTAGCCGCCGGATTCATTGATTCAAAGTTAATAAGTAATGATAAGCCATATAAAAAGTCATTTAACTGGAAATTTGATTTTGAAAAAATAAAAAGAAATGTTGGGGAAATAATAATTTTAAGAGATTTGAAAGACACGGAGATAAGAAAAGAGCAAGCCGAAAGAATTTATAATGCACTAGGAGGAAACCTAATTAACTTTGAAGCAGGAGAAGAGCACATAACAGGAAATGAAGAGCCAGTTGTTCTTAATCATTGTCTTAATAAATGGTCAACAAAATGGAAAATTTTCACAACTCGCCCAGACACTTTATTTGGCGTTACATTTATGGTTGTTTCTGCTCAACATCCGAGATTGAAAGAACTTGTTACAGAAAAACAAAAAAAAGAAGTTGAAGCTTTTTTAAGAAAAATTAGAACAACAAAGCAAGAAGATATTGATAAGCTAGAAAAAGAAGGTGTTTTTACGGGGAGTTATGCGCGGCATCCTTTAACAAATGAGAAAATTCCAATTTATGTGGGGAATTTTGTTCTTGTCGAGTATGGCTCTGGAATGGTAATGGCTGTTCCTGCTCATGATCAAAGAGATTTTGAATTTGCAAAAAAATATAATTTGCCGATTAAAGTTGTAATCAATCCAAAAGTTGATGGAAGATTAATAAAACTCAATGCAAAAAAATTGAAAGAAGCTTACGAAGGAGAAGGTTATTTAACTAACTCCGAAGGCTTTGACCATTTATCTTCAGTAGAAGCAAGAGAGCACATTACAAAAGCTCTTGAGATAAAAAATCTTGGAAAAAAATCAGTTCAATATAAGTTAAGGGATTGGCTAATTTCAAGGCAAAGATATTGGGGAACTCCAATCCCAATTATCTATTGTGATGAATGTGGCATTGTGCCTGTGCCAGAAAAAGATTTGCCTGTTATTTTGCCAGAGAAAGTTAAATTTGGCAAAGGAAATCCCTTGGAGACAAATGAGAAATTTGTCAATGTTAGATGCCCAAAGTGCAGCAAAAAAGCAGGGCGCGAGACAGATACAATGGACACTTTCTTTGATAGCTCTTGGTATTACTTAAGGTATTGTGACAATAAAAATAAAGAGAAACCATTTGACAAAAACAAAGTTGAATACTGGCTTCCTGTTAATCAATATATTGGCGGAGCAGAGCATGCCGTAATGCATTTGATTTACGCGAGATTCTTTATTAAAGTTTTAAGAGATCTTAGCTTTATCAAAATTAATGAGCCTTTTCCAAAATTATTTAATCAAGGCATGCTACATAAAGATGGTTTTGTTATGTCAAAGTCAAGAGGAAATGTTGTTTTGCCTGAAGAGGTTAGTGAAAAATATGGCATTGATACAGCAAGATTATTTTTGGTTTCTATAGCTTCGCCGGATAAAGATATAGAATGGAGCTCTGAAGGAATTGAAGGAAGCTTTCGATTTATTAATAAAGTAATGAATTATGTTTTAAATGCAAAAATAGGCAAAACCAGTGAAAAAGTCTGTCACAAATTCAATGAAACAATTAAATCAATTACAAATGAAATTGAAAACTTCAGATATAATTTTGCTGTTATAAAAGTAAGGAAATTAATTGATGACTTAGATAACGAAATTAGTAAAAAAGATTTAGAAGGCTTTGTTAAAATATTTAGTGTTTTTTGTCCGCATGTTGCAGAAGAGCTATGGGAAAAACTTGGAAATAAAAATTTCATAAGTTTAGAAAAATGGCCAGAAGTTGATGAAAGCAAAATAAACGAAAGATTTGATAAGGAAGAAGAAGCGATGGAAAAAACAATTTTTGATATAATGAATATTATAAAATTACTAAAAGAAAAACAAGACAAAGTAGTTACGAAAGTTTATATCTATACATTGCCCAATGAGCTAGATTTTTATGATTCAAAAGAATTAAGTTCTAGGATAGGGAAAGATGTGAAGATTTTTGCCGTTAATGACAAAAATAAATATGATCCCGAAAATAAAGCTGAAAAGGCAAAGCCTGAAAAGCCAGCCATTTTTGTTGAGTGATTAAGTAAAATAATTCAAATCCGTTAAAAAAATTAAATTCTATGGTTTTTTAGTAAGGGAAGGTTAATCTTTGCTATAATTCATTATTTATAGTACTTTTTACGATAAACAGTATAAAATAGAAAGTTTTTTAAACATCAAAAACCTATGGTTTTTGTGGCTTGAAAATTGTTTAAAACACTTTTCAAAGATTGAAAGAGGAATATTATTATGGTAACAAAGTATGACGTATTTGAATTTGCCTATAACAATAGGCATCCTGTAAAGCCTATAGAAGTAGCTAAAAAATTCAAAAAGAATGAAAGTGAATATGATAATATTTATAGGATGATTACAGAACTAACCAAAGATGGCCTGCTGACAAAGACCAACTACGGTTTCCAAATTAAAAAAACTGACAACGCAAAATTACTGTATCAGATTATCTTTCACTGTCTGCGCAACGGGATTAATTATAATCAACTCTTAAATTCAGGTCTTGCAAAATTTTTAAGCAGAGCCTTGCAGAAAAGAGAAATAATTTCAAATGACGTAGATTTACATCCAGTTACACTTAGAAAATATGTGGATATTTTATACAAAGACGGGTTGCTTTTAATAATCTCTGAAAAACCTCTAAGGGTGAAGGTTTTCTATAATGTTTTGTTGAACAATCTTTTAGTTTATTTTGGATATAAGCATAGGATAGTAACTGAAGATACAACCAGCTATTTAGAAGAGATTAAGAAAGAGCTTGTTAAATTTAGGAGATTAAAAAGAGGGAATGAAGCAAGATATATGCAGATAATCGATGAATTTGAGGTTTCTTTTATTCACCATAGTTTGTCTTTAGAAGGAAATCCAATAACCCTAAATGAAACTAAAAGAATTTTAAAAGATAAAATAATTCCAGCTAATCTTAGAAGCAAGGATATTGATGAAGTTAAGAATTATCAAAAGGCACTTTTGCAGATGTTGAAGGATAGCCAAGATAAAAAACCATTGACCTTACAGATAATTCTGGATTATCATTACTTATCAATGCAACATGTTCCAAGCATTGCCGGTAAGATAAGAAAGATAGAAGTTCACATCTCAGAAAACCCAAGCTTTAGAATAACCAAAGCAAGAGATATTGAAAAAGAGTTCGAAGAATTAATCAAAAAATATAACGAATTTATTAAAAAAGATAAAGTGTCTCTTAAAGAGATCTTAAATTTTGCAGTTTATTTTCATAATGAATTTCAGCATATACATCCATTTGAAGACGGAAATAGCAGAACAACAAGATTAATCACCTTTCATTTATTGCAATCAAGGGATATTCCTATATTTGATATTCCATATGGATTATTGGATGAATACTTGAGTTATACTAAAGGAGCAAGAATAAAGAAAAATAAAAAACTCCTTTCAAACCTACAAAAAGTAATGCTTTTCAATCTAAAGAAAATAAATGAGAAGCTGAGCTAAGATATCAAAAACAGAATATTGAAGTCAGCTTTGTCTAAAACAAAACAGAAAAATGATAAGGGATTTTTTTCATGGTTGTATAGAGTCTGCTCATGATATTATGGAAGGATATGAAATTTATTATAATTTCATTCGGCAACATCAGGGCATAAATAGTAACAGAATTTTCATCTAAAGGAAGCCCTTAGCCAGAAAGATAAATCCCAATCACAAAAATGCTAATGCTTGTATAAACAATATTAATCTTGCACATGACATAAAAATAGTGAAACCCCTCTATTTTTATAATTTGTTACACTGCAAAAAGTTCCTCTAACTCAACAATGCAATCGCCGAAAGATTTATAAATCTACTAAACTTATACATGTATATAAGTTTGGTTAATTATTAAAATGACGCCTAAAATACCATTAAACTTGAAGTTAAAGAAAAAAGCTTTGAAAGATACAGCATATGCTCAAGACGTCTTAATAGAAGAACTTTATAATTTCTTTCCAAAGGCAGTAATTCATGGAGGAACAGCAATATGGCGCTGTTACAATGGAAACAGATTTTCTGAAGATATTGACGTTTATCTCCCCAAAGACGAAAAGAAAATAGAATTGTTCTTTCGGATATTAGAAAAAAGAGGTTTTAAGATATTTAAAAAAAGGATAAAAGAGAATTCCGTTTACTCTGAGCTAAAATTTGATGAGATTCCATTAAGATTCGAAGCAACTTTTCAAATAAAAAAATCTATTTTAAAAGAATATGAAACTTCCGAAAGTTTCTTTATCAACGTTTACACATTATCTCCTGAAGATTTAATCATTGAAAAAATCGACACTTACTTAAAAAGAAGAAAAATTCGTGATTTATATGATGTTTATTTTTTGTTAAATTATGTAAAGGTTGATAATGTCAAGGAACATTTAAAGAAGTTAATTAAGAATTTTACAAAGCCGGCAGATGAAGAAATTTTAGCAACAATTGTTATTTTGGGGGCAGTTCCAAATTCAAAACAACTTTTTGAATCTATAAAAAAACAGATAAAATGGGAAAGATAAAATACTTAAATAGGATTAGAGAATTTTTTGAGGAAAGTCCTGTTGTTAGTATAAACTCTCTCAAAAAATTTATAAAAAACGATACAGAATATATTTATTTAGTTGTAAATAATTTAATTAGAAAAAGAGAAATCAGAAGGCTAACAAAAGGATTTTATACAATTCATGAAAACCCGTCATTAACAGTGTTTTGTTTCAAACCAGCGTATTTAGGGTTACAAGATGCTCTTAGTGCTCATAATTTATGGGAGCAAGAGACAAATCCTGTAATTGTTACAGTCAAAAAAATAAGACCCGGTATAAGAAAAGTGTTCGGAAATAGTATTATTATAAGAAGAATATCACCAAAATATTTTTTTGGAATTGATTATATGAAACAGGGAGATTTTTATTACCCCTATTCGAACATAGAAAAAACCTTCATTGACATAATTTACTATAAACAGCATTTAGATGAAGAATTAACAAATGAATTCAAGAAAAGAATAGATAAAAAGAAACTCAAAACTTATTTAAGAAAGTATCCCAAGAGGTTTAGGGAAATAGTTATGAAATTTAAAATATAATAAGAAACCTAAATTTTTCACCAGGCCATTTAATTCCCTTGAATATAGCATCTGACAATTTGTGGAATTATTTAAGTCAGTTGCTATAATTATGACTTTTTGTTCTATTTCCTTCGCTCTTCGCCGAAAGATTTATAAAGGAAAAAATTGTTATTAACGGATAAATTTCGTAATAAAAAGTGGTGAAATGGGAGATAAATATATTCGGCCTATAATTTTATTTTTCTTTGGTATAATATTTTTTATCTTTGTTGTGTTGTTCTCATCTTCTTTTGTTTCTGCGGCAAGCTGTTGGAGCTATAACACAAGTTCTGGTTGTGATACTGCTAGCGGCTGTACATGGAAAAATGATTCATGGGGTAGTTGGTGTCAAGAATTAAATTGTTGGAGTTTAAATGATCAGACGTCATGTACAACAAGTGTTATAACTGGAAAAAATTGCACATGGCAGGGAGGTAAATCCAATAGTTATTGTACTG
>CAYTKV010000060.1:0-6971 GCA_964438545.1 Candidatus Woesearchaeota archaeon | reverse complement strand
AAAGTATTTTATGTGAACATAACGCAAAACAGCGCGCCTGTATGGAACGCTAGCACCCAAACAAATCACACTCTAACAGAAGGAGTAGAATTTTATTTGAATTTAAGTAGAAATGTGACTGACGCTGATTTGGATTCTATAACGTTCTCGCACATAAACGATACTTCTTTCCCAAGATTTTCATTAAATTCCGCAACAGGAATAATTAATTTCACCCCGGATGATTCTGATGTCGGACAGCACATCGTAACAATTAACGCTTCTGACGGAAAAACACCATCTGCATTAAGATTTAATTTCACCGTAAATAATACTAATGACGCTCCATCTATCGAAACTCCTATTACTGTTACAAACGCCTCAAGAGACGCTAATTCGAATATAAATGCTACAGAAGACAATTACACAACAACACAGGTTTTTGTTGATGACGATGATTATAACATACCAGCTAACCAAAAATCCTTTTACAACGAAAGCATGTCAGTTAATTTAACAATCAGAGGCCCTAACACAAAACTCTTTAGTTTGTCAGAAGATACTCCTTCATTTCCCGCTAGCGGGAGAACTAAATTCCAAGCAATCTTTATTCCAAATAAGACAGATGTTGGAAATTACAACATAACAATAAACTTCACAGACAGAAGTAATGCCTCTAGTTTTATATCTTTTAATCTAACAGTGTTTGAAACTCAACATCCGCCAAATATGACAAAAATAGATAATATAAATACTTCAATTATTGAAACCCTTTATATTGACGTCAACGCAACAGATTTAGAAGATATCAATGAAACTAAGCCAGGAAGTAATTTAACATACACCATAAGAAACTTGACTTCAGGAGGCAATTTCCTAACTATAAACTCAACAAGGGGAATTATTAATCTTGCCTTAAACCAAACACATGCCGGAGTTTGGGAATTTAATATTTCTGTTAATGACTCAACTGGCAGAACAGACTCTGATACATTCACTTTAATAGTTTTTGATTATCCTAGAATTGTTTTACCAACAACAGGTTTTGAATTTAATCTTGTCGAGAATGTTTCCTCTAGACTGAACTTTACAGTAAATCATACTGTAGGAATTATACTAAACGACACATTAAATTATACGCTAATAATAAATAATATTACTAGAAACTCTACTTTAGGAAACGGCAACGCTACAGAGTTTTTATGGAATTTCACAGCAAACTTCACAGATGAGACAACTTGCACCGGAAAAATAATTTTAATTTTGAATGTTTCCAATCAAAAGCTTAGCAATTCTACTTCTTGGAATTTAACAACAAACCATACTAATGTACCGGTTACATTTTATAACAATATAGATGACACTTCTTCTGGGAGCCCTCGTAGCGTTACATTAACAAGTCATTTTTCTGATACAGATGCTTCTGATTCTTGCAGGAATCAAACAATCGGATTTGTTGCTACTAAGATTGCTGGCGATGCAGGCAATGCAATCACAGTAACCATAACTAATTGGACCAATGGCACAACTCCACAAGTTCAATTTTCTTCCTCAAGCGCTGCAAACGCAAACTATAGTATTACAGCTTATGAATATAACGCCAGTAATTCTCTAATAAGAAATGTCACAAGCAATAACTTCACTGTAGAGTTAACTGTAACAACTACTTCTACTCCTACTCCATCAAGCGGCGGAGGCTCAAGAACAGTCAAAACACCAATTTCTTTGAAAATTATAGTGCCAGAGCCTGTTTCAGCAAAGAAAAAAGATAAGCTTGTTATTCCGCTAGGAATTGTTAATGACGGAAAAGTAGATTTAAACAGAATAGTTTTGGACAGCATAATCGCAAAAAATGGCTTATTAAGGAGTGATTTAATAGCAAGTTTCGACAAATCGTTTATTGATTTTCTTCCTGCTGGCGCAAGAGAAAATGTTACTCTCATAGTTGATGTTGACACGCAGGAAACAGGCATATTTGAAATTACTATAAACGGCACAGTAGAAGACCCGGACTATAGCGACTGGGGAAAATTATTTATTGAAATAGAGAAAGAGCCAGATGTAATAGAGAGAATAATATTTATTGAGGAATTTATCATAGGCAATCCTGTGTGCGCAGAACTTGCCGATGTCATTGAAGACGCAAAAGTTTTACTTAGTCAAGGAAAAATAGAAGAAAGCAGAGAAAAAGCAGAGCAAGCATTTGAATCCTGCAAGCAAACAATAACCCAGCCGCCAAGTCAAAGAGCTATCAGGGGAATAGAAGAAAACATATTTGGAATAGTAAGTATCGCAAGCCTCATAGTATTTGTATTAGGTTTCATTTATTATTATTACAAAAGAATTAAACTGAGTAAAGAAGCACAAGAAGATTTTAAAAAAAGTAATATTTATGAAAGCAAGCCAGAAAGTATTAAAGAAAAAGAAACTTTGATTAAGAAACTTTACAACAAATTCAAAAATATTTTGTTTCCAGAGTATTGATTTGTGACTTCCTCCCCAGTCCTAAACAGGCTGGGCGTCCTTCAAGTAAATACGCAAATAGACAATATCTATTAATAAAAACATTTAATAATCTTCATAGCTTGTTCCAATTATTAAAAGAGAATATGGAAACAGCTGAACTAATTTCTGTGAAAAAGGCAAGTCCGACAGAAATAAAAAGAAATGCTGAAATAACATCACAGATCAAAAAGGAAATTGGGAAGGTATTTTTTGGGCATGAGGAAGTAGTAGATTCTCTCATTAGAGCAATATTGTGTGATGGTCATGTCTTGGTTGAGGGTATTCCAGGCATAGCAAAAACGCTAGTAATAAAGGCACTTGCTCAAGCAAGCGGATGCACCTCGAAAAGAATACAGTTTACAGTTGATTTGCTTCCAACTGATATTACTGGCTTGACAACTTATGATCCTCAAAAAGGATTTGAGATTGTCAAGGGCCCAATATTTGCGAATTTCATTGTAGCAGACGAAATAAACAGAAGCCCTCCGAAGTGTGTCTTAGGTGATACGCCGATTATAACGGAAAATGGAGAAGTTGCGTACATAAGAGACATTATAAAAAAATATAATGGAAAAAAAACTTTAAAGCAAGGCAATGAACAATGGACAATACCAAAAAAACCTTTAAAACTCCTTGCCTTTGATCTCTCTGATTATAAAATAAAACCAGAAGAAGTAAAATATCTCTATAAACAGAAAACTAAAGATCCATATTATGAAGTTGAATTAAAAACTGGCAGAAAGATAAAAACATCCCCTATTCATCCATTCTTCACATTAAAAGACGGCAAGGTAATAAACATCCAAGCAAAGCAATTAAGAAAGGGTGATTGTGTTCTTATACCAAGAAAAATTCCAGTTAAATGCGATAACAAGCTATTGTATAATGATGAGTTTTTGAATAAGTCTGAAGAAATTGTGGGAGAGGTAGAGAGGAGAAAGAGATTATACATGAAAATTCAGCAATATAAAAAATTAGGGCACAGAAAAATAAAAGAAAAATTAAAGGTCAGTAACAAAAAAGACGATAATTTAATTAAAACATTTATGAAAACTAAACCAAGATATATCGGCTATTCTACAAAAAACATATTTTTCTCTGAAGCAAAACAATTTGGGCAAATTCATGGAATTAAAAAGTCTGAATTTATCACAAAAGAATTTGCACAATTCATGGCGATACTAATCTCTGAAGGAAGTGTTAGCGGAAGAAACTTTTACTTAACAATGAAAAATGAAGGAATCCCGAAGTTGTTTATTAAACTTATTAAAAATCTTTTTGATTTAGACGTAAATCTGCTTTATGATAAAAAAAGAAAACAATATAGGGTAGCCTTCAGCTCTATCTCTCTTATTGGCATGTTAAAATCACTAGGTTATAATCCTCACTTAAAAGCCGGCAAAAAGTCTATTCCCAAATTCATATTGACCGCTGATAATAATATTGTTAAAGAATTCTTAAGAGTTTATTATGATTGTGACGGCGGCGTTTCTAGAGATTGTGTGAAGATAACTACAAAGAGTGAGAAAATTGCAAATTCATTGGCTTATCTTTCGCTCAGATTGGGTTTCGTTGCTCATATTAACAAAGAGCTTTCCAAAACAAAAATTGGAAATTATTCTTATAAAAGAAAATTCTATAATCTAAGACTTTATGGCGGTCAACTTTATGACTTTTCTAGAGAAATAGGTTTTTATTCAGAAGAGAATAATCAAAAACTGAAAAATTTGTTGCCATATATAAAAAATCCTAAAAAGAAAAAAACAGATTTGATTCCTGACATGCATCATTTTATCAGAGAATTTAGAAAATCTAATCACCTGACACACAAGGAATTTTATAGTTTAACGGGAATGCATGCTCATAATCTTGAAAATCCAAAGAACGCCTTAACGCATAGCCGTTATAGACTTGGAAAAATCACAGATAGTTTCTCAAATGCAAATTATAATCTAGATAGCCTTAGGAAATTAATCAAAGGAGATTTTTATTGTGATTTTGTTAAGGAAAGCAAATCAATCAAGCCAAATAAGGAATATTGGCTTTATGATTTTTCTATGAAAGAGAGACACTCTTTTGTCGCCGGTTTTGGAGGAATTATTTCACATAACACGCAATCTGCTTTGATCGAAGCAATGCAGGAAAAACAAGTAACGATTGGAAAAACAACATTTCCTCTGCCTCTGCCTTTTTTTGTGATGGCCAATCAAAATCCCCTTGAAACAGAGGGCGTCTATACTCTTCCAGAAGCACAAGTAGACAGATTTATTTTCAAAGTTGTTTTTTCTTATCCAAAAGAGGAAGATGAGATGAGAGTAATGGAAGAAAATGTTACGTTCAAGAAATTTGAGGATTTTGAGATAAAACCAATAGTCTCACCAAAGAAAATAATAGAAATGCAAAAATTGACTCATAGAGTTTATCTAGATGAAAAAATTAAGAAGTATATTTTAGGAATTGTTAAGAAAACTAGAGATAAAGACTTTAGATATGGTGAATACATAGAGCTTGGGGGCTCACCAAGAGCAAGCATCGCGTTATTCATAGCGTCAAAGGCCGAAGCCTTGTTAAGAGGAAGAAATTATGTCGTTCCAAAGGATATTGAAAGAATTATTCGTGACGTGCTAAGACACAGAATAATCTTAACTTATAGGGCTCAAGCAGAAGGCATAGACTCTGAAAAAATCATAAAAGAAATTATGTCAATTGTGAAAGTTAGTTGATTCTATTAATAGCCATAGCTATTTTTTCTTTTCCCTCAAATCAGACATCTCCAATATTTCTTCATTTGTGAAATCTCTAATGTTGATAAATTTTCCAACATTCATTAAATCTGAAATATTGCTCTTTTTTGGATTATTAGGAGTATGATATGAAAAGATAATTGTGGTTTTGCCAAGGGTCTTGATTAGTTTCACGGCTTCGACTAAATCTGTGTCTCCACTAAGAATAATTGCAATATCAAAGGCATCTGTGTGTGCTAAATGAACTAAATCTGTTGCAATTAAAACATCAACACCCTTTTGATAGATCTCTCCTTCGCTTTGTTTTAAGGGTGTGAGTCTAATATCTATAAGAGGATTACCCTTTAGTTCTTCGAATAAAATTCTTTGACCTTCAAAATTTCTCTCCTGTTTTTTAATATACCTAAAGTAGCTATTTTTCTTCTCTTCAAGGTCTCTTTTAATTTCCTCAACATGCTTATTTACTTTTTTTCTTAGCATTTTTGAAACATTTGTCTGTTGTGAAATCATGTTTAATAAATTCTGTTCTTTTGCTATCATCTGGTTAAGCTCTCTTATTTTCTTATTTGTGTTCCATTTGAAGTTTTTCATTAAATTAGAGCTATATCTCCCTTCATAAAAATAAGTTTTAACTAATCTAAGATCAAGATTATTAAATTCATCCAAAGACTTAACCTTTTTTAGAAGAAAGGGGATGTATTTTTTATAGTCCCAGAATCTTTTCTTATTTTTATTAAAGCGATCATTAATAAAATTTAAGGAACCATTGAAATTTTGAGTATCATTAAAAATAATAACTTTCATTGTTAAAGATTTAAAGGGAGGGAGCAATATCTCATAAGAGATACTACCCCCTTTTATTCTATTAGTACTAAGTAAGTATGTAAGTATTTAAGTATTACGCAAAGCAGCATATTAATAGAAAGGGCAAACTTAGAAATCCCTAAAACCTCAAAAAAAGACGAGGAAAAGTTTCTTACAATAACTTGATAATTGAGGCATCAAGAATCTGAATTCCAACAATAAAAATTTAGCTGGGATACTAAAATAGCAAATGGAACAATAAACCTTAATTAATAGAAAGTCAAAAAATTCGTAAATTATATAAAGTTTGTTTGCTAGAATTTCATGGCAAAAATGGGGAAGAAACCTAATTTTCCCGCTTCTAAAGTTATTTTGTTAGTTATAATCTTATCTGTTCTTGTGTTTGTTTTCATTAATAAAGATTCCATAGACGAACAACCTACAAGAAAGGCCGTATCAAAAAATACTTTGACGAGTAATTCCGAAACTTCTCTAACTGAAACAATTATTGAAGAGTCTACGAAGAGTAATGAAGATTTATCTGGTGTTTCGGAGATAATTGCAGAAGAACAACCAACTGGAGACTTTATTGGGGGTGTTTATGTTAGCGAGTTAAATAAAATCAGAATTACTAAACCAGAATTGAATGAAAAAGAATTAAAGACCAATAAAGAGGAAATTCCCAATAATATTCTAGAATCATCTGATAACTTTGTTAAGTCTTTTGTTGATGAAGAGTTTTTGGAAGATGAATTTAAGTTTGAGAGTGCTATCATGTACACAAATCCGGAAAAAACTCTAACTGAGTATGTTATAGTTTATGATTATGAGATTACTAGCTACAGAGAAAATGGCAAGAGAACAATTTCAAATTATGCTATCAAAATACATTTAGACCAAGATGGAAATGTAATTGATAACTCCGGACCAAGAGATTGG
>CAYTKV010000059.1:0-7130 GCA_964438545.1 Candidatus Woesearchaeota archaeon | reverse complement strand
GGAATGTGAAAGTGTTGATTTAACTTACGACTCGCAAAAGGGCGAGATAGTATGCAATGAATGTGGTTTAATCATAGAGGAAAAAATAGTAGACACAAGTCAAGAAGGCGGCGGACAATTTGACAAATCAGAGAAGAAAGGTCGCGGAGGTGCGCCAATATCGATGCAGAAGTACGACAAAGGGCTAACCACTAATGTTGGTGAGATGTCTGATATTTACAAGTTAGAATCGGGACAAACAAGGAAATTTCTAAGGCTAAAGAAATGGCAGGAAAGAGTCTCAACATCCATTGAAAGAAATTTAAGACTGGCAATGGCCGAATTAAGAAGAGTTGCTTCTTTCCTAAGCTTGCCTTCTGTAATAAGAGACGAAGCCTCAAGAGTTTATAATTATGTCTTGCAGCGAGGCCTTGTTCGAGGAAGATCAATGGAATCTGTAATCGCTGCTTGTATTTACGCCGCATGCCGCTCTTACAACATCCCTAGAACTTTAGACGAAATAGCAGAAGCTTCTGACGTTGAAAGAAAAGAAATTGGCAGAACTTACAGATTCGTAGTAAGAAAACTGAAAATAAAAGTTAGGCCTAGTTCTCCTAAAGATTATATCCTAAGATTTTCTTCAATCTTGCATTTATCTCCAAAAACTCAAAATGATGCCTTTAAAACACTAAAAAAAGCCGATGTTTCTGAACTAACCTCGGGCAGAGGACCTGCAGGAATTGCCGCTGCTGCTCTTTATGTGGCTGCCCTGCTCAACGACGAGAAAAAAACTCAAAGAGAAGTTGCAGACGTTGCTGGCATCACAGAAGTAACAATAAGGAACCGCTACAAAGAATTAACTGAAAGGCTTGGCTTGGAAGACAAGTTAAGCAAAAAAGTTAACTTAATGGAAAAAATAAAAGCAAAAAAATAAGTGATTGCTGCAAAAAAGTAAAAAAAGAAGAAGGCAAGAGAAAGTAGAGGCTAACGCGAGGGACATAGATACCATATATACTTCTGAAGTCACACCATCAAATTAGCTCCATAATAACCCACAATTATACTTATCGTTCCAATCATAAGCCCTTTCAAAATATCTAATTTTTTGTTTCCGCAATAATATGAAGAAAAAATTAAGCCCAAGAAAACCAAAAAGGCAAATATTGTGAATATTCTGTCCTGATAAAAAAGTGAGGTGAAGAATACCAAAACAATTGCTTTTGCTGTGTAGGTATCGTGATTAATTATTAATTCTGAAATTAATAAGATAATTCCAGATATTACTAGCTGATCCACGAAAGGCCTGTAAGGTTTGATTAATGCTCTGGCAATTACAAGAATATAAAAAATCCAGCTTCCAAAAGCCAAAATATCTCTAGGAATTTCTTTTTTGACAAAAATGTTTTTTTCCTTGTTGTTTATTAGAGCCATCACCTTCTTCATGCCACATTATAAAACAACAACTTTATTAAGCTTATTTTTGCTTAGTTTTTTATGTTGGAAAAACTATCAAACGCGTTACGAAGGGCAACAGACAAGATAGCGAATGCCATTTTTCTGGATAAAGATTCAGTAGAAAGCATAGTAAGAGACTTACAAAGAGCCCTGATTGAAGCAGATGTTAATGTGTCTCTGGTTTTAGAATTAACGCATAAAATAAGGAAATCCGCTTTTGATGAAAGAATAAAGGGAATTGAGAAAAAAGAACATATTATTAAGCTATTGCATGACGAATTAATTGGAATCCTAGGAAAGAAAAAAGAGATTATTTTAGGAAAGAGAAATGTATTTTTGTTTGTTGGTTTATATGGCTCTGGAAAAACTACTTCGATAGGAAAAATAGCATCTTATTATACCAAAAGAGGGAAAAAAGTTTGTGCGGTTGGCTTAGACATCCATAGACCTGCTGCTCCAGAGCAACTAAAACAAGTTTGTGAGAAAATAAAGGTGCCCTGCTTTATTGATAAAAATGAGAAAGACCCTATAAAAATATGGAAAAAATATGAAAAAGAAATCACGAAATATGACTTAGTCATTGTTGACACAGCGGGAAGAGATGCCCTGAATAAAGAATTAATTGACGAATTAAAATCAATTTATAGGCTTATAGATCCAACTGAAACATTTTTAGTAATGCCCGCAGACATAGGTCAAGCTGCAAAAACTCAATCCCAAATTTTTAAAGAGGCAGTAAACATAACTGGAGTCATAATAACGAGAATGGACTCAACTGCAAAAGGAGGCGGAGCATTAACAGCCTGCGCAGAAATCAAAGTGCCTGTTATTTTTATTGGAACAGGAGAAAAGCCAAGCGATTTAGAAACATTTGATCCGGAATCATTTTTAAGCAGGTTATTAGGAATGGGCGATTTAAAAACGCTAATCGAGAAAATACATTCCGTCATGGATGAAAAAGAAATTGAAAGACAGCAAAAAAAATTGCAAGAAGGCAAGTTAACTCTAAGAGATGTCGCAGAGCAAGTTGGTGCTATGGAAAATATAGGCTCTTTTGATAAAATTATTGGCTTAATTCCTGGTTTTGGGAAATTAAAAGAAAAAATAGGAGAAGAGAAGCTTGAGAGTCAGCAAGAAAAAGTGAAGAAATGGAAACACATTGTTAATTCAATGACAGAAGAAGAAATTGAAAATCCCGAAATTTTAGAAAAACAAACTTCAAGAATTCAAAGAATTGCTAAAGGCTCTGGAGCAGCAACAACAGATGTCAGAATGCTGATTAAACAATATAAAATGCTAAAAGAAATGATTAAATCACAAGCAGAGCTAGAAGAAGGCAAATTAGATCAGAAAACAATTATGAAACTTGCGAAAAAATTTGGGAAGAAAATGAGGTTTTAGTAAATAACAACATGGTTGACTCAAGACTCCGTAAAAGTTTTGAATATAGAACTGATTTTGCTGATTTTTTTTCAGCTATGCAGAGAGAAGTAGCTAGAGACCAGAGCAGGGATGTTTACATAGACACAAATCATCTTCGGTTTTCTTTGCCATATCCATATCATAATGCAGATTTATTCTCCTTGTATCTTGGTATTTTAAAGTATAATAAAGATGAAAGATACAAAAGAAAATTTTATGAACTTCATCAAAAACTTTCTGGCTACGCTTCTTTTGTAGAGGAATTGCTTTCTAAAGATAATGTTTTCATTACAAGCGGGGTCGTTAGCGAACTAGACAGGCTTAGAGAGAGGGCCATAGACAGAATTGAAGGCATTGATGCAAAATGGAATTCGTTTGCTTCTAAAGAAGATATGACTAAACCCTTAGATTTAATATGCGACGCGGCAATGCGAAATAATGAAAGGATAAGTGGGATTGAAGAAGATCCTCTAGTTGAAAGAATTTACAGACTTGTGCCAAAAGTCTCTTTAGAAGGCAGAAAGCCTCTTAGCGAGACTGATAAGACACTTATTTCACTCGCTTTGGCAAACGGTTTAACAGACGGCCGCAGAAAGTTAATCATGACATGGGACAGATTAATTAAGGCTTCTGCGACTGCTTTACATACCCTTATTAATGAAGAACCTCATCTTTTAGATACAAGCGACTTGGTATCTTCGTTTTCAGATTTTGAGAGGGCAAATTTATCAATCGGAAACATATTCTGCAGCAGATTTAGAGATTATCACCTCATTGAATCTCCTTATTTTGAAAATTTCTTTTTCAAGAAGCGAGACTAGTGCAATTGAGATTTTAATAAAATTAAGGAAATGAAAAGATTAGCTTAACTGCGCTTCCTTATTGACAGCAGTTATTATGGTGTTAATAAATCGGAGTGTAATACCAAAATACTATAAAAAGTAACCCATGTGTTATTAAGGTTAATTAAATAATAAAACTATAGGCTAAAATTAAAAATACCGTCATTAACCAGAATACGTACTCGATAAAAGAAAAAGAAAGCTTTATATAGTTGATATATAGTCAATGTATAGAAGACAAATAACATGAAAATGGCAAATCAATCAACAATATTACTAGATAAAAGAATAATTCAAACGCTTAAGGAAATAAGAGAGCATCCTAGACAAACCTATAATGAATTGATTGAAAAGATGATTTTGTTATTTAGAAGAGTTAGGGAGAATAATCAGTATGATGAATTTTTGCATAAAATACAACAGGAAAAGATGAGAGAATTATGGGGCAATAAAGAAGACGAGGAATGGAATAATGCATAAATTTGGAGAGGTAGTGCTTGCTTCTATTCAGTTTACCGATACTTTCGAGGTAAAAAAGAGGCCGACTTTAGTGCTATTTGAAGAGCTTAGTAATGTAACAGTTGCAGGAATAACTTCAAACCTAAAGATGAGGGGCATACCCCTATTTAAAAAGGAAGGAGCAATTAAGAATAGTATTGTTAAGCTGAACTATATTTTTACCATTTCTGAGAAAATGATAGAAAAAGTATTGTTTTCTATTTCTAAAGAAAAGAAAGAATTAATAAGAAAAGAGTTAATGAAAAAATTGGTTTAATATCTTTTTCAGCTCAACATGAAAGAAGAAATAATACAAAGAGGTGCAGAAGCTGTTTTGATTAGAAAAGGGGATTTGTTACTGAAAAGAAGAATTAGCAAGGGTTATAGGATCAAAGAGCTAGATGAAAAGTTAAGAAAAGCAAGGACAAAAAGAGAAGCAGGGCTTTTAGAGAAAGCTTCAAAATTAATTTCTGTTCCCGAAATTAAAAAAGTTTCTAATGACTATGAAATTGATATGGAATTTATTAATGGTTTAAAGTTATCTGAGAGTTTAGATAATTTGAAAAATTGGCAAGAGATTTGTGAGCAAGTTGGAGATAATATTGCAAAGTTGCATGACAATGGAATTATCCATGGAGACTTAACAACATCTAATATGATTTTTAATGAAAGAGAAAACAAAGTTTATTTTGTTGATTTTGGCCTGGGTTTTTATTCGAACAGAATAGAAGATAAAGCGGTTGATTTGCATCTGATTAAAGAAGCTTTAGAGGCAAAGCATTTTTCCAAATGGCAGGATTATTTTAAGGCAATTTTGAAAGGTTATGAAATTTCAAGAAATTATAAAGAAACAATTGAAAGATTGAAGAAGGTTGAGGCAAGAGGAAGGTATAAGGAACAATATTGAAAGATGCTGAAGAGATAATTAAAAGAATGGTAAAAAGCTTTCTAGCTAATATTATTTAATCAATAAAAACTCTTTAATTTCTAAATTTATTCTCTTATTTTTGCGAAAATAAAGAAAGCCGCTATTACCAAGGGCAACAGGGAAAGCATTGCAATGCGCTGGTTTCCTGACAAAGAAGATATTGAGCCGAAAATCAAAGGTCCGATTGTGCCGGCTATTTTTGTTGATAAGCTATTAAAACCGAAGAATTCACAAAGTTTCTCATGAGGGATTATCTTAGCAAACCAAGCTCTAGGAATGGCTTGGCTTCCTCCTATAACAATCCCTGAAAATGTTGCAAGAAGGTAAAATTGACTTTTAGAATTTGCTATCGATAATAAAGATATTATAATAATCCATCCAACAATAGTAGCCAGAAGAACTTTTTTATAACCTTTCTTATCGCTTAGCCATCCAAGAAAAATGGAAGAGGGAAACGCAACAAAATGTATCAAAAGCAGTATAGAAGTTATCTCTGGAATTGAAAGCAAAAGAGTATCTTTAGCGTAAATAGAAATAAAACCGAAGATTGTGTACAGGGCATCACTAAGAAGGTAAAGAGCAATAATAAAAAATACAATCTCTTTGTGTTTTTTTATTTTTTTTATGGTATCAAGAGTTCTTGAAAAACCATTATAAACAAAGTGGAAAAAATTTCCTTTGATTTTTTTAATATTTCTGCCTCTCACAAAAAAGAACATTGGCAGAGCAAAAAAAAGAAAAAAAGCCGCAGCTAAAGCAAAAGTCAGTTTATATTGTTGCAAAAATTCACTGTTATAGCCGCTTTCATAAAGAGGTTTTAACAAGATTAACGCTACGAAGCCACCCAAATAACCAAATCCGTAACCCAAACCAGAGACTCTGCCAGAGTTCTTTGGCGTGGAAACATATGGAAGAAAAGAATCGTATAAACCAAGGGAAATATTATAACATAAATTTGTTACGATAAAGAGTGATGAAACTAAAAACAAAAGATTGTGGCTAGAAAAGTAAAGCAAGGCTGTTCCTATAATTGAAAACAATGCAAAAATAATAAAAGTAAATTTGAGTTTTTTACTATAGTCTACTACTGCTCCTATCAATGGCGCGAGAATTCCAGAAATTAAAATTGATAAGCTAGCTATTAGGCCCCAATAAAAATCTCCATAAGCTCTCCCTGCAATAACATCTTTAAAAAAAATTGGAAAAACGAAAGTCAGAATAATTATGGAATATGACGAATTTGCAAAATCAAAGAGAGCCCAAGATATGGCTTGCATTTTTTTATACATAAAAAGATAAAACAACAAGGGTTTAAAATATTAACCTTTAAAATTTTAAATCACAACTCTTATAAAGCTTTTTTATTCTTTGTCTTTATAGCCCTGTAGTATAGTGGTCAAGTATGCGGGCCTTTGGCGCCCGAGACCCAGGTTCGAATCCTGGCAGGGCTAATTTAACATGGAAAAAATAGAAAGAAGTTGTTATGTTGAAGGAGATGTCGTAAGGGTTGTTAATCCTATTCCAGACAGAGCAATCTATAAAGGAAAAATTGGGATGGTTCTGAGAGCAAGGGTAGATAACTTAAAAAGAATAAATTACACTGTTTTGGATAGTGAAGACAGAAAAGAGATAGAGTACCTCTGTGAAGAGCTAGAGCTTTTACAAGCAAATGACGGATGATTGTTAACCAAACCTCTCTTCTTTTTAGAATTTACTTGAAAAAAATAAAAAAAGGAAAAAGAAAGAGTCATTCTTTTCCTAGTTCTTTAATTCTTTCGTTTATTCCTTCTAATTCTTTTTCAAGGGAATTTTTGTATTCCTCGAGCATTTCAATTTTCTCTTCTTTTGTTAGAAAACTTCTAGAAATACTTTTTTCATAGCCAACGTAACAGCCATAGCAATTCATTTTGAATTTTACCCCCTTTCAGTTTCTTATCGGACATACGATATTAAGAAATAACATATATTTAAACATGTCGGTCGCACAATAGTTGTATTATGGCTTG
>CAYTKV010000058.1:0-7136 GCA_964438545.1 Candidatus Woesearchaeota archaeon | reverse complement strand
AACCATAGACTACAATAGCAAATATATCCTTTGATTTCATTAAATCATTTTTTATACAGCCTGTTCTGTATAAGCAAGCATATAAAATAGGGGCAGCATGCCCCTTGCTCAAAATAAATTCATCATTATCAGGATTTAAAGCATCGCTAGTATCGTATTTCATTTCATTAAAAAATAACACAGACATAATTTCTGAACATGATAAACAAGAACTAGGATGCCCACTTCCTGCTTCGCTAGTCATCTTCAAAACATCTCTTCTTAGAACATTTGCTATATCTTGCAAGTCTTTTATACTTGTCATTTATAATTAAGTCAGCATTAGTTTATAAAATTAAGTTCTTATGCTGAAGAACTCTCATTAAATTAAGATTTTTTCTCTTTTTTCTTCAATGACTCTATTTCCTTCATCTTTTCGATTTCTTTTAGCATCTTGCCAAATTCACTTCTGTAATTTTCTAAGTGATGCATTAATTGAATTCTTGCTTCTTTGAATTTATTTATTTGCTCTTTAATTACTTTCCTCGTTTCCTCTAATGATTTTTTCACGATAACATCAGCCCCTACATCAACAAAAAGTTCATTCTTTTCTTCTAAGCTTGTTTTCAAGTAGACGCCCTTTCCCAAAGAGGCCAAGATTTCTTTCTTGCCATTTTTTTCTAAAAATTTTAAGTCTTCATGAAAATTCTCTAATTCTTTTATTTGTTCATTCACAAAATCAAGCTTGTTTTCTGTCTCTTGAGATTCTTTTTGCAAAGTCACTGCTTTATACAATAATTCATTTTCCATATTTCTAGATATTTCTATGTTTTTTAATGTTTACTGTCGTCAAGATGAACCAATTTATTGGTTTTGTTTTCATTTGTTCAGTTAATTAATTGCAGTAGACAATTTTCACTGTGCATGTAAAAATTTGGCTCTAACGCATTATTACTATTTTATAGCATTTAACTAAATGAATAAATGTTTATCTTGCTTTGAGATTATGCAAACTTGATAATCAAATAACTTTTATCTGTTCGGAATATTTCTTTAAAGGACAGTATCATTAAGTAGCCTTATAACCTCAGTCAATAGGCTTGATATAGATAAAGTAGCCTAAAATGCCCAGAGTTGTAGCCAATATAAGCAAAATAATTAGCATTACAACAACTTTTCCGCTAACTTCTTTTTTTTCTTTTTTGCTCGTTTCACTTTGATTGCTTTGAATTTGCGCTTCTGGGTATATGTCTACATTTCCTTTAGAAATAAGTTTTACAGCTTCTTGAACTTCATTTTTATTGTAGCCTGCGGTAATAAAACTTTGTGAAGCTTCTTCTAATGTAGATCCGTGATCCAAAGCATTTTTTATTCCGGCAGCAATCTCTTCTATCATTTTCTCTTTTTTATATCCAATACTCCTAATTTTATAAATCCTATGACTTTCTGTTATTGCCTTTTAACTAATCTTTGGCGGGGCGATAATGCGGCAAAACAAAATTACCTTTTTGATGCCACGAACTTAAGCAAGTATTAATATAGAGTAATCTGAATAGCCTTCATTCTTGACAGATTTAATTATCACAACAAATTACCTATTTTATTATTATCCTTGTTTTTATATTTTCTCTGCATATTGTTAATTATCTAACTTCGCTATTTTTATTAACAATCTTGATTAGCAAACAAAACAATTAGCTTTTCTAGGTTTTTCCAAGAGCTTTATAGTAATTATTTGGGGAAATTAATCTCAAAGAATACCAATCTAAGTCAAGATTTGTTACTCTTATCTTTGATTTTTAATAAGAACTAATGAGAAAAATTTTCTGACTACATCTTGACATAACTGCCATTTTGCATTAAATGTACTGTTTTATTTAGCTTATATCCTAATTCCTGCGCAAGCTCTGCTCCGGCAGTTGTTTTTTTCAAATCTCCATGAGAAGGTATGACATGTTCAGGATTTGTTATTTTTATGAAATCTCTCAAATCTTCTCTGCCCCCATGGCCGGAAACATGCAAATTATCAAAAACCCTGACTTGATGTTTTTTGAGTCGTTTCTGCAAATGTTCCCTATTTGCCTCGTTAATCGGCGTTGGAATTGTTCTAGAAGAAAAAATTATATGGTCTTCTTTTGAAAGCTTTATAGGAAGTTGGTCTCTCGCAATTCTGTCAAGAATAGAGCCAGGCTCGCCTTGGTGGCCGGTACAAACAATCAAATATCTTCTTTTGTTTTTGTTTATATGCATTAATATTTTTTCAACTTGTCTCCTGTATGTAAAAATTCTCGCATCTCTTAAAAATGAAACTCCCCCAACTTTTTTTGCTGCCTCCATATATTTGCCTAAACTTCTTCCTAAAAAGATAACTTCTCTGCCAAGTCTTTTACCAAACTCTGTTATTGTTTTTAATCTTGCAACATGAGAAGAAAAAGTCGTTACAATAATTCCAGAATTTTTGTTTTCTGTGGAAAATAAAACGTCTTCCAAAAGGCCAACAGCTATTTTTTCAGAAGGCGTTTTTCTGTCATCCAGGGCATATAAGCAATCTACAATTAGAACTTTGATGCCCTCTCGCGATAATTCTTTTAATCTTCTATAATTTGGCTTCTCTCCAATGACAGGGGAATTATCTAGCTTATAATCATTAGCATACAATACGATGCCTTCTCTAGTATGAACAACAACAACCGCACATTGTAAAGTTGAATGTGTAATATTAACAAATTCTACTTTGTATTTTTCTCTTTTTCCTCTCACAAAATGACTAGAGTTTAGATTCACAGAAATAATTCTGTTGCCTATTTTTTGGTTGTTGTCCTTCATTAAAACTTTTAATACCTCTACAGTGTAAGGCGTTCCGATAACGCTAGCGTTGTATCTATAAGCATTATAAGGCAGAGCTCCGACATGATCTAAATGTGCATGTGAGATCAACAGCGCCCTTACTTTCTCTCTCAAATTTTCCTTATCAAGATAAGTATCGTCAGGCAAAGCCCCCAAAGCCCGCATGCCTTTTTCAGTAGGTATCTTCTCGCGCTCTTCAACACCGACAATAGCGGGCAAAAACAATCCAGAATCAAAAATTATAGCATCCTCGCCAATTTCAAGGGCAGTCATATTCTTGCCAACTTCATTGTAACCGCCAATTGCATGAATTCTCATTCTACAAACCTCCAGCGGGTTTCTAGGAGTTCCCGCAACCACTAAAAGAAAAATGAGTTTAAATAGGTTTTTGATATGTTTTGTCAAATTCTAAATTGTTTTAAATAGCATAAATAATCAACATAATCTGTGATAATTGAGTAATTTTCTGACCCAACAAATGATGATTTAAAATTGCAAGTAACGCTTGAATAATATTTTATATATTTTATTATTAATTCTCTTGTATAATATACTACTAGTCTATTTTATCTTTTTTCAAACAATCTCAATACCCTTTCTCTTGGCTTCTCTTACTATAGTAATCATCTTAGAGAGTTTTTTAAATTCTTCCGGAGTGTAGCATAAGAAATCAACAGGCAAATCAAGTTCCCATTTAAGATATAAAGGTGGCGCTCTTTGTAAGTTACTTTTGCCTTTAAATTTACCAACGACGATAAAATCGACATCAGTTTCATAACCAAGCTTTTTGTTATTTCTTGCTCGTGAACCAAACAAGATAATCTTTTCTATTTTATACTTCCCTTCTATTTTTTTCTTAAATTCTCTAAGATTTTTTATAAGATTGTTTCTATCCATTTTATAATTTACTCAGCTATTTCTATAGCATCTTTTGCTTCCTTCACAGTATAACTTTTTAAAGAGTCAGGATATCGAGTGTCTGAGTATGAAGGATTTATTTTACTACAAAGTAAAACAATTTTTTCAGGAGCATTAATTTTTTTCGCAAGCGCTACGAGGTCATTAGTTTTTTATATTTTTTGATATATAACGCTTTCAGCGCTTTTTCAGTTGCTTGATGTGCCTGAAAACTCGCCCACTCATAATTTCCAGAATTCGAGCCATCTTTTGTAGCGCCCAAGTCTTTTTGAGCTTGTTTCCACCAATTTAAAATTTCTATTCTCATATAAAATCAAAAACAGTAAAGTTTATAAAGATGTTCTCTCTCTCTCTCTCTACTATATGATTATTAATAAAAGAGGCTTGGCTTTACCTGTAATAGTTTTGATTATTATTGGCGGAGTTCTAGTTATTGGAGGCATTTTTGTTTCTATTAATAATCAAGTTTCTCGATCTCCAGTTCAGGGCAGTGCTATAAGGTTCAGCGCAGATATTTTCTATTCAAGATGTGAAAATCAGCAATGCGTTACAAGAATTGGTTTTCAACAAGATCAATGCTCAACTAACGCAGACTGCTCATGCAGTGATAGCGATGCAAATTCTTTATACCCAAACGGAAGAAATCCATGGGTAAGAGGCACAGCAAGAAGCGGATTTAATTCTTCGACTGATTCTTGTAGCACAAATATTCAATTAAATGAGTTTTATTGTTCAGGAGCTAATATTATAAGAGAAGGCATTAGCTGCACAAATTATGGCTCTGGTTATACTTGTCAAGATGGAAAGTGTAATGCGCCTCCTACTTGCACAAACGACTGCTCTCCTTCAGGAGCAAGACAATGTTCAGGAAATGGTTATAGAATATGTGGATATTATGATTCAGATCCTTGCCTAGAATGGAGTTCTGTTACAAGTTGCCCAAGCGGACAAACATGTTCTAATGGGCAATGTGTTGTGCCACCATGCACTGACACAGACGGAGGAATAAATTATTTTGTGAGAGGAACAACTTCAAATGCTAATACTTCATTCACAGACCAATGCTCTGGTTCATATTTGTATGAATATTATTGTGCGAATGCAACGGTTATTACTTCTACTAGGGTGTTATGTACCTCTTTAGGAAACTATCAATGTCAAAATGGTGCTTGTATTCCTACCAATATAACAAACACATCAATGCCTGACTTGATAGTAGATTCAATATCAGTATTTTCATCCTTTAATATTACCCAAAATATAACATATATTTATGCATATATTAAAAATATAGGAAATGCTGTTGCTGGGCAAAGTACTACAAGATTCAATATTATTCAAACAAATGAAATAGTTTTCAGGAGTACGCCATCCATATCTCCAGGAGGAATTGCTTCTGTGTACGCATCTTCAACAAAAATTTGGCAAGGCGGCACTTTCACAGTATTTGTAAACGCAGATTGGTATAATGCCGTTAATGAATCAAGTGAATTCAACAATGTAAGGAATTTAACGTTCCGTCCATAACTTTCTTTATTATTATCCCACGCAAGAAAATTATATCATTTTTCAATCAGGCTATAATTTTTTTAGATAAGCTAGCAATTTATTGGAGAAATATTTTTTTATAGTTGTTGCATGAGGAGATTTCTCATTGAAAGGTATAATTAGCTTGGAGTACGTATTATTTCATTAATCACAGAACAAGTCACACTAATCATCTTAAAATTTATTTTTATATCTTAATAACTCATAGTTTGCTTCAGCAAACTATAAATATCCTTTTTATTAAACTAATCTATGGCAACAACAAAGAAAATCTCATTAAACAAGCCTCATCACGATTTGCATACCTCTCACAAAAAGCATAGAAACGTTCTCTATAGCTTAGTAATCCTGTTAGCTATAATTCAAACAAGTTATTTTGTAGTCATGAGCATTCAAATTTCAGAATTAAATGTAAAAATTGATTCCACAATAAAAAAATTACAAGAAGCAGACGAAAACCTAAGAGATTTTACAACAGACTTAGTTGAAAATTACAATTCCTTATATCAAGAAAATTTTAGAGAAATTACTTTTGTGTTAACAAAACAACAAGAAGACTTTGAGCAAGAGGTAAAGCTATTAAAATCAGCTCAAGAAGACTTTTCCGGAGTTGTAAAGGATGCTGTAAAAAGCGTTGTGACAGTCGCAACTGAAAGCTCTCTTGGAACAGGTTTCATCGTAGATCCTGAAGGATATATAGTAACTAATTACCACATAATAAAGGAGAGAGAAGACCAGGTGAGTGTGAGAACTTATGACAGAAAAGTTTTTCCAGCTTTTTTCATAGGAGGAGATGAAGTAAGAGATTTAGCATTATTGCAAATTCCCGGGGAGTATGATTATCTTAAACTTGCAGATTCCGATAGATTGCAAGCAGGAAGGAAAGTCATAGCAATAGGGAATCCTTTAGGTTTATCTTTTACAGTTACAGAAGGGATAATATCTGCGGTTGATAGAATCGGACCAAATGGATTAGCAGAATATGTTCAAACAGATGTTTCTCTAAATCCAGGTAATTCAGGCGGACCTTTGATAGACACTCAAGGAGAAGTTGTAGCCATAAATAACTTCAAAATTGGCGGAGCAGAAAGTTTAGGTTTTGCTTTAGAGAGCAATGCAATCAGAGAAGGTATAAACAGAATCGCAAATCAGACGATTATTCCCTAAGAATCAAAGCATAATTGCGAATTAGGATGTTGAACGTTAGTGAGTGATATTCTTCTTAATCTTCTTTTCACTTTACTAGATATATCATTAATAAATAATTACATCATAAAACTCCTAAATTTATCTACGATATTATTTTTTAGAATATGTTGTGCTATTAATATCATTGTTAATTGTCCTCTCAAATCTATAGAAATTATAGCTCTCATTCGTTAAATTTACAGTATCGCAAATTAGATAATTATAAAAATCGTTTCTTCTTTTTAACAAAGATAAAAATGAAATCAAAACTAAAACCATCTGCGAGAATAAAAAGACGTTATCTTTTGCTAGAAGCAAAAGACAAGAATGAAGTGGAAGAGGCGATTTTAGATTACGTTGGCATTTTAGGACTGGCTAAAGCTTCTCCTTTATTTATTTCAGATAAAAAATTTAATGACAAAATAATACTTGCAATAAACAGAAAATCTCTTGCTAAAATAAGAGCATCATTCGAGCTTTCTCCTAATAAAATAAAAGTATTAAGAGTTTCTGGAACATTAAAAGGATTAAGTAAAAAATGACTTAAGAAAGTAGAGCAATCCTTCTAACTTTAGAATGCTCTGCTTTGTGCTATAGAGATCTCCTATGAGAATTCTAAAACATAAGGTTTATCTATTATTTAAGCCTTCTGTTTT
>CAYTKV010000057.1:3801-7162 GCA_964438545.1 Candidatus Woesearchaeota archaeon | reverse complement strand
TCGAGCAACGGAACGACGTTAAAGATCACTTCAGATATTGAAGTTAAATTAACAATGCATTTAATAGACTTAATAGAAGTCACAACAACAGAAACTTTACATGATATTTTCACGAGAATAAACAATGATGCTGTTTTCAGCAACTTAAGCGAGGCTACTAGACCTTGTAGATATGCAAGCACAGCAAGCATAAACATCACTTCCTCTGGCAATCTCATCATGGAAAGTTGCACACTTGAGATGAATAGTAGCTCATCTGGACAGTATTATATTGAACTCGGCGGAGCTTTGACTTCTAATTATTCTAACTTCACTAGATCTTCCAATTTTAACTATAGGTTTTATACTTCAACGAATGCAAATGTCACAATTATAAATTCTTTTATAGAAAGGATTGGAGACGCTTCTTCTAATAATAGGAGAGGACTAACATTAAACACTAAAGGTGTCACTCTTATAAACGATACGTTCAGTGACGCCCATACGGCAAACCTGGATTTAAGAGCCGATAACATTATTATAAAAAATTCGATATTTTTAGGATCATCTTTAGTTGGTACTAATTATAATTTGTACATACAATCTAACGATAGTATAATAATTGACTCTAATATTTCGGATGCCTGGGATAGAGACGTCTTCGTCCTCGCCCGCAACAACATCACTCTCCTAAACACAAACCACACAACTCACAGCGTGCAATCTTCTGGGAGATTATTCAAGCAATGGTATGTTGAGGCTTTTGTCAATGACACAGGAAGGAAAGAGCCTTTAAAGGGGGCCAATGTAACATTTTATAATGTTACAGGAGCCATAACGCACACTCTCTCAACAAATTCATCTGGGCATATAGTAAGACAAAACGTCACAGAATACATTGTTAATGGAACAGAAAAGAATATTTGGACAAACTATACAATAAACGCAACTAATTTTGGTTATACAACTGATTCGCAATCTGTGAACATAACATCCAGCAGGACTTTAACATTCTCAATCAACAATACTGTTTTTCCTACAATGACTTTAAACTCTCCAGCAAATGCAACAGTGTTTGCTCTTAACATTTTCAACATAAGCATAAACACCTCTGTCTTTGACCAATACAATGATTTGATAGATGTTTTTATTTATGGCGTTAATGAAACCTCAACATCTAGTTTCTATAAGCACGGATTAATTTATCAGCAAAGGAATGTTACCAATGGCACAGCAGTTACTTACAACTGGACAGCTCCTGTAACGATTCCGGATAACAGCGTTTTAGTTTTGTATCATTTTGATGGAAACACAAAATATGGAGAAGATGGCACAAGTCTTACAAATACTGGTTTTATAAATCCCAATGATACTGGTTATCCATCAAATGATTGGACCAATGGAACAAATGTAAAAACTTCAAATAATCAATTTGCAAATACAACTGTTTTGGGGCATATGATAGACACGAGCAATTATAGTTTTAATATTCCTGACAATGTTACTATTCAAGGAATTGAAGTTGCGGTAGAGGCAAATAATACTTGTAGTGGATGCGCTAAAGCCGCAACATTAACAGTTCAATTAAGTTTTGATGGCGGGACAACCTACACTTCTGGACAGGGAAATTCATGGAGGAGGAGTGATGGGGAAGTCACCGAAAAATATGGTGGTTCGAATGATACATGGGGCAGAAAATGGGAAGTAAACGATTTTTCTGCTTCTAACTTTAGAGCAAGAGTAAACTTTACAAATAATGTAAACTCGCCTGAAAAACCAGCAATAGACAACATCCAAGTCAAAGTTTATTATGGGGGCTTTGTATATGATTTTTCAAACAACAATTCTAACAATGGAACTGTTTTTGGAGCAACTCATAATTTTTCAGGCGGAAAACTAGGCGGAGCTTATGTATTTGATGGTAATGACGATTATATTGAAGTAAATAGAAGCATAGGAATAAACTCCTACCCTTTCACTTTTTCTGCATGGGCGAAGAAAAATAATGACAGTAATGATGGGACAATAATATCTATAGGAAATAAAACCTCATCAGCTCAGTATTATGGTATAAGAATCAATAAAACAGGAAATGCAGAAATATTTGGAAGTAATGTAGCAAGTCCTTCTAAAGGAGGTAAAACAGACATAACAGGGCAATGGCATCATATTGTCGGAGTATTTGAATCAAATACTGGAAAATCATTATATGTTGATGGAGAGTTTATTGCTAATATAACAACCAGTTTAACACTATCTTCTGACACAAAATTATTCATAGTGGGAGGGTTGGCAGTGAGCTTAGGCGTCTCAAACTTCAACGGCACAATTGACGAAGTTTCAGTATGGAATCGCTCATTGAGCGCAGAGGAAATTAGAAACTTGTATAGATTAAAAGAAGGCAAATACTTCTGGAAAGTTAACTTGAGTGATTATGCAGATAATGAAAACGAATCTGTCACAAGAGATTTTACAATTAATAATTCTGCTCCGCAAGTAACTTTTGTTCCTTCAATTCCAAATGTTGACCCAACAGAAGATTCTAGCGCGGCTGTGAATTTCAACATAACAGTAACTGATAACAACGGCCCTAGCGACATTGATTATTCAACTGTAATGGCTAATTTCACAAGAGCAGGAGAACCAACAAGAGAAAACTTAACTTGCTCTAAAATTTCTGGGCAGAGCACAGGAAATTCTCAAAACTACTCATGCACAATTAATATGTGGTATTTTGACGAAAATGGTATATGGAATATAACAGTCTATGCAAAAGATTATCAAGGACTATCTGCAATAAATACAACAACAACTTTCCAGTTTAACATATTACAAGGAATTACAATATCCCCAAATCAAATAACTTTCAACGAATCTTCTCCTGGAGCAACTAATATTACAGCAAATAATGACCCAAGTTTAATCAACAACACAGGAAATTATAACTTTACTAATATAACTGTAAACGCAATTAATCTCTATGGCCAGAGTGATTCTTCTTACTATATAGATGTCGGAAACATGACAGTTCGCGTTACAACAGGAGCAGAAAATCCAGAATGTGCGGGAAATATTTTAGTCAATGGCACAAATGTAAATATTACAAATTCTGTATTAAATAGAGGAAATCATTCTGTGAATGACGGCTCAACAGGACAAGAGCAAATTTATTATTGTATTGCAACAGTTCCTACAAACATTCCTTCGCAAACATATTCAACAAATTATTCAACAACTAGAGCATGGAGAATAATTGGCGTAGTAGGTGCCTTAGCCTTGTTTATAACAAAAGGCTCAAGAAGAAAGAAGAAAAAATCTGATGAACTAACTCAAGATGACTTATTAGAAGTTTTAGATAAAGAGCTAAAAGAAAAATACAATA
>CAYTKV010000057.1:0-3769 GCA_964438545.1 Candidatus Woesearchaeota archaeon | reverse complement strand
CCTATATGAGTTATTGAAAGACTCGTTAAGAGAGAGGTATGACATAGATTTAGCTGAATTATTAAGAGAAGCCAAGATAAAAGAAGTTAAAGTTAATGTTCCTGTAAGCGTATTCAAGCAAGAGATGAGCCCTGCTGAATCTTTGTGCAAATACTTGAAAGAAAACAGAGGATTAAGACTTAGCGAGATAGCAAGAGTATTAAGCAGAGACCAAAGAACAATCTGGATTAATTATAATAATTCTCTAAAGAAGAAGAGAGAAATGATTGAAATAAAAGAGGAGAGAGAAGAAATTATTCCAATACAAGTATTTTCCGATAGAAGATTTAGCATTTTAGAATCTCTTATTTATTACTTGAGAGAAAAAGGTTTAAAGAACAGAGAAGTTGCTAGAACTCTTAACAAAGACCCTAGAAATGTCTGGAGCTTGTATTCTAGGGCTGTGAAGAAGATGAGGAACAGATAGAAAGTTAATGAATAAATTGCCAAATCAAAAACCTTATATAGTTAACTAAGTTAAATAAAATATGGAAGCTGAATTAAAATTAAATGCTAAAGAAGTAATGGCAAGGTTATCTAGACTTCAAGCTGATATAGCTTATATTAAAGAGCATATCGAAGATATTACTCTGACTGAAGATGACTTAAAGTCGATTGAAGAAGCGGAAAGAGATCTGAGAGAAGGAAAAACTACATCTCATGAAAAATTGAAAAGAGAACTTGGTTTATAGTGTATGAAATAGAATATTCTGATAAGGCAAAGAAATTCTTAAGAGGTCTAGACAAACACATTGTTGAGAGAATTCTCAGCAGAATAGAACGACTAAAAGAAAATCCTGTTCCGAGCGATGCTAAATTTATTGGCAGAGAGAATAGTGAGAAAGTATTTCGATACAGGATTGGAGATTACAGAGCTTTGTACAAATTGAAAGAATCTGAAAAAATTATTCTTATAACAAAGATTGATAAAAGGCCGAGAGTTTATGATAGATAAAAATATTTTTAACTCCGGGCATTTCTGGAAATTTGGGTAACTCTCCCCGTTCAGATACAATTACTTCATAATCGACACCTTTCTGAAATAAAATTGATTGAACTGAAATGCGAGCTCTTGCTAAATCAAACTCACCATATACTGGAACAAGCACGCTTAATTCTGGTGTTTTTGCCATAATTTTTATAATGTAATATTATTTATAAATTTACCTCTTTAAAATTTCTACATTATAAGAAAAAAAAGGAATTCTCTGTAAAAAAGTCGGTTGATTAAGGAACTTATTTTACAAAGCCCTATATTATCTCTGTTTTCTCTATCTGTTAAAATTATCTCTTTGTTTCTTTTTTCATTATCTTCTTAATCTCATTTTTTAGTTTAAATAAATCTTCTTTAATAACTTTCCAAATTATTTCTAAATTAATGCCGAAATAAGCATGAATTACAACATCTCTAGTGCCTGCAATCTTTCTCCATTCAATTTTAGAATATTTCTTCTTAAACTCTTCTGAAAGATTCTTTACCGCTTCTCCTATGACTTCCAACCTTCTAATAGTCGCATCTTGAATATCTCTGTTCTTATGAAAATCCTCTTTAGATAAATTCTTTGTTGAGTTTTCTATGAGTTTAATGTTTTCTAAGATATCATCTAAAAATAGCAGATTGTCTCTTTTCATATTATTTTTACCTCTTCTTCTAGAATATGTTTTTTTATTCTAGGTTTGATTACTTTATATTCAACCAAATCGACTTTTTTCCCAATTGCATCCTCTATTTCTAGTTTTATTCCGATAAAATCAAATAAACTTATGTTATTTTTTATTTCAACTAAAATATCTATATCGCTATTTTTCTTTTGTTCTCCTCTAGCATAACTCCCAAAAATTCCAGCGCTGGTTATGTTATGTCTTCTCAATATTTTAACTATCTTAGGTCTTATTTTTTCTATTTCTTTACTCATAATTAACTTTACAATGCCAATTATTTAAAGATTGCTAAAATGCTTGATAATGATACTAGAAATATCTGGAGCTTCTATTCTAGGGCGAGGAAGAAAGTAAGAAGATAATTTTGAGAACACAAGATCAATGCCGCTTCTTATACATTCTTCCACGTTTGTCTAAAACTCTTATTAAAAGTAATTTTCAAAATCAATGTCAATCAAAGCACGATAATCACCAATTCTTAGCTTATAATAATCTCCTTCGTAGTGTTCTAAAAATCTAAAAGGGTCTTCTTTGACAGCTTCAAGTTTTTGTAAAATTCTTTCAGATATTTGTTTAGGTAATTTCTCAAGAAATTTAAGGGTTTGCGGATGCCATTCTATCGAATAAATCATTTTTTGGAAAGTATTCTTTTTTTAACTTCCTCATGTGAGATATATTCAGAACGAGGTGTTTTTCTTGCTATCTCTAACTGATTCTTCGCCCAATCGCTCAATTCACCCGCTGACATAAGTATATTCTTGATTAATTCGACATCTCTGGATATTTTTGCTAATTTTTCATTTATTTTTATTGTTTCTACTTCCATGATAAAATAAAATATTTAAAGTTTAAAAATTTATCCACGACTTAAGTGCTGTAGAAAGTTTCCAACTAATAACTCTAGTCTCTCAAATATATATTATGTTCAAACAATTCGCGTATTTCCATATCAGTATTTAGAATACCGATAGATTTAGTGGTGTTATAAGCACTAAAATAAAATCTTAAAGTTTAAACCAAAGCAAGAAAAAGGCTTATTGGACATAATAAAAATTCATCGTCATAATCAAAATTTGACTTATTAAGAAGAATTTTTTCTTTGAAGAGGAAAAAATTTTTAAAATCTCTCTTTTCAGCTTTAGACCATTTAACTTCAATTCCTATAAGATTATTCGATTTAAAAACAAAATCTGTTTCATTTTTATCCTTATAAAAAAACAAAAATTTATCAGAATCTTCTCTTTTTTCACAAAGCCTCTTAAGAGACTCGCAGACTATTCCCTCGATTAACTTATTTTCATCTATATAATTCTTATAAACTCCATAAGTATAGCCCCTAAATACCGAATACATAAAAGGATCTAAAAAATATGCTTTTCTCTCTTTTCTCAAAACTGGCGTTTTTTTATTTATATTTATTTGGTAAAGATTGTTTATAAGAAGCAAATTTTGTAGTACGTCTAGATAATCTAAAACAGTTACATGAGAATGTATTTGCATTTCTTTCGCAAAGGAATTTAAAGAAAAAGAAGAAGTGTACTTATTAATAACTCCTCCAATGATGCCTTGAAAAATACTTTCTCTTCTGTCAATTTTATTTAAATCTCCTAATATCCAATTGACATATGTTCTGTAGGTAAATTCTTTTATTCCACCGTTTAAATATTCGTATATCGCTTTTATGTACCCCCCTGTATTAAAAAAAACGTTCAGTTTTGATTCTATTTCTTTAATATAAGGATAAATCTTCTTTGCAGAATTATACAGCTTTTCAGCATTGATTCTATTTAATTTTGTGTTTTTTAGGATACCTATTAAATCTTTGGAAGCGAATCTGATTAAAAAATCTCTAAAACTAAGCGGAAGAAGAAAATCTATTTCAACATCTCTTCCAGGAAGTCTTTCTGTTCCGCTTTTTAATAAAGAAGCATTGGAGCCAGTTGCGACAAGCAAACCAGTTTTTAAGGTTTCAATGAAGTATTTTATTCCAAGTTCCCAATTTTTAACAAAAGTTACTTCATCTAAAAAAATATATGTTCTCACCTGTTTTTTAGGGGATAACCAGTTG
>CAYTKV010000056.1:6354-7199 GCA_964438545.1 Candidatus Woesearchaeota archaeon | reverse complement strand
TTTTTTAAATACGTACTCGTTTAATTCTTTGATATGCTTGAATTTTTCGTCTACAACTATCCAAAAATAAAAAATGTCGCTCTCTTTTTTTGATAAACTCAAATCAAATGAAATTGTGGAATCAACTGAGCCGTGCTCTATGGGGTTTTTGCTTAAAGTGCCGTCTTCTGCGTCAACATAAGTTCCAACTTTACCGCTTACTTCTGCTTCTCCAGTCGCGTATTCAAAAAAACTCTTGTTGTTGTGCAAGCCATTTATCAGAAAGTATCTTCTTCCTTTGTAACTTATGATTGCCTTGATTATAGGATTGTAGTAAACAGTATCTCCGACATTATCTCCAGCAATGTGAAAGTGTTGATTTAAAAAAAACCTAATATTTTTCTTTTTGTCTTCTAAATTTTTTATGGTTACTTTTTTTAAATAAATGTTTTTCGTATAATGAACTGTTTCATTCGTATGAACTTGAATTCCTAGTCTTTTATTTGTGAATAAGGAATCTCCCACTAAAGTTTCCTTTTTGTATTTTATCTCAATTTCCCATTCTGAGTTTTCAGATATCCAACTGAAATTTCCATCTACCCAAATCCCATTTCGATGATGGTTTCCTCTAACGTGATCTTCTTTTCCCACATATGGATAATAAAAATTTCTGATTTGCCCATATGCGTCAACACACACCAGAGTATGCCCATTGCCTAAAACTAAATGTCTAGCCATTGAAAAGATTTATTTTTTTTCTGTTTCTCTGATTCTTTCCCTAACTTTTCTTGCTGCCAAGTCTTTGCTCTTCGCGCTTTTTAATATTTTTTAAAGCACTGTATCTAAAAGCACTTCTTCAAAACAGT
>CAYTKV010000056.1:0-6344 GCA_964438545.1 Candidatus Woesearchaeota archaeon | reverse complement strand
TCATTGGCGTTTTTTCCTGCCTTATCAAGTATCTTGCTGAAATCATTCTTTTCGTTATTTGCGTGATATTTGAAAACTTCATCGCTCATTTCATCTAATGCTTTTGCCAAATCATACAAATTTCTGAGTATTCTACCGTCATTGCACCAAAAGCAACAAGGATCAGAGGCATCAATTATCTGAACTTTTTTTCTTTCCATTTCCCGTCACCTCCTTTCATCTTTTAAATCTAGAAAAAGTTTCACTAAACCAAGACATGAAGTTAGAAAGCTTGCTTTCTTCGTAGTCTTGACCTAGTAAAGCTGCCGCAAGCTTTTCGTATTGCTTCGCTAGTTTCCCAGAGGGAGAGTCAACCGTAACAGGAGTTGCTCGTGATAAAGATTTTAGCAAAGAAACATCATCAGACAACACAGAAAGAACATTAATGCCGCAAGCATTTTCTATGTCTTCCTTTGTTAGCTCAAAGTTTTTTCCTCTAGATTTGTTTATTATTAATCCTCTTACCAGGGTATTCTTCTTTTTTGCTATTTTTACTGCATGCAAAGTAGCACTTAGTGTCGGATAATCAGGAGAAGTCACAACTAGCAATTCGTCAGAAGCTGAAATAACAGCGTATGTTTCGTCATTTAAAGCAGGCGAAGAATCAAGAATAATATAATTGAAATAATACTTTAAAGGCTTGATAATTTCAGAAAGTTTCAATGGGTTGATTTTTTCTGCGTTTAATGAACCAGGCATCACACTAAATCCTGCGTCATGATGGTAAATAGCGTCAAAGAGTTTTGATTTTCCTAATAGGACGGTGTGAATAGTAGACTTCGGATTCAAAAGACCAACATGAAATCCTAGATTAGGAGCTGTAAAATTTGCATCTATTACAAGGACTCTCTTACCAAACCTAGATAGAGTCGCAGCCAGATTAGCAGCCACGCTTGTTTTACCCACTCCTCCTTTTATTGAAACAACACCTAAAGTTATTGGTTCTTTCATTTTATCCTCTGAATATAGACTTGAGTTCTGCTATAATTTTATGTTTTGAAGCGTCAAAGTGACCTATTCTTTTTATTCTATAACTAGGAAGCTTTCTTTTTTTAGAAACTTTTTTATTCAATCCCAGAGCAATTCCAAGATAACTTTTAAGTTCGGTTTTTGTTTTCGCATTTTGTACTTTATTTGCCAAACTTTCGTTATTAAACACATACATAATCCAATTTGTAAAATCATTCCTTTCTTCATTAACATGATGATTAAAAACAGAATCCTCCATTTCTGACAAAGAATTATATAGCTCCTTAAGATTTTTCAATTTTCTTCCGTCAATAAGAAAAAAGTAATTCTCTTCTGGAATTTGTTTTTCATTCATGATAACATCCTCTTTTAATACTGTATTATAACAAAAAGCAACTTTATAAACCTTTTTTCCTAAGTATTTTTACTTCTCTAGAAAAATTTATAGTGCCTTTTCAATGAAGAGTAAAGTTCAGTAACAGAAGAGCCAAAATAGCTATTTAGGTATTTACTTATTTTGAGCGTTTTGTATCATTACTCTTCTTAATTTGTCGGTTTTCTCTTTGAAGCTTTTTTTAATTTTTATTTTTCTATATGACTTCATTTGCTTTTTCCTTGCCTCTTTATTTTTTTTGATGCTAAGATCTTTTTTTGTTGCAGCCTTAAATTTATTATTCATCTCAAAATTTAGCTTAGTAGCGTCTTCTATTCTTAGTTTTAGGTCATTAACGACATTCATGAAGCTTATGTACGCTTCATATGGGCTATCATAAGGGTTGAAGTATTTGTGAACATCACCGTCTGCAAACCACTTTGTGCACATGTAATAAAAATGATCTGAAGATTGCAGCTTTCTCCAGACGTCTATTAGCTCTTTCTCTTTTTTTTGCAACACTTTATCGCGCAAATCATAAATTTGACGTATTGCTGAATGTTGCATCGCATTACTAAGCCATGCGCTCAAGTCTCTTTCTATGTCTGCCCATGAAATGAAATTATGTATGTCAAGCTCAGCAACAGCGGGATATGACGAAATTGCCTCATATGGCGTTTTAAAATCATTGTCAGGATGTTTTAATATCTCCTTGATTAAGTTTTTCATAAAATTAAATATACCGGTTTCTTCCCATTGATGCTCTCCAAAAGTTTCATAATCCATAAAAAGATTGATGACATTTCCATTGCCATTATGAGAGCTTATCCAGTGAGCATACTTTTCAGCTTTTAGAGGCCATTCTTCCCAAGATCTTTCTGAAAACCTGAATGAGATGTCGTCACTTAGCTTGTAGTTCCTCAACAAAAGCCCAATTTTCTTTGTTGTTTTGGGGCGATAAACAAAATTAGGAGATCTCCATCCCAAAATGTGTTCTGCCCCCTCTGCTAGAATTCCCTTGTAGCCAAGCTTTTCTATGAAGTTTGCTAACTCATTGTTGAAAACCAATTCTGTATTTCTAAAAACTTTTGTGCTGTAGCCAAATAGTTTTTTGATTTTATTTTTATGTAATTTTAATTGTTCCTTAAATTCTTCTTTTGAATATAAATATGACAAAGAATGGTAATAAGTCTCGTCAAGCAATTCTACATTACCTGTTTTTACCAAATCTTTAAAGGATTCCAATACCGCTGGGGCATGTTCTTCAAGTTGGTTTAAGACAACTCCCGACAAGGAGTATGAAACTTTAAATTTAGGGTATCTCTTTATCAGTTCCAGCATTAGATTATTGGCCGGCAAATAGCATTTTTCAGCGACTTTTTTTAAAATTTTTTTGTTATTCAAATTGCTATTTGAGCTGTCAGAAAAATAGTCATGCCTTTTTCCTATGTCAAAAACAGAATATTTTCTTATCCTGTATGGCTGATGCACCTGAAAATAAAAACACACAGAAACCATTATAATTTTAAAACCTCCTTATAAATATTATGGCATTTTTCTGCCGCGCTATCCCAGCTCATCTTACAAACCTCTGCATGACCGTTTTCCTTTAAGCATTGTTGCAGCTCAGGATACTTTAAAACAGAAATAATTTTATTGCTTAATTCGTCAACGTCCCAGAAATCAACTTTAAGACAGTTTTTTAAAATTTCTGAAACTCCTGACTGTTTTGAAATTATTACCGGAGTCTTATTTACCAAAGATTCTAATGGCGTTATGCCAAAAGGCTCAGATACAGAAGGCATAACATAAACATCGGCCATTTGATAAGCTTTACTCTTCTCTTTTCCTCTGACAAAACCCATGAACAAGACCTTGTCGCCTATGCCCAATTCTGCAGCTTTTCTTATCAAAAACTTTTCCATGTCGCCTGAACCACCAACAAGGAATATGACATTAGGCATATAATTAACAACTTTTCTTGCCGAGTAAATAAAATAATCAGGACCTTTTTGCAAGGTTATTCTGCCTAAAAATAGTACAATTTTGTTGTTTTTTTTCAGCACGCTGGCCTTTTCCAAGGCGTAATTCTCAAACTCAACAGAATTATGAACTACTCTTACCTTTTGTGGTTTCATATTATAATGTTCTATAATTTTGTTTTTTGTGAAATCACTTACAGTTATTATCAAATCGGCTTCTTCCATGCCTTCTTTTTCCATATTATAAACATCTTGATTCAAAAGATTGCCGCCTGTTCTGTCAAACTCTGTTGCATGAACATGAACAATCAATGGCTTCCTAGAAACTTTTTTTGCAGCGATTCCGGCTTTAAAGGTCAGCCAATCGTGGGCATGAATCAAATCAAATTCTTCTTGTTGGGCTATTTCTTTTGCTATTTCACCATACCTTTCTACTTCCTCATTAAGATTCTGACCATACAAATGGAAATTTTCTGATTTTTGTTCTGCATGGCAAAAAAGCCTTGATGAATATTCTTCATTAGTCGAATAAACAGACAACAAAGAATTGACAACATACTTCCTCTCCTTACCTCCAAAGACAAATTTAATAAAATCTGCATCAACGTTAACTTTTTTCGGCAGAACAAAAATTATTTCTATGCCTCTTTTGCTCAGATACTTAGTCAAGCCATGACATGCTGTTCCTAGACCGCCACTATTATGGGGCGGGAACTCCCATCCAAACATCAGAATTTTCATTTACCCCTTTTATTTGCGCTTTGCAATAAATAAAATAAACCTCCTTTAACAAATTAGAAGGCTTATTTCTTAAACCTTTCTTTTATTTTAAAGTAACAATTCCAAAAAACTCAGATAGTAAAATTTTCAAAGAATTTTCTAAATTGTTTTATTTGCTCTGAAAAGATTTTGTTAAAATTGCCAAAAAAATCGTCTCCAAAAATTTCATCAAATTCAAATATTTTTGGCGTCAAAGAATTAAGTTGATTATTTATGTTCTTTCGTATTGGAATTTCTTCTACGATATTAGGCACTATATTTGGAATGAATTTCCCTAAATTTCCAGCAAATTCCGTCAGTATATGTTCGCCACCAAAATAATCTTGCGCTAACGCGTAAACTAATCTTCTTGCTTGCAATTCATTTGAAAAACCAATCGCATGCACATATTCGTGCAATAAAATATGAAACAAGTAAAAATTATGAAATACTTTATTTTTTTCAAGCAGGGGTTTTAGGGGTAGTTTATTGACTATAATCTTGTTAGTGTTGTAATTATACAAGCCTCCTATAAAGCGACCATTATAGACCTCAATTTCAGCAAACTCAACAGATATGCCATCTTTTTCTCTTCCCGTGTAATCTCTGACAATTGACTTAACTACATTAAACAATTCACCAACGCCATCAGCACTTTTTATTTTTTCAGCATAGTCCATTTTTTTATTGTAGTTTAACTTACTAAACAATATTTAAATTTATTGGTTTTGGTGCTGTGTTGCATGATTGGACCGATACGCGAAATATGCTATCTGGGGCATTATAAGATTTTAAGTGTTTGACTAGTTTTTTGGTTTTTTATCTACGAGAACAACCCATTTGGAAAGTTTTTAATATTTTTTTGACTAGTTTATATTTAATAATTAATTAAACAGAAAAATATCTGCTTTTTGTCAGGATAAGATAAGCTACTAGTGCATCGTTGCATAAGCGGGAGTTTTCGTAAGGCTTTTAAGTAACTATTTCTTCTAACTTCCTATGAATAATAAAGAAACTCTAATCCCTTCTTCAACAGAAATAGTTCAAGAAGCAGAAAAGAATAATCCAAAGGCAGACCTTAATAAGATTCATTCTAAGACGTTTGAGCTAATAAAGAAATATAGGCAGGAATATTATAAGAACAAAGTTGATGGCTTACTTTTAAGAGAAGATTTAGTGGATATTCCTAAAGATGTAAGGATGAAAATTGAGAAAGAATTATTGAAACCTATTAAAGTTGGTGACATAGAATATAGTAATTTTATGGAAGAAACATCAAGAAGAATAAGCCAAACTTTTCAAGTTCTTTCTGGTAAAAAGAAAGAGTTAGTGGAAAAGATTAAAAGTGTTATTTTCTGTTAAAATCTATGAGTGATTTAGTTCGTATTGGTTCAGAAACAGCCAAGGGCGGATTTGCAAATGAAGACGCGATTGTTGCCAAATTTAATGCTTGGAGGAAAGACAGCGAAGCTAAAAAATGGTTAAAGCTAATGGATTACAATTTATCTAGAATAAGAAAAGTTGAAGCTTTAAGATTACATGGCCAAAAAACAGATGTTCAGGTTTTAGTAAAAGTTTGGTTAAAGATTGGTATGGCTGCTGAAAACCTTTCTGTAAAAAAAGCTAATCGAGATGCAGATTATAATCAAATAGATAAAAGATGGGCTAAGAGTTATGTAAAAATGTGGAATGTCCCAGCTAAAATAGGAGAATTGCTTAAGATATTCTCTGGGGAGATTTCACCAAAACAACTTTTAAAACAAAAGAAAATAAAAAGAAAAAAATATAATTCTTTAAGAGACAAGAGAAGATTTTTTCTTGATGAATTTAAACCGACAGGAAAAAAAGCAATCGTGGATTTCTTTAAGAAAAATAAAATATTGGTTGTTACAGATATAATAAAAGGCAGAGATAAATTTGCTGCTGATTGGATGTTAGTAACAAGATATGATAGAAAAAAAGATGAAACAAGCTGGGTCTTAGCAGATATTAATAAAGCTATGAGTATCTTTGGAGAGGGCGATGTTAAGATAAGTCCTAAGGGAAGCTTATCAATTGGAAGAATTACTTTACAAAGAAAGGGTGTAGATCTAGGTGGAGAAACAGGCAATATGCTACAATTTAAAATAAGACCTTGTGATTTATTTAGATATCAATTTTAGTGCCTTTTCATTAAAATGTAAAACTTCAAACTCCGTCTCATTATCCAATCTCTTTTGTTT
>CAYTKV010000055.1:980-7281 GCA_964438545.1 Candidatus Woesearchaeota archaeon | reverse complement strand
AAATAGGCAATTTCTCGTATTAATTAAGTCTGTCAAGAAGAGGAGTTATTCAAAGTCCTCTATAATTATTATTGATCCAAACAAATTATATCAAATGGTTATTAAAGTAAGCGCTTTGTTAGTTTTCTAGCGGCAAGAGTCAGAAAGATAAAAATAAAAGAAAAAACTGCCAGAATCAATATTTCTGGAATCAATAACTTCAATTCCGACTTAAATAATATTGTCTTTTTCAGTAAAGAATCAGAAATGACAAGCGGATTATAACTTGCCAAAATTTGAAAACCGCTGACAATAGTCTCTATAGGCAAAATAGTATTTGAAAAGAAAATTAGTGAAGCAATAATGGAAATAGAAACTAGGATTACTGTTTCTTCAGACCTGAATACATAACCAATTAACATTCCCATAAAAATAAATGTCGTGGCAGAAAGAAATATTATCAAAGACAAATTGCCTAAAATATCAAAAAGTATTATATCAGATACAAAAATAAGTCCTGAAAACAATACAGCTACCTGCACAATGAGTATTAACAAAACCGCTAGGTACATTCCAATTACAAAAGTAAAATCAGAGGTAGGAGTAATAAAATTCCTAAAATAGGCTTTTGTTTTTCTCTCTCTCAATACAATTACAGAGGCCAAAAGCGTGCTGCCAAACAGCATCATTAAGGCAAACAAGGAAGGAAAAAGAAAATTAGAACTAAGAGAACTTACATTAACAGATTCTATTTCTGTCTTTATTGGGAAAACAATCTTTTCAGCTTCTGTTACTTTAACATTGTTTAATTTTTCTATTAAAGAATCAATATTAGAGACAATGTTGGAAAGTAAGATTCTTATAACCTCGCTATTTTCTTCAATCTTGTCAACATCGCTAGAAAGACTTGTTATTTCTGTTTCTATGGAGTTTATTTCTGAAATTGCAAGATTTATTTTACTCCTTAATTCTGTTACTGTTGAGTCGGTGTCATCTAATTGTTCAGCCAAGTTTTTTGCATCGCCGAGTCTTGACAAGGCATCATCCAAATCTGGAAAACTTGAAGAGACTGTTGTTGCCTGTTCTTTAATTTCGGAAACATCTGTGATTGTATTTTCCAAGTCTGTTTTTTGGTTGGGCAAAGAATTCTTAGTTTCTTTAAGTGCACTAATCAACTCTTCCACTAAAGCCAATCCTAACTCAGAGGATTTTGAGGAAACTTTTGATTTAATATCATTTATTAACAAGTAAGCAAGATTAATTCGTGAATGGTCAACATGGAATGTAACGGCCTCTGTGTTTCCCTCTGGTGATAAATCGGGTGGAAAAACAACACAAATTTGAGAATTTCCTCGTTTTACAGAATCTATGCATGACTGAAGAGAATCTAACTTTTCCACGGAAAATGACTGTTCTGAAAAACTCAAGAGAATTGATTCTGTCAATTCGTTATAGGAAGAAGAATAAACGCCAATTTTTACTCCTTGCAAAGATGTAGAGCTAAAAGCAGTTCCAACTAGCAATACAATAAGCAGGGGTACAACTATTGTAACTAATGCTGAAACCTTTGATCTTCCAAATAACCTCAAGTCCTTAAGCACACAGCTAAGCAGATTTCTCACCATTTTTTTTAGATGTATCAGGCAACTTATCGTTGGACTCTTTAGGTTTATCGTTAGAGGTTGGTTCTTTCTTGATTAGCTCAACTAATTTACTACCAACGTCTCTAATTTGCTCATTAACTTTTTGCATAATGGTTGTTTGAGTTTCCTGCGATAAAGATCTTTGCTCAGGTTTATCTTGCTTAATATCTTTAATTTCATCTTTATTTTTCTTTTCGCTCATATCAATCTTTCCAGAGAAAATCTTTTCAAAGACATCATTTAAATTTTTAGCCTTATATTTAGCTTTAATTTTTGATGGTAAACCCTCGTAAACTATTTTTTTATTATATAATATGACAACCTTATCGCAAATCTCGTCCATTTCCTCCAAGAGCTGTGTAGTTAATATGACTGTAGTACCCTGTTGCTTAATTTTTTTTATTAGAGATAACATCTGCGCTCTTAACAAAGGATCCAAATCAGCTGTTGGCTCATCCATAATTAATATTTCTGGCTTGTGGATTATAGCGCAGGCAATATCAAGTCTTTTCTTCATTCCTATAGACAAATTTTTTGCTTGAGTTTTGACAGCGGATGTTAAACCAACAAACTCAAGAATTTCCTTTGATCTTCCTTTTATTTCAGAACGTTTCATTTTATATAGCCTTCCAAAATGAAATATATTTTCTTTTACTGTTAAATTCTCATAAAAAGAGCCGTCTTCTGTCGCAAACCCAAAAACCTTTTTCACATTCTTAAAATCTCTCAAAATGTTTCTTCTGAGATATAAAACCTCTCCCCTATTCGGCTTTGTAAAACCCATTATCAGTTGAAGTATGGTGGTTTTTCCCTCTCCAGTAGCGCCGACGATTCCCGTTATTTCTTTCTCTGGGATAGCTAGGTCTATCGAATCCAAAACAAGATTTCTCCGAAATCTTTTTGTTACCCCTTTTAACTGGATAAGTTCGGTATCCACCATATATTACTTAGGTTATTGTCATTTTTAAAAGTATGCTGATTCCGGCAAAGTTCAAATTGGAATTGATTATTTTTTAGTGGTTAACAACAGAAAAAGGCAGCAAAACATTTAAACACGTTGCTGCATCAATACAATCATAGAAATAGAATTTGTTGAGAAATGAAAAATGGGCGCGGAGGGAATCGAACCCCCGAATGCTGGGAGCCCCACAATACTTTCTGGAGCCAGCCAGTTTACCACTAGCTTACGCACCCTCAAACCAAAAGAAAAGAAGTATATTTAAAAACATTTATAAAACTTATATACCTAATAAAATAGAAAAGGGGACAAAATTTATTAAATATAATGACAAACGATTCTGGTTCAGGGAAGAGAAAGATAGTAACTTATAGGATAATAAGAGAAAGAAAATACGCGAAAATTGAGGAAAAAATATTAGAAAATTTAATAGAATTACAAAAAATTCAAACAGATTTGGCAGAGAAATTTGAGAATCTTGCGAAACAGATCTCTGAATTGTTGTCGTTATTTGAATCTGCTGCAAAAACTTTTGCTGCTGGTGAGGCGAAAACACAATATGAAAAAGATACCGAATTTTTGGGAAAAATAGACCAATTGCTAGAGCAAAACAGGGCAATTGCAAAAGGGCTTACATTAATGGAAGATAGAGTGAGAGAAAAAGATGACAGTTCTTCAAAATCTTATGAGGGGAGACCTCTTCCTCGTTTCTAAAATGTTCCCGCTATCAGCAGAAGATGAAGAATTAGAATTAAAATTAAAGGAATTTGAGCAAAAGCTGAACTTAGTTGAAGAAGAAAGCGAAGAAGAAAGAGAACTGGACGAGATTTATAGTTTGTTAAATACGCAATCAAAGACTCAAAAGGAGTCTCGTGAATTAACATTAGGGGAGGATTTCATTAACACTTTTATAAAAGTAATATTAAGGCGTTATGCCCCTCAGATAGTAGAGATTAAAAGGCCAACAAGGATAAAACCTTATTCAATTAAGCTTTCGCAAAAGACTAGGGAGCAAGAAAATGAAAAGCAGGTTGAAATGGAAGAAAAAATAGAAACTGAAGAAAAAAAAAAAAAAAGCTGGCCCTTTGAAATTGAAAAAGAAAAAACAGAAGAAGAGAGCGAAAAAACAAAAAAAGAATACAACAAACGTTCTAAAAAGATTAAAAATTTCCCTAGACAATTTTACAAAATACCAATAAGAAGGCTTCCCAGAATTTCTCTTAGGCAAATGCCACGAAATATGAATTATCCTTTTCAATCTCTACAGCCTCCGCGCCAAATAGCAAATATGCCAATGGCCTCGCCGATTCCCGCGGTAAATTTACCACCTAGCAATCGCCCGCAAGGAGGATTTGCCATGCCGGATTTTATTAGCCTGGGGAAATTATCTCAACTATTAAGAGATCCTTCTGTTTTTAGTGTTGAGTGCCCAGGCCCTAACAAAAATATTTTGGTGAATAAATCAGGAAGATTACAGATGACTCAAATAATCCTAACAAAAGAGGAAATAGATTCGATAATGGAAGAAATTTCAGAAAGAACAAAAATTCCAATAATGGGAGGCCTTTTTAAAGCTGCAATGGGAGATGTTCTGATAACAGCCGTCATTTCAGATTACATAGGAAGCAGATTTGTAATACAAAAGAGAACGCCATTTCACAAATACTAAAATATAGCTAAAGTCATTAATTTTTTACCACGAAGACTTTAGCTATATTCGCGGAACATAAAAGCTATGGTAAAATATTTATGTTCTGCGTTATAATTAATTTTTTATTTCAAAGAAAAATGATACATAAAGTGATTGAGAAAAGATACAAAGGAATTAAAAGAAGGTATAAAAAGGTAAATCGCGAGATAATTGAAAAGCTTGCGACTTTAATTACAGCAGCATTCGGTTTTGTTGCTGCGCTTGGATGGAATAGCGCTATTCAATCCCTATTTAAAGAAATTTTTGGAACAGCAGAATCTATTTTAGCGATGTTCATTTATGCTGTGTTTGTTACCATAGTCGCGGTTATTTTGACTTTATGGATAGGTAAAATAAAAGCAAGGCTTTAGTAAAAAAACAAGTATTTAAAAGATATTTCTTACAATATTTAAAATGGGAGAATCATTATCGGACTTATATAAAGAAAAAAGAAAAGAAATCAAAAGCAGATTAGACGAGTTTAAAAATTTAAAGGAAGGAGAATATTTCAAAGAATTTTTATTCTGTTTGATAACGCCTCAAAGCAATGCGAAAAAATGCTGGCAGGCAATACAAGAAATTTCAAAATTAGAAAAATTAAATGAAGAAAATGTACAGGAAATATTAAGAACAAGAACAAGATTTTATAATAATAAAACATCTTATATTGTAGAAGCTCTAGAATCTTGGGAGAAAATAAAAACAAAATTAAGTAACAGTGACGTTATAGAGCTTAGAAACTGGCTTGCTGAAAATGTTAAGGGCTATGGATTGAAAGAAGCTTCCCATTTTTTGAGAAATATTGGCAAATCAAAAAATGAAATTGCTATATTAGACAGACACATTTTGAGAAATCTTAAAATTTTAAATGTGATAGAAAACGATAAAATAAAAAATAAAAAAGAATATTTTGAAATTGAAAAAAAATTTATTGATTATTCAGAAAATATTGGAATTCCAATTGATGAGTTAGATTTGCTTTTTTGGAGCAATGAAACTGGTGAGATTTTTAAGTGAAATTTTCTCACGGAATCGCATTTAAAATTGGTTTAAAGACATACCAAAAAGCTTCGAATATTTCTTCTTCTGCAAGTGCCGTAGATCTTTTTATTTTATATTTTACAGTTATTGTGTCGCTTGATTCTTGTGATTCATTAATTTCGCCTCTGCTAAAAATACTAAGATATTTTTCTTTCTTTTCTTTTGAAGACTCAGAAAAGGATTCAGGATGTTGGAGCAAATTCCCTAGTTTGTTTCTATCAATTCTATCACCTTCTGGAGATTCTACTACTACCCAAACATGATTTTTATCATCGTAAGAGCCAAATCTTAGTATAAGACCCCAATATTTAATATACTGCCCGACTTCTTTTCCTGAGTGGAATTTCTTATCCGAGACTCTTTCTATCTCTAGCGTAGGCACATCTTTTACCTCGAGTAGACCCTTCCGATAATCAGTGCCCTTTGGTTTTAGTCTACCGTAAATCTTAGAAGGAAAATGCTCAACATAGTTTTCTATAGATACCATAAAATAAGCTCAATAACTATATTAAAAATAATTACTATGCTCTACAATACATGTATTTTAGCTCTTTATCAGTGGAAACTTTGAGAACATGTATCATTCTGACTGAATTTATGTTCTACAAGACTTCAAAACCAACAACATTTAAAATACCAAATAACGTAAAACAAACATGAAAACAATAGTAATAAGTTTAGGAGGCTCACTGATTATTCCTAAAAAAATAAACTTTTCTTTTCTCGATAAATTTAAAAAAACATTAAGAAAGCATTATAAAAAATACAAATTTGTGATAGTTTGTGGTGGAGGCGTTATAGCCAGGAAATATATTTCGGCTTTAAAAAAAGAAGGCAAATCAAAAAAAGAATTGTCTCTTGCCGGCATAAGAGCAACAAGAATGAATGCTATGTTTATGATGCAGTTTTTTGGAAAAGAGGCTAATGATAGCTTGCCAAAAAATATGGCCGAAGTCAAAAACAATCTTGCAAAGAATAATGTCGTTCTTT
>CAYTKV010000055.1:566-970 GCA_964438545.1 Candidatus Woesearchaeota archaeon | reverse complement strand
ATGATGAAAAATCAACTTCAGATACAACCGCAGCAAAACTTGCTTATTACTTAAAAACAGATTTTATAAATATGACTAATGTTCAAGGTTTATACACAGAAAATCCAAAAACAAATAAAAATGCGAAATTCATTCCTTTTATTTCATGGAAAGATTTTGAAAAAAAAGCGTTAAAGATAAAGTACAAAGCCGGACAAAACTTTGTTCTAGATCAAAGCGCTGCAACGACAATAAGAAAAAATAAAATAAGAACTTATATTATAGGCTCTGAGCTAAAAAACTTGGATAATATCTTAAAAGGGGAGAAATTTGTTGGAACGTTGATTGAAGGTTGAGTTTTAGTGCAACGTTCCGTAGCGAAGCGGAGGAAAAAATCAAAGTTTGCCCGAAGGCGACTAAAAATA
>CAYTKV010000055.1:0-556 GCA_964438545.1 Candidatus Woesearchaeota archaeon | reverse complement strand
GCCTGAGGGCAAATTGAAACTAATGTCTGTTGTGTCTCCTGAAAAATCTGAAAGATTTTGAGTTGCCATTCACTCTTTAGGACGGGAAAATTAATTCTGCACGCATTTCAGAAAATTTTATATAGCCAAGAAGTATCAGTAAATTATGGAACAACAAAATATTATTAACAGACTGGACAAAAAAACATTAAGATATATACAAGAAAACATGATAGATGTAGGTATTATAATAACTGAAGAGGAAAAGAAAATATCGTGTTAATTATGAAGAAAAAGAATTATTGTTGTTAAAATAGATAAACGAGAAAAGATTTACGATAACCTTTAATTTTTTACCTTGCAAAAGATGATAATAACTAATAATATCGAAGAAGCAAAAAAGTTAATTAGAAAGGCAAAAGAAAAAAATGAAAAGCCAATAATAGTGAAAGCACAAGATTACGAGTTTAATCGCAAGATTTTGGAATATGGAAAATTCGATATTCTTTTATTTCAGCAAAAGAATAATAAAGATAAACCAAAACAACTTGATTCTGGTTTAGATTATATTATAGCA
>CAYTKV010000054.1:1018-7335 GCA_964438545.1 Candidatus Woesearchaeota archaeon | reverse complement strand
AAAGCCTCTGGCTTTGAACTATTTTTCTTTTAGAATTCTCATATCATCTAAGCTAATACCAACAAAACATAGGTTTATAAATCATCAAAATTCATTTTATGTAGGAGGAAAACATGGGAAGATTTGATAGAGATCAGAGAAGAGAAGGTTTCCGTAGCAACTTTCGAGGCAATTTTGGGCCAAGAGAAATGCACAAAGCTACATGCTCTGATTGTGGAAAAGAATGCGAAGTTCCTTTTAAGCCTACAGAAGGAAGACCTGTATACTGCAAGGAATGTTACGCCAAAAAGAAAGCAGCATAAGTAAGCCAAGTTATTAGATCATTTTTAAAGATTCTAAAATAACTTTTTTGATTTATTTTTTATTTTTATCTCTTATTTTTCTTATTTTGTTTATGCAAAGATAATTTTACATAGAATTTTTTTATCGGGATAATTGTTCTGTTCTTTTTTATTTTAATAATAGTAATAATTATTGCCGTTAAGATTTATATTCTAGCAATTAATAACTTTATCAAAAATTTAAGTAAATATCATATTAAGATATGACGGTTTCTTCAAATCTCAATTATTTTGCCTTCTCTGCCTACATTTATTACTCTTGTTGAATCGATCTTTTCTTCAATGCCGCCTAATTCATGAATGTGGCCATGAATAAGAATATCCGGCTTGAATTTTTTTATCGCTTTTCTTATTGCTTCACTTCCTACAAATCCTGAAAATTCCGATTTGCTTTTACTTGGGTGCATGTGCGTTATCATAATTTTTTTTTCTATTCCTTTCAAATCATTATGTGCTTTTCGTAAAGTCCTTAATAGCTCTTTTTCAGTTATCCTTCCAGGACCCGGAGCAGCTGTCGCTCCGCCAGCCCCAAAAAAACCAATATCATTATATTTTAATGAATAGCCATGGATATTTTTCACACCATATAAATTCGCTAAAAAGTCTATGGTTGCAAATGAATCATGATTTCCAGGTATAATCAAAACTTGCTTGTTCTTGTCTTTAAAAGGCTTTATTATATTTCTTGTTTCTGTCCAGCCTGTAATGTCCCCACATAAAACAACTAAATCAACTTTTTCCCTTTCTGCTTTCTCTGCGAGTTTTTTTACTATTCTTGAGTCTCCATGTGTATCAGCCGCCGCAAGTATCCTCAATTTTTTCCTTTCTGTTTTTTCTGGCATTTAAGCAGAAATAAAACATAAATTAAAAACTTTTGCATTTTACTCTAGACAAAATTAACTGCGTTTTCTATTTCTCTTAATTGCTCTAGTTGTTTTTCTATTTCAGCAAGAGAACCAAGGTTTCTGTAAGACTTTAATTCTCCATTTTCTAATCCGCTCTTGCTTTGTGCAACCGCTTTGTATCCTTCAACCATTACAATTAGTCGTTCTATCTTTTCTTTAGGTAAAGTTGCATTTGGAAACCTCTCAAGAATTTGAAGGGCTGTTTCTAATTGCCCGTCTTTTAAAGATTCTTCGAACCTTCTTTGATGAAGAGCGCTATATGTTATTGAGAATATGGGCTTTGACATGTTAATTGTTAGCAATACGTCTTTTAAAGATTCTTATGATAAATTATATATTAAAATTCACAGTTTTAAATTTTTGTTTTTTGCTCTAGAGTATAAAGTCCAAACATTTCTTGGATCTTTATCAATCAATCTTGAAATCTCAGAATTCTTATGGCCCTTTTCTCTCAAGTAATAAACTAAATTCTCCAAAATGCTTAACTTTCTGTTTGAGAATATTTTTATCGGAATTGATATTTTTTCTTTTGTTTCCTCAACCTCAATCATTTCTTTTTTTCTCTTGCAAGCATTTTTGTAATTTGTGCTTATGGTTCTTCTGTCCCTATTCAAAACTTTGGAAATCTCATTAAACTTCATGTTTTTGTTTTCTTTCAAATACTTGCATAATGATTCAGCTGCTCCAATTTTCTCTTTGAAAATCCCAACAGGCATTTCTAGTTCAGCATAATCAGGAATTTCTTTTTCTTCTTTGCGCTTGCTTTTCTTAACAATATCTAATAATTCAACTAACTTTTCTCCTACAATTTCTAGTACATCTTTGTCATTTAATATTTTTGCTAATTCTTTAAACTCTTTCTTTCTTTTTTTCTTTGTTCTTGCAATAAACGCGCCAGCTAAAATTGTTATTTCCCAAGAGCCGCCTATTTTACTTGAGTAGGTTTGGGAAACAATATTAGAAGGAACTTGTTCAATGCAGAAATATAATTTTTCTTGTCCCGAGTTTTCATCTCCAAAATTTAGAGAATTGTTTCCCCTAGACAAAATAGAATTTTGAATTTCTATTTGTGTGTTGTTTGCCAGAATTGTTCCTAAATTACAAGAATTTTCTATATAAGCACTAAAGTTAGCTGCTGGAATTGAGTATGCGCTGTTATCTTCTCCTAACAAATCAAATGCTTTTATCTTTATTGTTTTGTTGTCATTTCCTGTATTGTTTATCAACATATATTCGGTTGCAAGAATGTCCGTGTTACCAGCAAAAATAGTTGGCCATTGCAATCCAGATGGAGAGAAGTCAAAGCTGCTCAATAGATTATAAGTAAATGTTGTTGTTGAATTTTCTGTTTTTGCGCCGTTATCGTCTTGAATCGTTGCATTTATTGTCCAGTCTCCATTTATGTCAAAGTACCACATTTCTATTGTACAAGAATAATTTTTTGTTGTTAAAGTGCTTTCGCCTACGATAGGAACGCAAGTTAGATTTTCTCTTAACGCCTCTCCCGTAAAATTAAATCTTGCGCTTGCCGAATTATCATTTAAAGTTTCCTCCCCGTTTTGGTCAAACGCTGTGAAATTAAATTGCACGGACGTGAAGTTGCCTGAGCGAGGTTGTACTATTCCTATGCTGCTCACAAAAATTATTTGTGGTGGGGTATTTGCAGCAGATAAATTAATTATCCTTGTAGGAGTTGAATTAAAGTTTCCTGCTGAATCGTAAATAGAAACATTATAAGTGTAATTTCCTGGAGCAAGATTTGTCCAGTTTATTGTGTAATTTGGTGTTGTATAAGTTGTTGAATTTATTATTATTGTGTCATTCCTTAACAAGAAAGTTATGTTCTTGAAGTTTGTTTCTGTCCAAGTTACATTAACATAAATAAAGTTTTGAGTTAGGTTTGCGCCATCATCTGCTGTACCAAAGCCATAGCTTATTAATGGAAAAATAGTATCTATGCCAAAGCTACGCGATGCTGTCGCATTTAAGTTTCCAGCCGTATCATTGCAATAATATTTTACTGTGTATTGCCCATCTACAATGCTTGAGTTTGTGGCATTGAAATCTCTATTGCCATTTTTTTGCATTGTTGTGTTTGTCATGCCACTGTTTAAACTATAAAGACAAGCAGAACCGTCCTCATTTAATGTAACATTGAAATTAACATTTGACATTGAATAATTTATTCCTGGAAATTCTGGTTTATTGATTGTAACGATTGGCGGAGTTGTATCTATTGTTTCAGTGTAACTAACATTAAAGTATAAGACATCAAATAGCCAAGTAACACTACCCGAGCCTGCTGTCTTTTGTGCCTGCGCTTTTGCTAAGGCTCTTGTTCCACTTACTCCAAAGAAATTATTGCATGTCCAAGATTCATAAGCTGTTACATTAATGCATGTTACAAGGTTAACGCCTTGGACACATGTTGCAGCTATATTTGTCCATGAAGCTCCTCCATCAGCATCAACACCAACGTTACAAGTGTGTTGGGTAGAAATAAAACCTCCAAAATCATAGCATAAGAATACTTGGTCTATGCTTTGACAGTTTGTTATGGAAGAATTAAAGGCCGTTATATTAACTCCACCATATTTCTTAGATGAACCCTCTTTTTGAGTTGATGATGATTCAACGCTTCCATCATCGCAACTCAATCTGTCTCCTGTATCGCCACATGCTTCGGGATAATTTCCAGCACAAGGAGACTCAAAAACATTTTGACTTATTTGTTCAATTTGCTTAGAGCAAGCCTGCGCCCTTAATTCTATTGCGCCTCCTGGAAATGCTAGAGGGTCAACAATATGGTCAAATTCCAAAAAAGCATTAGGGTTATTTCCTGAGTGTTTTATTCTTAAGTCAAATGTGTCATGAGAGCCATTCATTCCTGTTAATTCAACTTTATAATATTCTTCTCCTGTTATTGCAGGAAAATCTGCAATTTTCGTAGTGCTATTGAAATGGTATACTTCTATTGTTGTGGAAAAGCCTTGGGTATTTCTAACATAAACGCTTATATCATCATTTGAAGTTAGATTTTGCTCAAATGTGACTCTTGCATATTCATTATGATAAATTTGCTCACTCCAATTTCCATCTAATACACTGACATTTGCATAAATATCTGATATAAAATTATAATTCACACCCAAATGCTCTGCTTTTGTTATTACAATTTCAAAAGTATGATTACTCAAGCTAGGAACAATCCATTCTAATCTATCAATTAAGCCATTATTGTTATTGTCTATATAACTAACATTCTCTACTAATTCTCTCGAATCATTGATTAGCCAATAAAGTTTTATTCTTTTTTCTGGAAATTCATCTATAGAAGTATAAACCAAGATATTTTCATAATGCACATCAGAATAAACTGCTATTTGCTTTCTGTATCTATTAAAAATATTTTCTGTGACTCTTGGCTCTGGAGTTAAATACTCTAATTTAATCTCATCGACTTCGTTTTGTATTGTTATTTTATTATCTAAAATATTAAAAGATAACTCTTTGCCTGTTTTGTCTTTTGCTTTGTGGTCAAAAGATTCAGGTAAACTTAAAGAAAAACCTCTAACAGCTTTATCTAGTTTAATATTTCTCTCCCATTTTACAGGCAAATTAATTTCTGCCTTGTCTTGTATTAATTCGTCTGATATTATGTTGGCTTCTCCTTCAGGAATTTCTTCAATTTCCTTAGCTAATATTTCATAAGTTATTGTATCAATTTTTAATCTTGCACTTCCTTCAATTTCTATTTTTAATGTGTAAGATGTTTCATTTAAATTAAATGCGCTTAAATCACAAGTCTCTTCGCAATAATTAGAAAATTCCTTTGTAACGGTGTTGTTTTCTTCTAAGTCAGTACTATCTAAAATAAGCCACTTTCTTTCTTCGCCACCTAAAAAAACATTTACTTTTCCTTCGCCTTCAATTGAGCCATAAATCTTAACAAAATTTAACTTACCTTCATTTCTAAGAGTCCATTCATAGTCCAAACTACTATTTGTAACTAAGTCCAAAGTTTGATTAGAAATAATCGAAGAAGGAGCCAAAAAAATAGGCCTTTCGGCTATAAATGTAATATAAAATAAAACTAAAACTATAATTGCTAAAATCCATGTTAAAAAAAATGGAAAAATTTGCTTAAATGATAATTTTATTGTCCTCTGTCTTATATCTTTGTCGCATTTTTCTAATAAGTTTTTACAATTTGAAATATAATGGTCATAATAATCAAGCCACTCTTGTGCGCTCTTTTCCTTAAAAGCCCCTTTTAATTTTTCGTTATATTCCTCTTTTGTTATTTCTTCATCTTTATATTGAGAAAGAAGTTTGCTTGCTATGTCAACAACTTCTTTTTTATACTCTTTTGCTTTTTCAATTCTTCTTTCTATTTCCTTTCTTTTCTCTTCAAATTTTTTCAAGACATTTGGCATTTTCAATAAGAAAAAATCATCCTTTTCCAGATCATATAAATTAGCCGTGATTCATACATTTTACTACGCTTATTATGTATGAATAAGCTTTTATAAAACTTTCTTTTTTAGGCTTTTTACGTTCAAATAGTCTTAATTTGTATGATATGATGAGAATTAGAACCGGATTAGCCTAATTAAGGTAATTAAACTGCCCAAATTAAAAACAAATTTGCCCTTAATGGACTTCAATAATTCCTATAAAAGTTACTCATGAAAAATAACTTTAGTTGACAGATTAATTAATTTGATGAAAAATATTGGTAATAAACGAAACCTTGATGTGAAAAAGTCATAAATCATTATTAAGAGCTGAACGAGCTATAAATCAATACAAAATGAATAATATGCCATAGCAAAATATCAAGAAAATCTGTCTCCAAAAGAAGGTTTTTGAGGATTTTGCTGCTTCTTCCTTAGTGCTTCCTCTATTACTTCTTCTCTTGCAAGTTTATGTAGAGCAATTACAGGTTGCAATGTCAATCTCTCAAGTCTTTCCTTTGAGGCATCTCTTAAATTCGCGATTTCTTGAGGAGGGAATAATCCTTCATAAATCGCATTGGCAACATTTCTTACTTGTTCAATAGGATAATTGG
>CAYTKV010000054.1:0-1008 GCA_964438545.1 Candidatus Woesearchaeota archaeon | reverse complement strand
TGTGCTCCATGTTTTAAGAGTATATCTAACTCAGCTCTATTTGGTAGCTCATCATTTTGAGTTAACAATAATTTCATATTCCATCTTTCTCCCATTCCCGCTCTTATCAAGGGTTCGTGAGATAATGCGGCCCGATACCAGCCAGCTTTCTCAACGTTTCCTCTTTCTTCATTTGCTTTAATAGTCTCGAGGGGAATTAAACCATATCCGACATAGATAAATTTATCTGGCAATTCTCCTTCTTCTATATAAGGGGCAGGCGTGTTTTGCCTAACGAATCTTATGCAGTCATCAAACCCTGTTCTTATGTGTCTTCTTGCCGTAGGAGGAAGAGCAATAAGCGCGCTTTCTAATATATTTTTTCCTTCAGATTCAACCCCACTAGGAAGGATTAATGCCGCAGTACTTTCTACTTCTTCTGTCTTTTGCCGCAAATATTCAACAACTTGATCTTCAGATGCTTCTGTGTACCTGTTCAGCAAAATTACTTCTCTCAATACGTCTTGTTTTCCATTACCTTCTCTTTCAGGCGTGAAACCAACATTTCTGCCATAAACCTCGTTAGCAAAAATTTCCTCGTATCCCGGTAATTGAATTGCCATTTTCTTCTATAAATTTCAACTATGACTCTTTTTAAACCTTTTTATTTGTGACTGCCAAGATATCGTGAGATGCTTAAATTTGCTTGCGTATAATGTATTTGTTGCATAATCTTTTAAATTATTAGTCATATTTTACGAAGATAAATTATTAAAATAAATCAATAATTCGGGAAAAATCTAAATCAAACAAAAATTATTTCTGGTCATATCTTGATAAGTTTACAATATCTTATTTGTGCTAGTTCGACACAAAATAAAGAAGCTTGTGATTCAACAAAATAAATATGAGTTTACGCGTTATCTTATCTACTTTAGGTTTATTTATCGGAATACCCCAAGGTCTTGCCTTTGGGATAAAACTTTAAGCTAGCCGAACTGGTTTAGCAATGGATAATTCTGTATTTAA
>CAYTKV010000053.1:0-7477 GCA_964438545.1 Candidatus Woesearchaeota archaeon | reverse complement strand
GATAGAGCAGTGGGGTCCTAACCCAAAGGTCGAGGGTTCAAATCCTTCCGGGCGCATTTCATGATTGAAATAAGTTTATATTGTAGATTTTTGTTATTAGGTTGATAAAAAATGAAATACAAAAAAATTGTGCAAGAGCATCCAATGGGTTGTGCAGTCGCATGCGTCGCAAGTTTAGTAGGCAGAAATTACAAAAAAGCTCTACAATTATTTAACAAAAATAAGGCTAGCACTAAAGGATATTTTTGCAACGAAATAACGAAAGCTTTGAAAAAGAGAAATCTGACTTATTCATATGCAAAAGCAAATAAGAATACTAAAAAACATTTGAAAATTTCTGGAACAATGATTTTTATTAAAAAATCAAGAAAATATCCTGACGGGCATTACTTAGTGAAAACAGAAAATGGTTGGACGAATCCTTGGATTAATTATCCAAAAATTAATCTGGCGAAGGCAGGTTTTCAAAAGAAACTGCCAGGCAAAGCACAATGGATTCTGTTTAGGACTAAAAAGATTTAAAATACATATTCAAATAGAAATATTAAGCGCCGTTAGTTTATCGGTAGAACATCTGCCTTCCACGCAGAAAAGAGGGGTTCAATTCCCCTACGGCGCACCTTTATAAATTTTATAAGGCATTAAAAAGATATGAAAAATAAATTTATAAACAAGTTTGTAGAATGGCAAAATAAAAAACATAGTTATTGGAAAAAAGCCTTAGTCATCATATTAACTCCTCCTTTTTTCTTATTGTTTATATTAAGCCCCGGCTTGCTTTTATCTGAAAAAGCAGATAAAATAATCTCTGTTCAAATGTTAGCATATCCCATAAATATTTATCTTGGAATTCCTACTTTTATTCTTGGATTGACTTTATTTCTGTGGACAATTTTGCTTTTCTTCAAAATCGGAAAAGGAACTCAGATGCCTCTCCTGCCAACTCAAAATCTCATCACAACTGGGCCCTTCGCATATTCCAGAAATCCAATGGCACTGGGGGTTATCCTCTCGGTCATTGGTTTAGGAATTTTTTTCAATTCATTTTCTTTTATTGCAATAGATCTCATTATGCCGATTTTATATTTGTCTTATATTAAATTAGTTGAAGAAAAAGAGTTAACTGCAAGATTTGGTCTAGCATATTTGAAATATAAGAAAAGTGTAGCGTTTTTAATTCCGCATTTTAGGAGAAAGCATTTATAAAAGCAGAAAAAAAGATAACCATATGGAAACTCAAGAAAATAAAAATCAGGTTCAAGAAACTCAAAATAAAAAATGGTATGATAAATATTACAGGATTTTACTATTAATTCCAGTAATAGTGCTAATTCTTTCTTTAATATATTTGGTTAATTTTCAAATTAAAGAAGGAGATATTATCTATAAGGATGTAACATTAACAGGCGGCACATCAATAACTGTTTTTGATTCTGATGTTTTAATTGATGATGTTAAATCTTCTTTATCCTCTCAATTCCCTGACATTGTAATTCGAGCGATTTCTGACTTTAGAACAGCCCAACAAAAAGGTTTTATTTTGGAAACTCAAGCGCCAATTGAACAAATCAAGCCAACTTTAGAAAAATTTTTAGGTTACGAGTTAACGCAAGAAAATTCATCTGTTGAATTTTCAGGAGAAGTTTTGTCTTCCAGATTCTATCAACAATTAAGAAGCTCTATTATTGTAGCATTTCTTTTGATGGGTTGGGTCATATTTTTTATCTTTGGCTCTTCAAGGAAAATAAAAGGAATAGCCCTAATGCTGACAGCCCTTGCTCTGTCTATTTCTTTTTCTAATCTGTCAATAATCAAATTCTTTTCTGTCACAGGAGTAATTGCGGGATTTGTACTTGCTTTGATAGACGCCAAGAGAAGAAAAGAATACATTATCGTATTTTCAGTTACAGCTTTCGCGATGCTTCTTTTATTTATTAATCTAAAAGAATATTTTCTGATTCCGCTCGGAATTATTTTAGTCTTGTTATATGGTTTTTATTCTGTTCCAAGTATTGCTGTAATTTTTGCAGCCTTTGCAGACATTGTTATGACTTTAGCAGTTGTTAACTTGTCTGAAATGTCATTGTCAACAGCAGGCATAATCGCATTTCTGATGCTGATAGGATATTCTGTAGACACTGACATCTTGTTAACAAGTAGAGTACTAAAAAAGAAAGAGGAAGCGCTAAATCAGAGAATTTATGGAGCATTTAAAACAGGCTTAACAATGACACTAACTTCAATAGTAGCAATAGCAGTTTCTTTGCTTGTTGTTTATAATTCATCAGAAGTTCTAAGGCAGATTTTTACCATACTTTTAATTGGCTTATTTTTTGATATCTTCAATACATGGCTGACAAACGCTTCAATCATAAAATGGTATGTTGAAAGAAAGGAGGCAGAAAAATGAAAATATCTTTAAGAATTTGGATTTTAATAATTATCCTAGTTTTCTCGCTTTTGGCAATTAGACCAGGCTTCAATTCAGGAGTTATAGTTAAATCAGTTGATAAAGATTCAATAGAATCCAAACAAGGATTAAAGCAAGGCGAAATTATAAAAATAATAAACAGCCAAGAGATTAAAAATAAGGAAGACTATGCAAGAGTTTTAGGTAATATTTTTTTAGATGATTCAGAAAAGCGCATTGACATTAGAACAGAAAGCAATCAATACATTTTCTTAACGAATCAAACACTGCAAATAACAATTGAAAATATTCCGAGAACAAGAATCCAGACAGGGCTGGATTTAAGGGGAGGAGCCCGAGCATTAGTTCAGCCGGATGTTCCTGTTTCTGATTTAGAAATGCAAGACTTGGTTGATGTGAGCAGAAACAGGCTAAATGTTTATGGATTGTCTGACGTTAATATAAGAGGAGTCTCTGATTTATCTGGAAACAGGTTTATGTTAGTAGAAGTTGCTGGAGCGACTCCATCAGATTTGGAGCAATTAATCTCACAGCAAGGAAAATTTGAAGCTAAAATAGCAAATAAAACCGTTTTCAGCGGGGGAGAAAAAGATATAAGTGATGTTTGCAGGAATGACGCATCTTGCGCCTCTGTTACAGGCTGTTTTCCTTCGCAATCTGGATATGTGTGCAACTTTGCATTCACAGTTTTCCTAAGAGAAGAAGCTGCGCAGAAACATGCAGACATGACAAGAAATTTATCTTTAGACGAAACAGGAAACTACTTAAATGAATCTTTGATTCTCTTTGTTGATGATAAAGAAGTTGATTCTCTGCTGATTTCAAGTAACTTGAGAGGACAAGTAACAACGCAAATTCAGATTCAAGGCTCCGGAACAGGAGCAACACAAGACGAGGCAATAAAAGATGCTAGAAGCAGCATGAATCAATTGCAAACAATATTACTTACTGGAAGCTTGCCATATAAGCTAGGAATTGTCAAGCTTGACACAATCTCTTCTTTGCTAGGGGGAAACTTTGCTTATTCGATAATAATCGCTATGGTTGGAGCAATACTTGCAGTCTCTGTCATAGTTTTCATTAGATACAGGAAAATAAAATCTTCATTAGCTTTGTTATTTACTTCATTTTCCGAGTTGTTGATAATTCTTGGATTCGCTGCTTTAATAAGATGGAATCTCGACTTGCCCTCTATAGCAGGCATACTAGCAACAATTGGTACAGGAGTAGACCAACAAATTGTTATATTAGATGAAGCTTCACGCAGTAAAGTTCTTAGCATGAAAGACAGAATGAAAAGAGCTCTGTCGATTATTTTATCAGCTTATCTTACTGTTGTTGTAGCAATGATTCCTCTTTATTGGGCTGGAGCAGGCTTGTTCAAAGGCTTTGCATTAACCACAATAATCGGCGTAACAGTAGGAGTTTTAATAACAAGGCCGGCATTTGCGGATATTATAAAGAAGATTGAGGAATAAATCTTATTGGAATTTAAACCAGATTAATATTACGTCTAATATTTGTATATTTATTCTTCGTAATACCGCCGCAGCTTGCTGCGGGGATAAAGCTATAAGTTTGTAGAACCCAACGTTTAGAAGTCAGAACTTATCTTGGGACAGTTGGAGAAGGAATTAATGGAGACATAATAAGAAACTACATAAAGAATCAAGGAAGAAAAGATGATCAGTTAAGCTAATTAATTTTGTTGATGCCCAGCTTGCTAGGGTGGTTGTTCACAATAAAGATATATTTTTTGTTCACATATAAATTTAAAAATAAATTTATTTGTCTGATTTTATGAAGGTTGGGATTATAGGCTATGGTGTAGTGGGTTCTATAACGGGGAAAGTTTTAGGCAAGGCTCATGAAATTTTTCCTTATGACAAATACAAAGAGCCCCATAACTCGCCAAGAAATTTAGAAGAGCTAGCAAAAAATTCTGAAGTTGTCTTTGTTTGCGTGCCAACGCCCATGAAGCCAAGAGGGGATATAGATTATTCAGCAATTCATAATTCTATTAATTTATTACAAGAAAATGTGGAGAGACAAGAAAGAAATCCAAGAGACATTCTTGTGACTATACGCTCTACTGCTGTTTCTGGTACAACAGACTCACTAGCCGAAAAATATCCTTTTAATTTTGCTTTTAATCCTGAATTTTTAAGAGAAAAAACTGCTTTAGAGGACATGTTAAATACAGACAGAGTCGTGATAGGAGCAAATGACGAAGAAAGCAGAGCAATACTAGAAGCTGTTTATAGGCCATTATTCCCTCATGCAAGATATATTTTTGTAAATACAAAAACAGCCGAAATGATAAAATATGCGGCGAATGCTTTTTTGGCTTCTCAAATTGCAATTGCTAATGAAATAGAAAAAATCTGTCAGCATGTCGGGGTAGATTATAAAATTGTGAAGAATGCTATTTTGCATGATGGAAGGATAGGTAGAAATATAGATGTTCCGGGACATGATGGAGATAGAGGTTTTGGAGGAAAGTGCTTCCCCAAAGACTTGAATGCACTCATAGAACTAGCGCGGGAGCATAGGTATAGACCATACTTATTAGAAGAAGTCTGGAGACTGAATTTAGTGGTGAGAAAAAAACACGACTGGCTCGATATTCCAGGAGCAACTTCCGAGAATACAAATTTTGAGCAAGATAAAAAAGATGTGACATAAATTATAGAACTTAACTACGCCAACTACTAAATGATTGTTCATAATTTGTTATGTGCTGCAAAATAATAAAAGATCAAAATATCTTTGATAATTAAGATATCTATAAAAAGAGGTCATAAAAAATCTAAGATCTAATAATGATGCTTTATAAAATCCAAATTATTTATATTCGACAATAATTTAATACCATTTAATATGAAGAATTGCAAGAAAAAACAATTATGTACTAAGAATTGGTATTCAGTGTACTTAACATGCATATCCTAGAAAGTTTTAAAATACTTCAAGATTTTTAATTAAAATGTTACCTAGATGGCATTTCTTGTTCGGAATGATTTTCACATTAATGATGTGGCTGTTTATACCAAATATGCCCATAATTTATTTGCTGATTGTATTTTCATCTTCAATTTTAATTGATTTTGATCATTATGTTGTTGCACTAATGAAAACAAAAAAGTGGAGATTAACTCATGCTTTTGATTATCACAAGAAAAAAAGGATTGAAGAAAGAGAAGAGATAGAAAAAGGAATAAGAAGAAAAGGCGATTTTCATTTATTTCATACTGTTGAATTTCATTTATTTCTAGGAATGCTTACTTTGTTATGGACAGGATTTTTCTACATTTTCATTGGGATGATTTTTCATTCATTGCTTGATGTTTTTTCAATGATAACAGATGAAACATTCCATAGAAGGGAGTATTTTTTGTTTAATTGGCTTAGGAAAAGATTTTGATTTATTTTCAGTTTCTTAGATTAAAGAATAATAATACTTAAAAGTTCATCTTTTTTGATATTTCAATGAAGATTTGTCTCATATATGATTTTTTAACAGAAGCGGGCGGATTAGAAAGAGAGATGGCTAATCATGCAAAAATGTTAAAAGAAGAAGGATTTGATGTAGAGGTTTTGACTTATCATTATGATAATGAGGTTATTAAAAGAACAGGTTTTAAAGGAATAAAAATTTCTAATATTTCAGCAATCAAAACGAAATCAGAATTCTTCAATATATTTTCAAGTATATTGCTATCTTTTCTTGGATTTTATAAATTAAAAAATTATAATCCGGATTTATTTGTAACATATAGTTTTCCAGCGAACTTTATTGTTCGTGATAAAAAAATAAAAAAAGTAAATTTCATGAATCATTACCCTCACTTTTTATATTTAAAAAACAAAGAAAAAATAATTTGGGCAGCATCTACAAAGGGCGTGAAAAGATGGGCAGTTACAATATTATCTTGGTTTTTAGGTTGGTATTTCAAGGCTCTAGACAGAAAATTAGTCAAAACTAGCAATTTAATTTTTGCTAACAGCAAGTTTACAAAAAAAAGATTGGACGCGACTTACGATATTAAATCAGTAGTTAGTTATCCGCCGATTAGCCAAGCTTTCAAACCCTCGAAAAGAAAAATAAAAGAAAAATATATCTTTGTTGCAGGGCGGGTAATACCAGATAAAAAATACGAATGGTTGATAGAAGCTTGCTCTTATATGAAAAATAAACTTCCATTGTTTATTTCTGGGGATGGTAGCCAAGATTACATAGAAAAATTAAAAAAATTAGCTAAAGAAAAAAAAGTTATATTAGATTTTGTTGATAAGTCTTTTGAGAGACTAATAGTTTATTATACTAATGCTTCGGTTTTTGCATTTCCGACCCCAGGAGAGGATTTTGGCCTGGTTCCAGCCGAAAGTCTGGCTTGCGGTACTCCTGTTGTTGTTTGGGGAGATGGCGCTGGCCCAACAGAACAAATAATTAATGGTACAAACGGTTTTCATTCAAGACCTTATAACATAAAGGATTTTGCTAAAAAGTTGGAGTTAGTCATTAATACTAACATAAAAAAAAATAATCGAAAAAAAATACTCAAATCAGCAGAGAAGTTTTCTTATGAAAAGGTAAAAAAAGATTTCATAAAGGAAATAAAAAAAGTTTTAAAAAATTAAATTAGCTTTATAGCTATTTCCATAAAATATCTAACATAAGGATGTAATTTATTTTTAATTTTCTTATATTCATTTTGTTTTATTATAACAGGATTTTTATGATCTTCATTTAATTTTAATTTTCCTTTTCCTCTTGCGAAATAAACAAAATTAATTGAGTCAGTTCCTTTACCATGCCCGAATGGATCTGTTTGAAAAAATGTTCGCGCATATCCAATGTTTTTAATGTTAGTTAAATTTAATCCGCATTCTTCTTTTGCTTTTTTCTTGAGTGACTCTTCAATTTTTACTCCTCGTCTAATCCCTCCACCAATCGGCCACAAAACATTCTTTGCGGGCAATTTTTTTCTTGTAACATGAAGTATACATCCTTTATATTCGATAAAGACATCATTGCAAGCCCTC
>CAYTKV010000052.1:0-7514 GCA_964438545.1 Candidatus Woesearchaeota archaeon | reverse complement strand
GAAACAGGCGGAAATGCGTTCAATGTACTAATAGTTTTTGTTGATGAAAGAGAAACAGATAGCCAATTTCTGGAATGGAAAAGGAATTTTGGGAGAAATGATTGGTATGTTGCAAAAGGCATAGAAATGGCGCAGGATTACAAGGTCCAGTACCTTGACACGAAATATGTTTTTGACAAAAATGGTGTAATAAAATGGTTTGACGTAAGACCCTTGGAATATTCAACTATAAAATCTAATTTACAACCTATCTTGTCGTGATTACCATGAGAATAATAACAGCAGTAAAGGAAAAGCCATTTCATGCGCTTTTGTCAGCAATAGGAATATTCCTTCTTGTACCAGTTATACAATCGGTAAATACCCCCTTAGCTTTTGAAATTTGGTACAAGACTTTGATCGACAGGCCTCTGAACTCTATTTTGTACATTTCTTTCTCCGTAATGTTTGGCATGTTGATTTCTCTTTATAGTTACTCAAAAAACAAATGCATAGACTGTAAGAAGGGGGATATCAATACAGGATTCGTAGGCTCGGTTTTAGGATTCGTGCTTGGCATTTGTCCCGCTTGCTTTTCGTTGATTGCGGTGCTTTTGCCTTTAGGCGGAAGCATATTTCTAACTAAATACGCTCCAATTTTTACTGCTTTGTCCATTGCTATAATCTTGTTTTCGATACAAAGACTTGGTGGACTCAGAAGAAACTAAAGCGATAACGACGTGACGACCTTACAACAACAGAGAAGTTGTATAACATTGTAAGGCAATTTTAAGTAGATAAATAATCTCATAAAATTTCTACTTGCTACTAGATAATTCAGTATGTTTACTGCTCAATCTAATCAAATCTCCTTTTCTGAATTCTTCAAAATCTTTTTCAGTCACCATATTAGACAAATTAAGATATACTTTATAAACTTAATTAATATTTTATTATTTGTGTTGTATAAAATGAACAAAACCCAACTTATCACTGGCTTAAAAAATTATGGTTTTTCAGAAGAAATTTTAAGAGCTTTTGAAAAAGTGCCGAGAGAAAATTTTGTTCCCGAAAGTTTAAAAGAATATGCTTATTATGATGATGCTCTTCCTTTGGAAGAAGGAGCAACGATTTCCCAACCTTATACAATTGCTTTTATGTTAAACTTATTAGAATTAAAGAAAGAATCAAAAGAAGGGGAAAAACAAAGAATTTTAGAAATAGGTTCAGGATCAGGATATGTTTTGGCTTTATTATCTGAGATTACTAAAGGGGAGATTTATGGTTTAGAAATAATTGAATCACTAGCGGAAAAATCAAAAAAAATTTTAAAGAAGTATAAGAATATTACAGTTTATAATAAAGACGGTTCTAAAGGTTTGCCAGAAAAAGCTCCCCTTGATAGGATTTTGATTAGCGCCGCCGCAGATGAAATTCCCAAACATCTTTTTTTTCAGCTAGAAGACAAAGGCATTTTAGTTGCACCAGTAGGGAATTCAATTTTCCAAATTAAAAAGGAAAAAGGAAAAATTAGAATTAAGGAATTTCCTGGGTTTGTTTTTGTGCCTTTGCGAGATGGCTAGTTTTCTCTGGTGCTTACCATAATAAAAATAGCCAAAAGACCAATAATTAAAATGCCGAAGATAAATGGATAGACGGTAGCAAAAAAGTTAATTAAACTAAGTTTACCACCATTTGTTTCTTTAACAGCATAAGAGTTTGCCCAAGAGACAAAATTAACTAAGAGAAGCGAAACCGCAAGTATTAAAACTAAAGCAACAATTTGTTTTATTTTCATTTAATATTATAGTATTTGATGCTTTTATAACTTTCTCTCTTTTTGGAGTCACATCCATTTTTTCTTCTTGAAATAAAAAAGCATGCTTATCCCTATTATCAACATGAAAACCACGACTGTAGGATAGCCCAAAGGATGTTCTAACTCTGGCATGTATCTAAAATTCATCCCGTAAATACCAACTATGAAAGTTAGAGGGATAAATATTGTTGCAATTATTGTCAGAACTTTCATTACTTCATTAAGGCGGTTACTATTTGTTGACATGTATAAATCAAGCATTCCTGACAACAAATCACGAGAGGTTTCAACAGCATCGATAACTCTTAAAGTATGATCATAAATATCTCTTATGTAAGTCTTAGTTTCTTCTTTTATGAAAGGAGAACTTTCTTTTTGTAGCGCCCCAACAACTTCTCTCAATGGCCAGACAGATTTTCTGAGTAAAATTAATTCTCTCTTTAAAGAATAAATATCATCTAGTGTTGATGGATTTGGGTTTTCGAGTAGTTCTTTTTCTATCTCTTCAAGTCTTTCTCCTATCCTTTCTATGACAATAAAGTAATTGTCTATTATAGCGTCAATTAACGCATAGGCAAGAAAATCGCTGCCATATTCTCTTATTCTTGATCTGCCTTCTCTTATTCTGTTTCTCACAGAATCAAAAACATCTCCTTCATCTTCTAGAAATGAAATGACAAAACCCTTTCCTACGATCATGCTTACTTGCTCTGTTTCAATTTGGTTTTTTTCTTGATTGTAGTAAATCATTTTTAAAACCATTAAAATTTCATTTTTATAGCTGTCTAATTTTGGTCTTTGTCGCGTGTTCATGATATCTTCTAGCAAAAGAGGATGCAATTTGTAATGCTCTCCTATTCTTTTTATTACATCCTTTTCATGAATGCCTGTAACATTCAGCCACGAAATGCTTTTTTTGTCTCGATACTTTAGAACCTTTTCGACATTCTCTGTTTGATACTCGCTTAATTTTGTTGGAGTATAGTCAATGACTTGTATTTTTACTTTCTCTTCTTTTTTTGCTCCAACATAAACCAATGAACCAGGAGGCTTGCCCGATTTCTTTGAACTAGTTTGAAGGATTCTACGCGATTTAAGTAAAATTAATTTCCTATTTCTTATTCTTTTTATAAGATTCATTTTTTGCACCTCAATATTATATCATAAAAAGCAGAAAGACTTTATAAATTTCTTGTTTTGGGCTTGATTTTAAAATTCTCACTTGTCAAATTGTAAAAATCACTTTTTATAAAGTTTTTTTACTCGCCGCAGCCAGATCTTGTGGTTTGTTTGCAGCTTGTGCAAGTAATCGCACAATTACCAATTCTTTTTGCGGGTCCGCCGCAGATAGGGCAAGCAATTCCTTCATTACCAAACTCTTCTAAAGAAGCCTGGTCTTCCTTTTCATTTAAATCTAATTCGCTATCAATTTTTTCTGCGCCCTCGCCAAAATTATTAATCATGAACTGAGCCACATAATCAACAATCGAGGCAGTTGTTCTTATTTGTTTTATTTTTTTGTCTATCTCGCCGCTTTCAGCATTTTTAACAAAGCCTGCTGGCTCAAACTTGTGGTGCCTGAATTTCTTAAATAATTCATTAACTGCAACACCGTATTGTAAGTTTAAAGAAACAGAGGTTGCCCAAGCATCAATTAGTCCTCTGATTGTAGAGCCTTGTTTGTGCATTGTAACAAAAATCTCTCCTGGTTTGTTATTGTCATAAAGTCCAACTGTCAAATAGCCTTCATGCCCTGAAATGTCGAATTTATGTGTAATTGATTTTCTTGTTTGCGGCAATTTTACTCTTTCACTTCCAACTTTAGTTTTTTCTTTCTTGATAATTTCTCCTTCTGTTTTTTGCGTGTTCAGAGGCTGACTTCTCTTGCTGTTTTCTCTGTAAACCGCAATTGCTTTCAAACCTTTTTCCCAAGCATAAATGTAGGCATTGGCTATATCATCTATTGTTGACTCTTGCGGCATGTTTATTGTTTTGCTAATCGCTCCTGAAACAAACGGCTGACAGACAGCCATCATATCAATGTGCGCTTTGTAATTTATTGCTCTTTTTCCTTTTGTTGGCTTAAATGCGCAATCAAAAACAGAGAGATGTTTTTCTAATAAGTAAGGTGCTCCTTCTATTGTATCATTTTGATCAATATAACTGATAATGTCTCTTATTTGCTCCTCGCTATAGCCCAAAGTTTTTAGAGCAAGAGGAACGCATCTATTAACAATTTTTAGCATCCCTCCTCCTGAAAGAACTTTATATTTTACTAAAGCAATATCCGGCTCTATGCCTGTTGTATCACAGTCCATCATGAATGCGATTGTTCCAGTAGGCGCAATGACAGTTGCCTGTGAATTTCTATATCCGTATTTTTCTCCTAGCTCAAGAGCCTCTGTCCAAGAATCCCAAGCAACATTAACAAGATCCCTAAGCTTGGCAGGCACTTTCTCTACATTAATTTCTTTCACATGCTCTCTGTGCATTTTCATTACTTCTAACATTGATTCTCTGTTTTCTTCAAATCCTGGAAATGGTCCCATCAAAGCAGCCAGCTCTGCACTCGTCTTGTAAGCCTCGCCGCACATTATTGCTGTTATGGCTCCAGCTACTGCTCTTCCTTCTTCTGAATCATAAGGCAAACCAAGAGACATAAGCAAGGCACCAAGATTTGCATAGCCTAAGCCAAGAGGTCTGAATTTGTGGCTCATCTCTGTAATTTTTTCTGTTGGATAACTTGCACCGTCAACAATTATTTCCATCGCTGTTATAAAGTATCTAATAACATTTTTAAAACCAACAACGTCAAAATTTCCTTCAGATGTTAAAAATTTCATTAAGTTGATTGAAGCTAAATTGCAGGCCGTGTCATCAAGAAAGACGTACTCACTGCATGGATTAGTCGCATTTATCCTCCCAGAATTTTTACAAGTGTTATATTGATTAATAACTGTATCGCATTGAATTCCAGGGTCACCACAAACCCATGTTCCTTCTGCAATTTTATATAAAATGTCTTTGGCCTTAAAGGTTTCGCAAACTTCTTTTGTTGTTACATACCTTGTTTGCCATTCGCTGTCGCTTTTTACAGTCTCCATAAACTCATCAGGAACGCGAACACTCATGTTACAATTTTGGAAGAAAATGCTTTTGTAGGCTTCGCCGTTCATGCCGCTGTCATAGCCTTGTTCAATTAAGGCCCATGCTTTTTTCTCTTCTTTTTGTTTTGCTTCTATAAATTCTATAATGTCAGGATGGTCAACATTGAGAATTTCCATCTTTGCAGCTCTTCTTGTTTTTCCACCTGATTTAATAACCCCTGCGTAAGCATCATAAGCCTTCATGAAACTTACCGGACCAGAAGCTCTGCCGCCGCCAGTTAATTTTTCTTTAGAGCTTCTTAATGGAGAACGGTTTGATCCTGTTCCAGAGCCGGCCTTAAACAAATTCGCTTCTGCAACCTGTATGCCCATTATGGAATCTATATGGTCCTCTACTCCTTGTATGAAGCAAGCAGAGCACTGCGGCCTGTCTAAACCTGCTTCAGGCCTGAAGTGTTTTTCGGATACTTCAATTCCCTGATCCACCCTGATAACTTTTTCTTCATTAAAATCCCAAATAAATGCAGAAACTCCTCCTGCTTCTTTTTCATATTCCCAGATTCCGGCATTAAACCACACAGGAGAATTGAAAACACACGTTTGATTTAAACAAATAGAAGCTATTTCATCTCTTAAGATTTTACTCTGCTCTTCATTAAAGTAACCTTGTTTTAAGGCTTGCCTTCCTATAAAACGAGAAACCCTTCCAATCAGTTTCTCAACAGAGTTTTCTCTCTCCCCCTTGGCTTGATCTCCCCAGAAATATTTGCTTGCGACTACTTTTATTGCCAATGGGCTCCAGAAGCTAGGTCTTGAGACATTTGGCTGTGTAAAAATAGCCTTTCCAAGATCATCTGTTACTTTTACCTCTTCCTTTATCCATTTTATTGGATTGCCATAAATATCATACTCAAATGGGCTTTTTCCTTTGAAGGTGAAATATCTTTCGATTGGCATAGGAATCTTAGTTTGGCTTAAAATTAAGTCAGAATCGATTTTATGAATTAATGGCTTTTTCTCCTCAGAGTCAAAACCATTCCCATTTCCGTTGATGTCGCTAATTGTCTCTTTTTCCATTCTTACACCTTTTTCTGAATATAATTTACTTTTTAATTATATGCGGTTTTTATATTAATGTTTTCCTTCGCTTTTTATATTAAATCTTTTCTAGGCAATGTATTTGCATTTATGTCAATTGTTCTTCTGTTTACGATATTGATTTTGTCTCTCATTTTGCGCCTCTTTTTTAATATGATTTATATTTATCTTTTTGTTACACTCTTGGAATCACGATTATGGTAATTACTGTAGTTACAACTAATTTTATGATTACTCATATAATCTTCTTGATTAATATTTTTTTCATATATTTTTATCCTTTGCATTGTCATCCACCATCTTTTTTCCTCTTTTTTTCAATATGATATTGATTAATTTGATAATTACTTCTTTAATTGATGTTAATATCTGTTCCTTCTTTTACTTCAGTTTGTAAAAGAGGATATTCTGCACCACACGGCACAACATAGTTTAATCCTGCTTCAAAATTTTTATTTTCTTTTTCTCCTTCCATTTTTACTAGCGTATTAGTATTTGTCATTTTATCTTCTTATTAGTTCTTTTATTTCTTTTTTGAAATCATCCAGTTCAGTAAAATCTTTATAAACCGAAGCAAATCTTATATATGCTACTTTATCAATTTTTTTTAGCTCTTTAGAGGCCAAGTCTCCGATAAGTCTTGTTTTTACTTCTTTCCCTTTTTTTCTAAGCTTCTCTTCAATATTGACTAGCATTTTTTCTATTCTATCTAGACTTACCGGCCTTTTTTCGCAGGCCCTTTCTATACCTCTCTTCATCTTGGTTATGTCAAACGGCTCTCTTCTCCCGTCCTTTTTTACTACCCTTAGCTCTGCCCTTTCAATAGATTCTAAAGTGTTGAACCTTTTCTCACATCTAAGGCATTCTCGCCTTCTTTTTGTTACACCCTCAACATCTCTTTTATCCATTACTCTTGTTTCTTTGTGGTCACAATATGGGCATCGCATTTCATTTTTTAGTACAACATATTGTGTTTTTTCTGATTTTTAGCACAATTTGTTGTGTCTTTCCACTTTTTTAGTTTTATGCTCTATTTAAATATTTCTTTAATAAAATTTTTACCGACGACAAAATTGCGAAAATGCTAAGTCTTATTTTTAGAGTGATAAAAGCAAAAAGTTCCTTTAACCTTTTTGTTTTTGAATTATTATGCAGAGAAAATAGCGAAGTTAGACAATCAATAACGTAGATAAAATATAAAATTAGGTGATTGATACATTGCGCCAATCAAAACCATTAAAACAAAAGATAATGTATTAATACGCCTTAAAAGACCATTTTAGATTGCATGCATCGTCTAACATTAATTAATTCCTAAAAACCTCACTTATTACGGTCATGAGGGCTATTATTAATAACCTATTAAAAAGATGGTGCGGAATTGCACTAATTCCCTAAAAATAAAGATAATAAAATAGGCAATTTCTCGTATTAATTAAGTCTGTCAAGAAGAGGAGTTATTCAAAGATGGTATGAGAATTCTTTATGAAAAATAGTTTAAAGCCAACGGC
>CAYTKV010000051.1:0-7546 GCA_964438545.1 Candidatus Woesearchaeota archaeon | reverse complement strand
TTTCCAGAAAGAATAGCCTCATCTGTTCTCTTGAAATTTTTAGATAGGTCTACTGTCTTAGCACCATATCTTACATATCCCGCAACATTTGGTAGTAACGGGAATAGGGATACAGTTGATAGCGTCGCCCACCCAATCGTTTTCAAGCTTGGGTTTTGTATCGCTGCTTTCAAGTCTAGAGCAAAAAAACCTACATCAACAACATCCCAAATTGTATTACCGCTTTTATCAACATATCTATACGGATTATTCCTTGCATAAGCGTATTTGTTAAAATCTTGCGGATTGTAAACATCTTGCAAAACAGGATCTGGCTGTATGAACTTAGCTAAATCAGGATCTTGATAGCGTGCTTTCATGTAAAGCAAGCCAGTTTCAGAATCTAATTCGTGACCAGTGAATGTGTATCTTTCATCTGTATTTTCTAACAGCTCTCCAAATGGCTCATAATCTAAATCTTCAACAACATCTCCAGAACTATTGGTAATTACATCTACGCTTGTTAAAGCATTGGGATGATAAAATAAGATATTTCCATTAATATCTTTCTTTCCTATAATTTTTTCATAATAATAGTAATATGTTTCATTGTAAACTCCGGAAGAATTGACTATTTGGACAAAATTGTCAAAGTAATATGTTGTCGTGTTTTCAGTTCCTTCGTAAACAACACTTTTTATTCTTATTCCCTCGTCGTCATAAAGGTATTCTGCTATGGTTTCTCCTGTTGTTGAGTCAAGAACATTTCTTAGTTGATTAAATCCGTCATATGTATAATTTATCCCAAAACCAGTAATTAAATTTCCATTTTTATCGTAAATTAAGTTGTAGGCTGTGCCATTATTATCCAACCAGCAAACATCTTGTTGGCTTTCGTAAGTGTATCCTGTTCTGCAATCTACACTAGAATTTGCATCAGACTTACAAGAAGTTGAATCCAAACAGTTTAGGTTATTTGGGCAGTCATAAGGATTATTTGTTTGACATATATTTGAGCTACATGTTCTTTCTGGCTGTAAACTATATCCAGAGCAACTTTGTCCTAAACAAACAACTCCTGTACAAACATCATCATAATCTATTTCATAATTATTATCTGGGCATAATGAACTAACGCCATTACATCTATCTTCGTAAGCATGACCGTCACATCCTGTTGTATTTGAACTATCGCAAACTGCGTTATGAGCGCTTCTACAGACATATCCGCTTGCTCTTAAATTTCCATTAATATTACAACATGGATCTGCTGGGTTGCATTTTGGCCAATAATCACAAGTGTGATTGAAAGAGTGATTAAGGATAGCATCATACTCATCAACATACATATAAACAGTTTGGGCATCAAAATTTACGAAATCAATTTCAGCGGCTAAAGAACCAGATCCTGTATCATCAAAATCATTAAAGTTGTTGCATTGGCTCCCGTCCTTTATTCCATTAGCTATAAGAGCTAATTCAAGTTCTATAGTTGCGCCGTAACAATCAATATCACAAGAAGTTTCATTAAAACTGTCGCAAGCATTTTGAGTTGGGGCACAAAAGGCATAGTTTGTATTAGCAAATGAGTCTGCGCTATTGAAATTATTACCATCGTCCATACAGCTGTCAATCCACACACCACCTTCCGAGGCAGTGAGAAATCTGCTTTGGTCTCCAACAGAGTAATATTTTAGGTTATCATACCATTTTGTGTCATTATTGTCTATCCATGAGAGAGATATACCAGAATCGAAATTACTAAGAGTGCTGTATTGATCTATATCACTGTTACTTATAAAATTGTTGGGAGTGGTTTGCCTGAATCTGTAGCATTTTGTGGTATCTGTGGGAGCGAAATGGGCCAACTGAAATTTTCTTCTGCTGGCTCCAGAGTAACTAGGTATATCTAAATTTGGAAGGTATTCCGAATCATTATAGATAGTAGTATAGTTGGTTTCACAACCAGTGTAATAATTACAGGTTACATAGCACTTCCCATTATTGCAACTAACATCTGTTTGTTGATATCCTGCCGGACAAGAATCTGGTGTGCAGAAGTTTAGAGGAAGTGCTAAGTTAAGATCTATAAATAAAATAATAAGAAATAAAGAGCACATTACAAATATCATCATCTTATCTTTGCCCATGATTCATACGCCCCTTTCTTTCAAATAACTAAACCATTCTCTTGGCCCATTTTTGTCAATTACATTTCCATCTTGGTCTAAATGAACTTTAATCGCGTAATTTGAAATTGTTTTCTTGCCGTTTTCTCTGTAGCTTACAATTTCGTAATCATAAACTACAACATATTCGGCTGCAGTTCTTTTAGGATTTGTGTAGATTATTGCTCCATCAAAAACGAAGTTATTTTCCAAAGTCTCTTTATCGACAAAATCTTCTACAAAATTATTAGATGCTTCCATAATTTCATACTGGAGCTCTTCTGATTGTGTTTTAAATTCGCTTTCTGTTAGGTCTGGGCTGGTAATCTTAATTTTGTTTAATTCACTCACATGCACACCATTAACAATTTCCCCTACAGGTTGATTCTCGTCTTGCATTTGTGATGTTTCAGATGCGGTATCGTCCTCAAGTATATTAAAGACACAAGATAATTCTTCTACATTGGGGCTTGCTTCTTCCATAATCTTAGTCTCTTCCGAAGTTTTTTCTGTAACAGCAATCACAAAGATAGAGAGAACTAATATTAATAAAAGAAGCTTGGGCACGAGAGTGAAATAATTAGCTCTTTTTTTCATGTATATTAACTGGGCAAACAAACTTTATATAATTTATGGATTTTTTGACTTTCTATTAATTAAGGTTTATTGTTCCATTTGCTATTAATATCAAAAGCCAACCCAATGCTATTAACACTAAGCCTGTCAACAATCTAATATATGCTTTGTTGCTTTGCTTCCAGCGTTGGATGTTCTGGACCTTGACTCCGCATAAAACCATTATTAATATTACTAAAAGAGGCATGACAAATATTATGTTATAAATAATTAAAAGCAAAAATGCTGTAAGATTAAAATTCTGTGCTAACAACAAAGTTATAGCTAAATAGGGTCCGCCCGTGCATGGCAACTCAACAGCTGCAACAAATACACCAAGAAAAATAACTGTCGCCAGAGAAAGTTTCTTCATTTTATCCATAATCTTTTTCGCATACTTCCTTGGAATTGCTAATGAAAATCCTTGTCCATACCAAAAGTAATCTTTAATCTCAAAAATTCCTGCACTGGCAACAAGCAAGCCAACAGCTATTGATATGTATTCTGAAATTACTAATGGTATAGAAGCTAGGAATAAAGTCAAGCCAAGGCCAAAAGCAAAATAAGTAAGAAAAACAGCTAAAGTATACAGCAATCCTATTTTTATCATTTGATCTCTGCGTTTTGTTACTATCAATGTAGAAACTAATAAAATTAAAACCCCAATTGCGCAAGGATTTATGGAATCGACTAAAGCTGTTACTAAAACAGTTGCTAACGTTGGCAAAGCAATTTCTACTGCCAATTTTTTTCTTCTTTTTTCATTTCTCTTCTTTTGAAATTATCATAACCCCAGCCTTTTGCTTGCCAGCTCTCACAAATTTTATCTGTTGTTTCAGAATTTGTTTCGTCAAACAAAACAATTACACAATCTCCAGGAGGCGATTGTGAATCAGGATAGATTAAATAATTTTCATAATTATCAATTTTTCCGCCATTAACATAGACTTTTAATGTTCCCTCTTCGCCATTACAATCATCCCCGTTAATCACATCGTAAATCTTTTCATTTGTTGAGAATATAAAATGCCCCATTTCTAATTCTCCGCCAACAGAAGCAAAATAACTTCCTAAATCAATGTCTTCCCAGTGTTCAACAGTTCCCTCGATATGAATTCTGTTGTCATTGTGCTCATGAAGAAAAGCAGAGCCAACTCTATTTGCAATTCCTTCTGGATCAATAAGTTGCAATCTCTCTCCGCAAATCCAAATCTGATAATCAGCATGCCAATGTATGGGGCCTTTAGTTTCAGAAAAAATATTTTCATAAATTGTGGCTCCAGCTAAGTACAAAGAAGATAAAATTATTGGCGTTATTAAAAGCCAAAAAAATAATTTTTTGTTATTCATTACAAAATTCCTGAAAAGCAAAATTAACATAGCTATAAAAACTGCCCATATTCCAGTTAGTTTTATATAAAAAACAGGATTTGCAAAAAAGTTATTCTGTTCTTCCTCTGCTATGTCTTCCTCATGCGCCGCAATCTTAGCAACTTGAAAGAGTATTAATATAACAGCTACGCAAAACAATTGAAAAATAAATTTTTCTTTCATCTCTTTTTTATTTATTGCCATCGTGACTCATAAAATAATTTAGTAGTCTTAGTATATAAATTATAACAAATCAGAAAAAAATATCTTCATTTTTGCCAAGAGAAGATAACTTTATGATACCAGCCAATAGGCAACTTTTTAAAGATGTTTCATTTTTCTCTTATGAATATGAAAATAAAAAACAAAATTTTATTTGCATTGGGAATCTTTTTGGTTTTAGACGGCATACTTAGTGTTGTCGCTTCTTTTCCTCAAATCAATCTAAATAATTCTTTTTTTGGACAAATTGTAAGAATAGTAAGGGCGATAATAGGAGTTTATATTATTTATCTTGCGGTGAAAAAATAACTTTTTCTAAGCGATTAATGTAAACTCGCTGTTTGGCGAACTGACAAATAAATTTAACACAATACAGGGGTTTTTGAATAGAGTCATGGTTAAAAGAGGACTTTTGCCAAAAGATTATCTTAAAAAGAAAGTCCCGTAAGCGACAGAAGAAGATAATTCAACTAAAAGTCCCTAATCTGCGACAATCTTATCAAAGACAATATTTAAAAATACAAATTGTTCAGTCTAATCATGGGAGCAAAAAAGAAAAAAATTAAAGCGGCGGGAAAGTTTAGAACAGGCTTTGGAGTAAGAGTCAGAAATAAATATAATGTTATAGAAGATTTACAAAGAAAATTTCAGCCGAGTCCGTTTCATCCAAAGGGAAGAGCAAAAAGAATTGCCGCTGGAATTTGGAAATGCCTCAAGACAGGCAAGATTTTTGCAGGGCATGCTTATTATTTGAGGAAGGAATAGATAATTATTTGTTATTAGCAGGCCAGTTTGAGCAATAAACATCAACCTTGCAATCCTCCCTTGGGCATATCTTAAATGGCTTGTAACTTGTCTTGTTCTCTTCATTTACTCTTCTATGAGAATTGTCACAAAGCGGAATTTGTTTGCTCTGCCCGCAAGTACAAAAACTATATCTCCTATCTTTTTCTAGTTTCATCTCTACGCCCTTAGGAAGCTTATCTTCTAAGCCATTTATCATATTTTTATAATCTCTGGCAACTATTTAATAATTTCCTGATAAACTTTGTAGCTACTTTTATAAAGTAACATAACGAAAGATTTATAAAGAGGAGATTTTACAGCGTTTCATGAACAAAAAACTAATCAAAAAATCGCCTCTTGTTTTAGTAGAAGGAGGCATATACGAAGAAAAAATAGGATTAAAAGACATAAGAATATCAGTCGAAGTTATTGAAAATGGTGCTCCAAGAATATTAAATGTTCCATTTTATAGTTTTATTGCTTTATTACCTTGTAAGTGCTCAGCATATGTAAGAATGTCCGCGCAGGAATTATTTGGAAAAAATTATTCTTTTTCGAATGCTTGGGATAGAAGATATAATGACAGATTAGTAGCGGAAGTAGATGGAAAATTTCTTGAAGAATTTGTTGATGAAGGCGAACTCCAACCAGGAATGGCAGTTGGGATGTATAACCCCCTTAGCATTTATAAAAATAGAATAGACCAGCGAGGAGAGCTTGTCAGATATACTCATCTGGCTTTATTTTTGGGCTTAGGCAGAACACACAAACCAATTTTTGCAGAGCAATTTGAATTAAGAACAATTATTAGAGATGAAAGAGCTTTGAGAGAAGCAGGCTTACAACCAATAGAAATAATAGATTCAAGGAGCTAAGAATATGAGAAAAACACTATCAAGACGAAATTTTTTGAAAACGGGATTGGCATTATTATTAAGCTCAACATCTCTTTCCTCAATTTTTGCAAATGAGAATAAACCAAAGGAAAATCCTGTGGAATTTAGATTAAATAATTATGTAGAAGCACTAATCAAAATTGAATCAAATGAAAATCCCAAGGCAGAAAGATATGAAACACATTTAGATGATTACAGTTATGGTCTGGGGCAAATTCTCACGGCAACAGCTAAGGATATAGAAAAAAGACACCCCTCTCTTCCAAGGTTAGGAAAAACAAAAGAAGAAATAAGAAGAAATTTATTAAATCCTGAAATAAATAGAACTTATACAACAACTCTTTTCAGAGAAGAGTTAGATTTTTATAGAGATCCTTGTATCGCGGTTGCAGCTTATAATTCTGGGCATTCAACTCCCAGAAACGCTCGATGTCAAGAACAGCTAAATGATTTATACAAAACAAAATTAGTTACAGATGGAATTATGGGAAGAAACACCAAAGAAATAGTAAAAAGATTCCAGAGAGATTATGGTTTAAGAGTCGATGGAATTCTTGGAACGAAGACATACTTAAAATTACAAGAGGCATGGCAGAAGAAATTTCCCGACAAATCAAATCCGATTGGTATAGTTCCGATAAACAAAAATACGCTAAACCACGTCTTAAAATTCAAATTGGTTTTAGAGCACAAAGTCAAAGATTAATCTAAGTAAGCAAACCAAAACACCGTAGATATCCCTCAAGAAACAATTAAAAAATTGCAAAAAGCAAAGCATATTATGATAGATACTTAGAGCTTATTCCAATAGAAATAAAAATATCTCCCGAAGACGCTCAACATTTTCTCATTTACAAAGAGTGTGCTTTGTTAGAATTAAGGCAAGCTAATAAAATGATGGACGCGCACATTGATCAATTCAAAAGATAAAGTTATCTATCATAAACTCTCGGTCTTTTATCAATTTTCATTATAAGAATAATCTTCTTATGCTCATTAATTGAGTACAAAGCTCGATAATCTCCAATTCTGTAACGAAAAACTTTTTCTCCGCTTTCTCTTCCAATAAACTTGGCATCGCTTGGGACAGGATTGTTTTCTAATCTTTTTAGAGTCTTTTCAATCCTTTCTTTTATGTGAGAATCAAGTTTACTCAGAAATTTTTGAGCACGCTGAGAAAGGTCCACAAAATACATTTGAGGTTTACAACCTCCTTGTTTTTCCTTCTTTCAAATCCCTTCTAGCTTCTTCTATAGCTTCTAAATCATCTTCTGTTAGAGTAATATCTTCAATATGTTCTCTCACGTAATCCATATCTGTTTGGAGCCTTGCCAATTTTGTCATTATTTCCTTTGCGTCTATTTTTATCTGTTCCATAATTATATCTAAAAAGCAAGATTATATAAGCCTTTTGCTAATCCTCCGCGAAGTCAGCGAAGCGGACTATTTGCCGCGTTAGCGACTCCCGAGCCCAAAATTTATTTCTACTAATCGCTGTTAGTGGAGTTT
>CAYTKV010000050.1:1879-7662 GCA_964438545.1 Candidatus Woesearchaeota archaeon | reverse complement strand
TGACATTTAAGGCTCGTGCTTTATTTGTTAATGATTCTAAAGCTTCATCAAAGGGGGCATTTACTCTGTAGACTACATGCCCTTCGGATTCTGCTTCTTTGTACGCTTTTGTTAAACTTTTTGTTTCTGTCGCCATAGAAGTCTTGGGAATAATGACTTTATAAAGCTTTCGGTTGTTACTACTTTATAGTTTGTTTTGATGGAGAAAAATTGTGAGAGAGAAAAAGGAGAAGATTATGCCAAGAACCACTCGTCAATAGACGAGTGGAATTCTGGAGTTTAAAAATAAGCAAAGAATTAAAGAAGTTACAACAATGAAATTGCTTAATTGGTTGATATTTTTATAATTGGTTAGATAAATCAAGAAGCAGAAGAATTTAAATGGAAAGGTAATTAGAAGAAAGAATGGAAAGAGATTTGCAGGAAGAGAGGAGAGAGGCATATTTCCCTCATTAAGAGATTTGTTAGAGTTGCACTGCCCATGAGCTTGGGTTATTTAACGGAGGGCGTTACTGGAAGGGAAAATAATTTGGATAACTTTACAGAAAGCGGTTTTATTTGTTTTGGGAGTTACGTTTTAAGCGGCATGCTGCCTAAACATAAACACGAAAGAATTAGTTTTTTAGACTCATGCATAATAGGAATGAGCTACATGGTTGGGCAAACTTTGAGAAATTATTTTTATTGAGAAGAAGAAACTTGTTCTGCAGAATAAGATTATTTTTAAACTGCTCTTTATAGAAAATTTAATGGAAGAGGTCATGATAATCGCTGACCCAAAAGAGAAGGGTTATGGCTTTGCGAAGAGAATTTTTGATAATGTCTGGAGAAACGATGCGAGAGAATTCGGAATTGACATGGCTGAATTGAGAAGAACGCAATTTAAAGATGGAGAGTACAAGTTAAAAATAGACAGGAACATAAGAAGAAAGAAGTGTTTTTACATTCATGACCCCAACAAAGAGCCTTGTAAATGGTTTACAGATTTAAACTTTGTTCTGGAGGCCATGCATTCTTCTTCCCCTTCTGAAATTAATGTTGTTCTGCCCTATATGAGATTCGCCAGACAAGACAGAAAAGACGAGTCTAGGGTCTCTATTAGCGCAAAGGCTGTTTCTAAAATGATTTCGCTGTATGCTGACAGGGGAATGACCATAGACCTACACGCCCCACAGATACAGGGCTTCTTTGACATTCCCTTTGACGACTTACGCAGCCATCCTGTTCTTGCGAACTATCTGAGAGACAATTATCCTTCTTTTCTCAAAAATATGGCGGTGGTTTCCCCTGATATCGGCGGGGGAAAGAGGCTTGAGATTTTTCAGAAGAGATTAGCAAAAGATAACGAAACAGGTTTGGCGATTGGTTATAAAGAAAGAGACAAAGAAAACCATGTCAATAAGATTACCATCATGGGCAACGTCAAAGAAAAAAACTGCCTTGTCCTAGATGATATAATAGACACGGGAAATACTGCTGTAAAGACTGCTGAAAAACTCAGAGAAGAAGGAGCTAGACAGATTATGCTTTATGGAACACATGGCTTATTCACCGAGGGAATAGAAAGATTCGGGGTTTTTGACAGAGTATTGGTAAGCGACACTGTTTATAACCAATTTCAGAGCAGAATAGAGGTTGTTTCAATGTCTGATTTGTTCGGCGAGGCAATCTATAGAACAATTGTTGGAGAAAGTTTAAGCAGTTTGTTTGAGTAGTGGGTTTACTATAGATATGTGGCGAAGACTGATATAATAAATATCCAGATATATTTAACATATATTTCGAAAAATTTTCTATAAGTTTCTTTAAATTTCTGCAAAATAAATCTTTTTCAATGAATTTAAACTTGAGATAATAATCAACTAAACTTCTCTAAAGGTATGTTTGACTTGAGAGGCAATGTTTAATTAATAAGAAAGACTGCTAAAATTTATGGCAATTAACTACATAGGAAAATGCATACTGCTTAAAAATAAAAATAAGAAAATCTTAGTAATTGGAGATTTGCATCTCGGATATGAAGAGGTTCTAAATCGAAGCGGCGTGTTTGTTTCGAGGCAGATGTTTGATGAAATGATTTTTTATCTTGATAAGATTTTTTCTAAAATTGGAAAAGTTGATAGTGTTATACTTTTAGGGGATGTGAAGCATGATTTTGGTAGTATCGTTAAACAAGAATGGAATGATGTTTTGGGATTATTTGATTATTTGGAGAATAAATTAAAGGCTGAAGGAAAAATTATTATAACAAGAGGGAATCATGATAAAATTATAGAGCCTATTGCGAGAAAAAGAGAAAATGTTAAATTATTAGATTATTATATTTTAAATGAATTTTGTTTTTTGCATGGAGATAAAAGTTTTGATAAAATTTACGGGGGGAAAATTAAATATTGGATTATGGGACATGGGCATCCTGCTGTGAAGATAAGCGACGGAGTTAAAGTTGAAAAGTATAAGTGCTTTTTAGAAGGAAAATATAAAAATAAAGAAGTTATTGTTGTTCCTAGTTTTTTTACTTACAGCGAGGGAAGTGACCCTAGGGAAAACGAGTTAGGATTAGCCTGGAAATTTAATTTTAATAAATTTGATGTGAAGATTGTTGGATTAGGTGAAAACTTGGAGGTTCTGGATTTTGGTAAGTTGGGAAGATTAGAACAGAGGCGAGAGAAGAATAAGGAATTTAAATTACTCCTGCTCTGTTTTGGGCTTTATTTTTGGTAAAGGAACCGGAGAAGGTAAATCTATTTCGTCTGCCAGGTACATGGCCTTAGGGGTGCATTTTCTTAATATCAAATTGAATAAAGGTATTCTTATATTGTTTGGAAGTTGTTTTTTCTTCCAAGACTTTTTAAGACTTTTCGCTTCTTCTTTGGAAACAGCCAGTGTTATTGCACCTTCGAAAAGGATTTTTCCGTCTTCTGCCTCTTTGTGCTCAGAAGTCGAAAAAGTTATGGAATATCGGAATGATATTTTCAAAGCTTCGGAATCTTTTAGTATATCAAACTCTGTTTTTTCTAATTCTGTAAATTCGATATTTGTATTAATCGAAGACTTTCTAAAAGAACCGGATTTTTCTGCCAGGATTTTTGTGAAATTTAAACCTATGACTTGCATACTAGACTACTAAGATGACACGTTTAAAAAGTTTGTTGTTGAGATAAACTATAGTTGAAGTAAGAAGCGAGATTATTAATCACAGACTAGGCTATATAAATTTAAAATAGGTGATTAGTCGAAATCCAGACTAAACTCTCTCCTTCATAACTATAACGCAGAACATAAATATTTTACCATAGCTTTTATGTTCCGCGAATATAGCTAAAGTCTTACTGGTAAAAAATTAATGACTTTAGCTATATCTTGCCATCAGCACATGATACATAATCACAAATAACGTTGATAAATAATAATCACAAAAAGGTGATGTTAATAAGACAGCGAAAGTTCGCAGTTTGGTTGCCTTGCATCATTTTTCTTATTTTATCGAATATAAGTCTATAAATTCTTTGTCAAAGCAAGAATCACCTAAAATACTATTGTTAAATTGAAAACGTATTTGACAAAGATTAATGAACAATATCGATGAGCGTGACTGAGATGATACTGCCCATTTAAAGTCATTTGGATTAAATTTGATAATAAATAAGATATTCAAAAGCTACAATAATGAAATTGCCTAATTGGTTGTTATTTTATATTCGATATTTTGATTATTAATTAGTTATTAGACATCAATCAAAAAAGAAACCATAGCAATTATTTTTGCCTAACTGACGATAAGTTTACAATATCTTCAGACTGCATGCGTTGTCTAACATTAATTAATTCCTAAAAACCTCATTTATTATGGCCACAGGGGCTATCATTGGTAATATATTAAAAAGTTGGTGTGGAATTACACTAATTCCTTTTTTTTATTATCGTTGTTACCAGAGACAATTACTAGAGTTTAAAAGAACATTATGGCCAGAAATAATTCTTGTTTGATTTAAACTATGACCCACAAAAAAATAGCAAATTTGGGCCTCAAAACTGTTTCGCTAGTTCTTCCTCATCGGAAAAATCGAAAATTTTTATTTCTCTGGTTTTTAAATTTAAAACAGGCACCTTTGCTGGATCAGGAATATTCCCTACTTTTTCTTCGAAAGAAGTCTGTGCTTGCCAACAACTACCAGTTATAATTAAGATTCCATTATAATTCTCTATGTCTAATCTATGTACTTCCCCCGTGCATAAAACATCTGGCACTTCAGAAATAACCAAGGGATCATAACCAGAGCCGGGTATGTAAACAAACTCGGAGTGAGTGGGGGCGAGATGCCTTCTTTTTAACATGTGCCTTATGGCCTTTGCGGGACAGGTATGCGCTTTCATTTCTCTTAATTCCTTTATGTTGTTGATAAAGGCGTGGATGCTCGCGCCATGATACATCAAAATTTTGAATTCTTTGCTGTTTTCATAAAGCTTTACTAAAGCCGGATTAGAAACCAAAAAAAGATTTTCTATGCCGTGAAGAGCCGCGGCATATTTTTTCCCTACTGGTGGCTGCGGCTCGGCAACTCTGACTGCGTCATGTTGCCCAGGACATAAAAACATTGTGATATTCTTCGGAATTTTTTTTAAATAATTAGCTAATAAATCATACTGTTTGCTCATGCTTTTTAACTCTAAAAAATCTTCTTGTCCCGGAAAAATTCCAACTCCATCGACATTGTCTCCGACAAAAAAAAGATACTTTATTTTTTTGGCAAAACTGTCGTTATTTAACCATTCCAAAAATTTTTCAAACGATTTTTTTAGATGCCGGTCGCTACCGCAATGTAAGTCGGAAAGAAAAGCTATATTTGTTTCATCCTCAAATTTTATTTTTTCTGGTAGAAGGGCGTCTGGAAAAAATATATCGTGAACAAAGAGCATATCGCTGTTTCCAGACGCTTTCACGCCGACAACGTCATCTAATTGCAATTCTTCCGCCTTAACAAAAATATCCTTTTTATCAAATTTAACAAGGGCGTTTATTTCACCGGTCAAATCTTCAAACCTTATAATCAAATTCTTATTTTTTGTTACCCTCTTTTCCATAACCATTCCTATGATGCTTAGAGTAGCTCTATCTGAAGAAATTTTATTGACAGAAACTAAATTTTTTTGTAATTCTGTCCTAGACATTAAAATTCTTTGAAGTTGCTGAAATCTTGCCCTGAAATTTCCGATAAAGTTGCCAACTTCTAACTTTTTCTCAGGGGATGTCTCGGCATAGATTGCCTCAAAATCTTTATTTTTTTTGTTCTCTTTGTTTTCTATAAAAATTTCTTTCTCCCTTGTGAATTCCAGTTGGATTCCCAGATTTATAAAAATCCTTTCAACGCTTTTCTTTTCCTCTCCGTCAAGATTCCCTAGAAAACTCTCGACACAACTCGTGTTTTTATTTAAAACCGCTTTTGTGATAATCTTTTCTTTACAAATGCTTTCCAATTTTTCTAAAAAACTCTTCGCAAGCTGTATATTTTGAAAACCATTAACTAAATCGTAAACATCTTTCTCTAATAACAATCCCTTCTCTCGGGCAACATTTAAAATTTCATTATCCATTTTGATTCCACAAAAATTACAAATCTAAAGCCTCTTCTAAAATTTTTAGGGCTTTGTCTTTCACATTTGAAGAAAGCATTAATCTTATTTCCCTCGTTCTTCCCTGTCTTCCTTTACTTACCACTCTCGCATTTATAATCCCCAGCATATCAAATTCCGCTAGAACGTCAGAAATTCTCCGCTGAGTT
>CAYTKV010000050.1:0-1869 GCA_964438545.1 Candidatus Woesearchaeota archaeon | reverse complement strand
TTCGTTTTTTGTTTTTGCACAAATTTCTTGGTAAACGTTATAAACATCTCCGGTAAAAATTATGTTGTGATCTTTGTTGCTGCTGAGCAAGATGATAGAATATAAAACGAGTTTAAATTGTGTTGGTTCGCTTTCTATGATGTCTAACATTTTATCTCTTTCGATCTTTTGGTTAGCTTTGTCTATGTGCATAAAAAGAACTTTGTTATTTCCTTCCCTCATTGCTATCTCACCGGCAACTCTCAACAAATCTAGGGCTCTTCTTGCATCGCCGTGCTCGCGGGCGGCATAAGCCGCACATTTTTCTATTACGCCTTCCTCCAAAACGCCTTCTCTAAAGGCAATGTTCGCTCTCTCGTTCAAGATATCTTTTAGCTGCAACGCGTTATATGGGGGAAATGTAATTTCTTCTTCTCCCAAAGAGCTCCTAACCCTGGGGTCAAGATTTTCCATAAAGGTCAAACTGTTGCTTATGCCAATCAAACTTATTTGAGCGTTTCTTAATTCGGAATTGATTCTGGTTAGGGTATAAATAAAATTGTCTGAAATTTTCTTAACCGCCTGATCGATTTCGTCTAAAACAAGAACGATAATTTGTTTTTTACTCTCGATTAAATCAATAAATCTTGAATAAACTGCCTCGGTCGGAAGCCCTGTTGAAGGAACGCTTTCTCCCAGCAATCTTATCAATTCGGCAATAATTCGATACTCTGTATCTGAAACTTTTTTCGATTTGCAATTCACGTATAAAAACTTTAAATCCCCATTACCCAATTCTCTAGATTTTGCCTCAATCTTCCCGCCTATATAACGGGCGCTTAAAGTTTTTCCGGTTCCTGTTCTGCCGTAAAGAAAAATATTGCTCGCCCTTTCTCCCCTCAACACAGGGCCGAGTATAGAAGCAAGTGTTTCAGTTTGGTCGGTTCTATGAAGTATAGCGTTAGGAGAATAAGTTGACTGCAAAACTATTTTGTTTTTGAATAAATTGATAGGGGATGCAAATGACTCGAAAATTTTGTCTATTTTATCCATTTCCTCTTTTCTCACCTTAAAGAAATGTGTTTTACGCTCTTTTAAACTTACCTATATTTTAACCTATATTTCCTGTGGAGTGCATCCACTCTAAAGGAAAAAAATCGGGCGAGGAAAGAACGCGGAGAAATACTCCGAGACGTAGATTTCCGATGGAAAACAGAACCCCCGCACCCCAAATAATTAAACGAATAAATATCTAGCTTACTAAACATAATTTTTATAAATATATAATATAATATAATATATAATATAATATAAATATTTAAAAATCATCTTAGAAAACATAATTTCACTTATTTTCAGCTTAAAAATCCTTTCCAAAGGAAATAACAGGGTGTCTCCCTACTTGCTTATTATCCCTATTAAATACTAAATTAAATCAAAGAAAAATTTATATACCAGCCTCTCCTTCATGTTATATGTCTCTAGAAAAAAGACCTTTGAAAGATATCTTGGGCAAGCTAGTCGTGACAAAGGAAGGCAGAAGACTCGGGCTTGTGAAAGATATAACATTCGAAACAAACACAGGCGAACTAATTCAAATCATTTTGAAAGATTCTACTCCCTACACAAAAAACCTCAATTTAGAAACATCTTCTCTTAAAGAGGTTTTAATTCCTTACAATTCTATCATTGCCGTAGGCGATTTCGTTGTCGTGTCAGAAGAAGATTTAATGTAAAACAACAACGCACACAAGCTTAGCCAACCATACAATTCTCAATTTAAAAATATTAATCTCAACCGATATTGTAAACTTATCGCCAGTTAGGCAAAAATAATTGCCACGGTTTCTTTTTTAGTTGATGTCTAATGACATTTGTAACTAATAAGCA
>CAYTKV010000049.1:0-7906 GCA_964438545.1 Candidatus Woesearchaeota archaeon | reverse complement strand
ATGGATTTAAAGGGCGGGACTTTTACTATAACAAATTATGGTTCTGTTGGCGGGAATTATGGCACTCCAATAATAAATTATCCTGAGACAGCTATTTTAGGCTTAGGAAGAATATTTGATAGGGCTGTTTTAGACGAAAAAGGAAAAGTAAAAAATGTTAAAATTTTGCCGGTCTCATTAACATTTGATCATCGCATAGCTGATGGAGCACAAGCGGCTCGCTTCCTAGAGTCTTTGAAGATGTTCCTCGAAGACCCTGATCATTTGTTTATGGAGATGAAGTGAGGAAATTTTAGTGCGATTGTTTTTCATTCATATATATTTTTCAAAGTATATTACAAAGTATATAAATTGATAAAAACTATTTGGGCTTTAAGATAAAGTGAGGAAATTATTGTTTTATATGACGGTAGGAGCAGCCATCGGTTATGGGTGTGATAAGAGAAATGAGTCATCAATTTATAAAGATAGAACTACAGCACAAGAGGCGAGAAGAGAAATAAAAGACCAAAGGAAAGATAGCAATTTAGATGGTTTACTTATTGGAGCAGCCATCGGAGCAGTATTGTTTTTGGGAAACGTTATGCAAGAATTATCTAGAGGGATGTATGACGGAGAATATGGGAAGCATGACCCAGATTTTTAGTGGTAATATGAAGCAAAAAAATCTCTATAGCCAAATTAAAGCCTGTGCGATAACGTTCGCGAGCAGTATTAGTTGTATGAATTCATGCAATTTCTATATTTATCCAGAGGAAAGATGCTCTCCTTCAGGGTATTTTGAAGGTATTATTAGCGGGGGCGGTGATAGTGATGAATTTTATAGTGCTGTTTTAGCAGATGAATTATGCGGATTAACTCTTGGCTTATTAGAAAGAATTGTATCTCAACCATAACTCAGAGATGCCAGGAAAAACTAATGAAAAATTAAATGATTAAATGTCTACATAAGCGATATTTAGCATCTATTCAACTTTTATTTATCCAATTAACTTTAAATACAAAACTTTCCTTAGAAAAAAATGGAAAGAGTTGGTTTTGACACAAAAAAAAGAATTGCGGTCTTTGGTGTTTTGGCTGTTGTTTTTATTATTTTGGCAGTTTCCGCAACATTTTTTGTGAAACCAAGATGCGAGAGTTTTGAGTGCTTTCAAGACAAGATGAGAAAATGCAACGAAGCAGTTTACACAAACGACGGCGTTGAAGCCACGTGGAAATATAATATTTTAGGCGAAGATGGCAACGCTTGTGTAGTTGAAGTTACTTTGTTGCAAGTTAAAGAAGGCGAGCTTGGTTTAGAAAAATTAAGCGGGTATAAAATGGAATGTGGTTTTCCTAAGGGAATAGCAGCCTACCCAGAAAAAGATTTGGATAGGTGCCATGGCCGTTTGAAAGAAGAGTTCCAAGCAATAGTCATAGAAAAATTGCATAATTATATTTTAGAAAATCTCGGCGAAATTGAAAGTGGCTTAGGTAGCGTTGTTGATTAAGAAAATGGGAAAAGGAATTTTTTTGACAGTGTTGGTTGTTATTGCCTTAGTCGCGGCTCTGGCTGTTGTTATAATAAATCAAAAGTCTAAAGAAATCGATACAGAGAGAGAAAACGATGGAAAAAATTTAGATTCTAACTTGGGCTCTGCATCTCTGCGAGAAGCATTTTTAGGATACAGAAATGCCTTAGAAGAAAGAAATCTTGAAGATTTCAAGAAATATACTTCGTCGGCAGCTTTAAATGAATTTAGCAGGTCAGTCGGAGGTGAACTAAATCAAGATAATTTTGATAGAATAGCTAGTTTATTGGCTGGTATATATCCTTCTGCAGAGAATGTTGAAGTTCAAAATGAAATTATTTCTGGAAATTCAGCGACATGGCAGGCAACCGAAAAAAATAGGCCAAATAATAAAGCAACAATAAAGTTTGTGAAAGAAAATAATGTTTGGAAAGTTAATCAAGAAACTTGGGAAGAAACTAGGTAAAAATGTAACTCATAGTTTAAAGTTTTTAATACTTCTGTTTCTAATCGGATAGTAAATTAATCCCACGATAAGTATGACAAAACCAAAAATCATAGCAAAAACTCCGAAAAAAAAAGATAAACTACTATCAAAAAACTTTATAAGCGCTGCTCCAGCCAAAAAGGCGGCAAGAGCTGTGCGAATATGAGCAAGCAAGGTTCTTTCGTTTGAAAGAATTGTTCTTTCCAAGGCCAGTTTATCTGAGCGACTTAGTCTTTCTGGCATGCTGTTGATTATGAAAAATTGTTTATAAATATTACTAATGAGGTGCTGTGTTGTACAATTTAAAAATTGCCACAATATATTGAGACTATATTGGACATAAACACAATATTTTGTAATAAAAATATTAATCATGCAACACAGCATAATGATGTAATGTGTTGCATGATTCCTAAGACTTATTTTAAACATCAATGGTAATCATTTGGTTAAATATATTACTTATAAATATTTAAATCAGTGTGGTATTCTATACGAGTATTTAGGCAAGATATAAAAATAATAGTAACATATACTTTCATGGAAATTCGTTTCGGTCCTGCTGGCTTAGGCCCAGTAAAAACAGCAGGAAAAGTTCTTGAAGAATATCACAAAAAAGGATTAAAAGCTTGTGAGATAGCATTCACTTATAGTATTTATATTAAGCCAGAAGAAGCTTCTCCCATAGCCAAGAAAGCAAAGGAATCTCATATAGAGTTAAGCATTCATGCTCCCTATTGGGTTAATTTAAACTCTGACGAAAGTAAAAAAATTGAAGCAACAAAGAAAAGAATTCTTGATTGTTGTAAAATAGGTCATTTGCTTGGGGCAAAAGTTGTGGTTTTTCACCCAGGATATTACGGCAAAAACAAAGAAGAAGCTTACGAAAATATTAAGAAAGGTATTTTAGATATCATGCAAGAAATAAAGAAAAATAATTGGAAAATTAAGATAGCTCCAGAAACAATGGGAAAAGTTAATGTTTTTGGCAGTATAGAAGAAATTTCTCTCTTAGTGAAAGAAACAGGATGCGAATTTTGCATAGACTTTGCTCATATTCTTGCTAGAGATAAAAAAGTTGATTATGAAAAAATAGAAAAACTATTTCCAAAAGAAGAATGGCATGTTCATTTTTCAGGCATTGTCTATGGAGATAAAGGAGAAAAACATCATAGAACAACAAAAAAAGAAGAATGGCTTGAATTACTAAAACATCTTCCAAAAGATAAGAAAATAAGAATAATTAATGAATCTCCCACAATGCTAGAGGATAGTTTAGAAGGCCTAAAGCTCGCGAGAAGTTTGAAGTTGTTTTAATAAAAATTATGCGATTAGCGGAAATCTGCACTAAGAATTGAAAGGAAAAACTCTAGCAGAAATGGCGGAGATAAATTTGTGTTTAAGAAAAATATTTTAGACGAATTTTTTGACTAGCCGAGCGAAGTAAGGCTCTTTTTGGTTACGGAATTTGCCAAAGAGTTAAAGATTTACAATGCTCTTTGGAAATAAGTTTTATCGCAGTCTTCCAATCTGCATTTTTTAAACTCTATATCCTACCTTTTTCACATTTTCTTTCTCATAACAAGTTTTCAAAACTTTTCTTCCTTTATCTAATTCGATAACGTAAATCCAGCTATCTCTCACAAGATATTCAGCTAACTTAAATTCATTTTTTATAATTTGAAGAACAGCGTTTTTTCTTTCCATTTGGGAAGAGTCGTTTAATTGAGAATATAGCTCTCTTAAACAAGCCTGTTGAGAGTTTAACATAGGATATCTCTTTCGTGCTAACTTAGATAAGCGTATGCGTTCCATAAATCTCTTAAACGCATGATGTTGTACATATATCTCGCCATGTTTTGTGCGAAATAGAGCTATGTTTTCCCTATCTGGATATAAAGATATTTTTGGATTATTGATAAACCATTTATCTTTTGGATGCAAATACTCCATACATGAAATTAATCTTCCATTAAAAACATTTCTTCCCAATGAATTTTCTGGAAAATCCGAAGCATTAGCAGAATCTATAAAATACCCAATTTGTGGAGCCCTGTCACCCCTATCAAAATAATAAGGCGTGCCAAAACCCAAAACTAATTCTCTTTCAAGTTCACCCAACGAAAGATATCGCTCCTCTCCGGTTAAATGTCTTTTTACAATCCTAGTTAAATGAGCAATATTAGACTCAAAAACAAATAAGCCCCTCTCTGTAACATTTATTGGCAGTCTTCCTTCTCTGCCCTGCTTAACCAATATCTCACCAAGATTCTCTATCATGCCCATATGTAAATTAATTTGTTTTTAAATTTTTCGCGGCATTTTAAAATTTCAAAAACAAAACATTTAAATAACAACCAAATAAAAATATTCAATGGCAAACATGAGTAGAGAAATGCAAAGGTTCCTGCATCCTTCATTAGTAAGCAGGCTAAGTGCAGTATTATTTGGAGTCAGGACAATATATGATGCTTCTGTCAGAACAACTAGACAAGATAATAGAGAATATCCTACAGCCAATAGTCTGGCTCGTTTTGAGCCTATTTCTTTGCCATTAGAAATGAAGGTATTTCCTTTACCAAAACTTTTATTGCCAATAATAGACTACGCACCAACAGAAATAAATAATTTTATTAACATGGGAGAAAAAAATCATTTACCAAAAGAAGAGTATTCTAAGATAGAAAATATAATAAAGACCTAAAATATATAAAGAAAAAGTTACATAATTAATCGGCTCCCTTAATATTTGTTTTTTGCTTAGCTTCTGCTTCTATCTCTAATAATTTATCCTGCGCCTCAAATGGCTCATTCCTGCAAATGTTCAAAATTCCCAGAATCCTCTCAATTATCTCCTCGTAGCTTTCTCTCTTGTGCAATCTCAGTTTTTCCAACCTATTTTTGGTTTTCCTCCTTAATTTTATCGTCGTTATTTCTTTTTTTTCTTGCTCTGGCATTAAGGTATACCGAGGTATACCTTTAAATATTTTTCCTTAAATTTTTTACTACTTATATGAAACTATGAAGTAGTCTAAATATGTTATCACCAAAAAGTTTATAAAGGGATAATTTCATATATTTTTAACTAAATTTAACACAAACTAAAAACATGACACAAAAAAACCTAATGGGTTTGCTTGTTAGCATATTTGTTTTGCTAGCAGCTAGTGCGCAGTTTGCAGTTGCCGATTTAAACGAAACACCTTTCGGTAGAATTGTTGAAGTCGAAGTGAATGGGGTTGATGTACTTGATTCCAGCATAGATCTGCACAATCTTGCTGGAAGAACAGTTCCTGTCTTCGTTCGCTTTGACGCAGACGAGTCCGCTTCAGAGGTTGTTATCAGAGTTTGGGTTTCCGGCGAAAGACAAGACACATTTGAAACAGAAGAGTTCAATGTTGTAGCTGGAGGAACTTACTCAAGGTTCCTTTTTGTTACTATGCCTAACGACTTAGACGAGTTAGACGAAACAAGAAGACTTGAGGTTGAGGTCGAAAGCGATGACGGAAAACTTGGAGCAAGAATTTCAATACCCTTCAGTGTAGATAGAGAACCTCACAACTTAGAGATTCTTAGCATACACATGGCTAGTGAAGTGAGAGCAGGAGAACTTGTTCCAATAGATGTTGTCCTCAAGAACAGAGGAATGGAATTTGAAGACGATGTCTTCTTAAGAATAAGAATTCCAGAACTTGGAATTGAGACAAGGTCTTTCTTTGGTGACATACCTCCAATTGACAACTTCCTTGAAGAAACTCGTGGCATAGACGACGAGGATGACGAGGACGCTGTTGAAAGAAGAGCTTTCTTGAGAGTTCCTGTGAATGCCAGACCTGGCTTATACAGTGTAGAATTCCAAGCCTTCAGCGATGACGCTTTGTCTGAAGCTGAAAGAAAGGTTTTAGTTGTAGGCGTAGAAGCTGACACTTTGGTAGTTTCTCCACAAAAGACCAAGGCGTTTGGCGTCAGAGAAACTGAAGAGTACGAGCTTACAATTGTAAACAAAGGCGACTTGCTAAGAGTGTTCGAGTTAGCTCTTGCAAACGTTCCAAGTGAACTAAGCGTTGAGCTAAGCGAAAGCACAGTAGCAGTCGATGCCGACGAAAGAGGCAACTTCGACTTTAGTGTGAACGTACACTCTGAAGATGGCGCATTGATTAGCAAGCAAACATTTAGAGCAGAAGTAGATGGCAAAGATGGTGCTAGAATAAACTTTGGAGACAATGCAACATTGCTCTTGACTGTTGTTCTGGCAATTGTATTTGTTGTCTTGCTAGTTGTTCTAATAGTGCTTCTAACAAGAAAACCTGGTAAAGAAGAAGCTGGCGAAAAAAGCAGCTACTACTAATTTTTTATTTTTTCTTTTTTCTTTTTTTTCTTTTTATTTTTGATTAGTGAAAACTCAAATTTACTTCTTTGGCTATAATGAGAATGGAGCAAGAGATGATATCTTTGTAATATCCATTAAATACACATACCAGTAAATAATAGTTGCTTTAATTTGCCCACAATATTATTTGCCATAAAAGTTCTCATAAAAAATGCTAAATTTCCTGTCCTAATCAACGCATTTGTCTATAATTAGAATTGTTGTGCCTAAAATATTGGTAACCAAAAGAGCCGTGAATTAGTTGCGTGTAATTAAATCCAATTTTACTCCCTTGCCTGTATTTCCTCTTATATAACTATAGCGAGTTTGGAAAAACCCAGAAAATCTAATTTTTAGGCTTGTCAATAAAGATTACTAATAAAAATAGCGAAGTTAGACAATTAATAACATCATCGATAAAATATAAAAATAAAGATAATGATAGGGCAGGCAATTTTTTGCAAGTAATTTAATCTCTCAAAAATAAGGGGTTAGTTAAAGCCCTCTATAATCAACTCCCGGTTCTTTAAGCATACTTATAATTCCTATAATAAGAACGCCTTGACCTTGTTTCTTGATAAGGCAGAGAATCTCCACGTGGAATGAAACCATTAAATTCAATTTCCAACTGCTTGCCCAAAAAAGTTTCAAGCCGGCCTTCTGTTTTGTCTTGTTCAAATCTTTCTTTATGAGAGGCAAGATATTTTTCTATTTCTTTATATAAGACAGACAAGGCGTGATTAATTGCCCTTTGCGAAGTATGTTTAGAATTTATAGACTTCTTCCCACATCCGGCAAGAATTTTCTTTAACCCATTCTTCTATTTCTTCCTTTAATTCAAGCAGTTGGCGATAAGAAATGTTATCATATTCCCTTTTAACATACATTTTGCCTCTTTTATAGTATATTCTAGAAGATATACAATTTTTTAAATTCTTCTATTTCTGAAAAGATATGACTACATTAATAGGAATAAAAACAACTTCTAATTTGGATAGCATAGTGTTAGCATCAGATAAGCAAAAAAGCCGGGAAGAGGATGAATCAAAAACTCCTATTAGAAAATTATACGTTGGAGAGTATTGGGTGATGGGAGATGTTGGGGGAGATGATAAAGATGTTTTAAGATTCTATGCAATGCTAAAAGGCGATAGAAGATACGGTTCAAGCGAAGAAAAAGCTAGAGAAATGACGGAAAGAGCAATAAAAAATGAAAGATTTATTGAAGTAAATGAGCTAAATGCAAGAATAAGCGCAAGATTGAGAAAAAGAGGCATTGACCCGGGAAACTACACTCATAGCTTCATATTTGCAGTTAATAAGCCAGAGCCAAGATTATGGATGATAGATGATTACGGAAATTTAATTGAGCCACTAGAAGAAAATGATTTTGATTATGTTTGTCTTGGCAGTGGTAAAGAAGACGTTGAGAAATATATAAAATACAGATTAAGCGAAGAAAGAATTGACAGAGAAAATATCACAACAAGGGAAGGAGTTGATATAGCAAAGGGGGCAATTATTTCTGCAGGAAAACAG
>CAYTKV010000048.1:0-8166 GCA_964438545.1 Candidatus Woesearchaeota archaeon | reverse complement strand
TAGATTTTTAATTTTGTTCTAAGACGCTGTGGGCTTTAGCCCACAGTAGTTCACAAAGTTTTTGTAGCGATAGAAATGCAATACACAAAAAATTAGCAGTTAGATGAAATAAGAATTAGTATAATTAATTTTAATAATTGTCGTCGATAACAATAACAATTTTTGACATAAAGACTATTTAATGATGAATCAAAGTGCGCTCTTTTGGTGTTATTTATTGCAATAAAGTAAAAGATAACTTCACATATGCCGAAGAGTTAATAGTATCTCTTGAACGAAGTTCAAGTTAATTACGGTCTTCAGGACTTTTAATTTTATAAAAAAATTTGTTGCCATTTGTTCTGTCTCTATTAACTAATCCTGAATGTATTAAATCGTCGAGAAATCTATGAGCACCTGCAAAAGATCCTATACTAATTCCTATAACATGTTTATCTATTGGATACTTACTCATTAAAAAATTAGTTAAGTCAAGAGAGCGAAATCCATTAGGGAAATGCTTTTTTAATTCAGAAAATAAATCTGCAAGCCCAAAACTCTGTTCAAAAATCTCGTCATGACTATTTGTGCCATAAATTTTAACTATAGAATCACTTGTATATGTCTGTCTTTCGGCTTTTAAGTCCATCATTGTCTTGAGAGTAAATTAATTAAAAAGATTCGTATAACAAATTAGTTATAAATAATGGTGATTATAGCATTTTAGCACCAATCAAAACCATTAAACAAAAAATAATGCATTAATACGCCTTAAAAGACCATTTTAGATTGCATGCAATTCAGACATTAATTAATTCCTAAAAACATCATTTATTATTGTTATAAGGGCTATTACTAATAATCTATTAAAAAGTTGGTGTGTATTTCCACTAATCACCTAAATAATATATATTGAATTGTCATTAAACAGCCACATAAATATTTATATATCTGCCATAGATAGAAAAAATATGGTAAAAAAAGCAAACCTTATAGCGCTTGTGGTTTTTGTTTTAGTGCTCTCAATCAATTTTGGATATGCCTATCATCCTTATTACCCATACTATCCAGGTTATTATGATAGTTATTCTTATAATTCTTTTAGTTTTGATAAATTTGTTACTTCAAGATATCTGCCAGATGGAAGTCGTGAAAAAACAATACATTACACGACAACAATAAGGGAGTCACCTGATTACTATCGATTTGGCTATCCTGTTTATCCTAATTATCCAAGAAAATATTATACTTTTGGAACTCCTAAATATTATTACGCTTATGATTATCCTAAATATATTTATAATTACTATTACTAGTTCTTCTTTTTGGTAATTGCTCGGCTCTCTGAAATATTCTTTTTTTTGATGTATAAGATATTTATTTATGACATTAATGAATTTCAATCAATTAACATCTATAATGGCTTGCATTCAACCAAGTAATCTTATTGTTATGACCTAAGATTAATCGTAGTAGCTTCATAATTCTAAGCAAATACTTTTTTTGAATAAATTTTTTAGGTGATCAATCGCCTTTTAACCTTCATTTATTATTTCTTCCCTAGGAACTTTCACAACATCAGCGACTTTGTCGTCTTCTTTTAGTTTAATTATTCTCACGCCTTGAGTTGCTCTGCCCATTACTCTTATATCTTTCATGTTTGCTCTTAAAACCATCCCTTTTGTTGTTGTTGCCATGATAGAATCTTTGTCATTAACGCTTAACGACGTTATCACGTGTCCTGTTTTTTCACTTACTTTTAGGTTGATTACACCTTTTCCGCTTCTTGCTGTTTTTCTGTAGTCTTCTAAAGAAGATCTTTTTCCGTAGCCTTTTATTGTTACAGTCAAGATTGTTGTTTTTCCATCTTTAGGTAATTCTTCAATTGAAACTACTTCGTCTGCTTTATTAAGTTCGATTCCTTTTACACCGTAACTCGCTCTTCCCATTGACCTTACTTCATTCGTGTTAAATCTTATTGCTTGTCCTTTTCTTGTTATTAGCAAGACTTCTTGGTTGTCTTCTATAACGCGAACGTCAATTATTATGTCAGAACCATCGGCGGGAAGATTCATTATTCTTACTCCTGTGCTTCTGGGTTTTGAAACATCTTTGAGAGGAAGTTTCTTCACAATTCCAAGTTTTGTTACAAAAATTAAGTAACCTTTATCAAAATCTTTAAGAGAAATTACATTTGCTATGTTTTCATCTCTTAAATTAAGAAGATTTGAAATTGAGCGGCCCTTGCTCTGCCTTTCACTAGCAGGAACATCATTTGCCTTAAGCCAATAAACTCTTCCGCGATTTGTGAAAAATAATAAATAGTCATGAGTTGAGCAAGTTATCAGTTGCCTAACAAAATCTTCTTCCTTTAAATCTGCTCCTGTGACTCCAGATCCGCCTCTTTTTTGTTCCCTGTATGCTTTAACATCCATTCTTTTTACATAGCCAGCGTTAGTGATCATGACAACAACATCTTTCTTTTCAATCAAATCCTTTTCAGAAATCTCTTCAACACGTTTTAATATTGTCGTTCTGCGATTATCTCCGTAGTTTTTTTTGATAGATTGCACTTCTCTTTGGATAACATTCAAAATTTCTTTTTCACTGGCCAATATTTTCTTCAGATTTACAATTGCTTCTTTTAGAGATTTTTCTTCTTCTTGCAACTTTTTTGATTCTAAACTTGTTAATTGCTGCAATCTTGTTTCTAAAACAGCCTTTGCTTGTCTTTGAGTCAGTTTAAATTTCTTTATTAAGCCTTCACCGGCCTCGTTAGCATTCGCACTTTTTTTAATAAAATCAATAATCTTATCAATTTGGCTTAGCGCCAATAGCAAACCTAAAACAATTTCTAATCTTTCTTCTGCTTTTTTCAAATCAAATTTTGTTCGTCTAGTAACAATAATTTTTCTGTATTTTACATATTCTTCAATTACATTTTTCAAATTGAGAATGCGCGGTTGATTATTCACTATAGCCAAAATGTTCGCATCGAAATTTGTTTGGATAGCTGTTAATTTGTAGAGTTTGTTTAGAGTGAATTTGGGCACTGCTTCTTTTTTTAATTCTATGACAATTCTGACTTTTCCTTTAGAGGATTCGTCTCTTAAATCTGAAATATCACCAAGCTTTTTCTCTGTTACGAATCTTGCAATCTCTTTAACCAACTCAGCTTTGTTCACCATGTACGGAATCTCTGTAACGACAATTGCTGTTTTGTTTTTTCTCTCTTCAAGAACATGTTTTGCTCTCATTATTATTTTTCCTTTTCCGGTGCGATACATTTCTTTTATGCCTTCTCCAAATGCATATCCGCCAGTTGGAAAATCTGGACCAAGAACAATTTCTGTCAGAGAATCAATGCTAATCTCTGGCTTGTCAATATAGCTGATTATGGCATCGCATATCTCATTCAGGTTATGTGGAGGAATGTTAGTAGCCATGCCAACAGCAATTCCTGTTGTGCCGTTTAAAAGCAAATTAGGAAGTTTAGCTGGCAAGGTTTCTGGCTCTTTTGTTGAGTTATCATAGTTAGGCAGCATTTTTACTGTTTCTTTTTCTATATCTTCTAACAATTCAGAAGCAATTTTTGTGAGTTTGGCTTCGGTATATCTATAAGCAGCAGGGGTATCTCCATCTAATGAACCAAAATTTCCTTGACCATGTACAAGAGGATATCTCAAAGAAAAGTTTTGAGCAAGTCTAACTAAGGCATCATAGATAGCAGCGTCTCCATGAGGATGATATTTTCCGATTACATCACCGACAATTGTAGCTGACTTTTTTGTCGCTTTTGTATGTTCTAGTCCTATTTCATGCATGGCATATAAAATCCTTCTATGAACTGGTTTTAGACCGTCTTCAACACCTGGCAATGCTCTTTGAACTATGACAGACATAGCGTAGTCGATATACGCCTTTTCCATTTCTTCGACAATTTCGACTGCAGCAACGCCTTCTTCTTTGCCTATCTGATCTTTTTTGCGCCTTTCTCTTTCCTCTTGTTCAGCTTCTTTGTCAATTTCTTTTTCTATTTTTTCGTCGTCAATTTTTTCAGGGCTCATTTTCTTCGTTACATGATTAAAGTGTCTGCATCAAAAAGTAAAAGTTCCTTTTTAAACTTTTACAATCTAGAAAGCTATTTTGTCGACGATAAAATTATTTTTTCTCTAATTTTTCCAAAATAGATTTGACTCTTTTCTTAACACTTGAAGCTGGCTAATCTTTTTGAGAAAAGCTTTTATATCTATAATATTCGCTTGTTGCATTCCTTAATCCCTTTGTTCTGAGTATGAATATTAACCTTCCACAACAGCCATGGATTTGGTCTTTTTTTAGAAATTTCCTATTTCACTCATGAATTCTTCCCTGTTAATTTTAGCTTGTCTTAAAATGCTTAACAAAGTTCCTTTCTTTATTTCTTTTCTTCTTGGAACAACTACCAACAAAGTGTTGTTATTTTCTTTTTTATGAAGGGATATATGAGAACCCCTCTGCCTTACAACAGAGAAACCTCTTTTCGATAAGAATTTCAGTACCTTATCAGAAGAAACAAGGGGCAACTTCATTGTTCTATTGATAATTTTATAGGAATCTCTGTTCTAAATATCTTGCTGGTTAGTATCTCTTGTTTTTTAATATCTTCTTCTGTCAATCCTAACTTTTCTAAAACTTCATTCATAATTCCTAATTCTTCAGCGCTTTCAATATAGAGTTCAACAGCCTCTCTTATATTTTCTACAGCTTCATCAATTGTTTCTCCCTGACTTGCAACGTCTAAATCTGTACAAAATACAGAATAGCCCCCCTCGGGTTCTTTTCTTATTGAAATATTCAGCATTAATTCCTTTGCCATATTTATCTTGAGAAAACGAAGTTAATAAGGTTTTCTATCAGTCGTTGTATTCCTTAATCCCTTTGTTCTGAATATGAAAGTTGATTTCCATTATTAATTCTATCAAAAAGAGTAGTTGCATTCCTTAATCCCTTTGTTCTGAATATGAAAGCTTCGCTCAAGCCGTGTTGATTGGTGCGTATGAGTGTTGCATTCCTTAATCCCTTTGTTCTGAATATGAAAGTGAACGTTCATTGAGAAATTAGGCTCTCCAGAAACCTACTACCTTATGTCTCCTATTCGTTCTAAATCCAATAAAAGTTCCTAATACAATCAATCCTAGAAGTAAAGAATAAATCGGAATATAATAGGTGACCGAACCTTCAATAAGAGCAGACTTAAGTAATACGAAAAGTCCAACATAAACACCAATAACTAGCACAACACCTCCCAATATCCTAAGCCCGAAAAATGCTAAATCATCGGACATTCTAACCTCGTTAGCCCATTTGAATACTCTTTTATAAAGAAAAAAAGAAAAATAAAGCCAAGCCCCAGCCTCTATCCATAGGAATATAGAATAGTTTGTAAAATTTACAGCTAGAATGTAAGTTAATATTGCGAGGATGAGCGCTTGAAAAGTTCTATTTATTTTTAATCTCGGAAATTTAAATTTTATTTTGTAATTTATTTGTTTGTGCTTATCATAATTATCCCTTCTGCTCTTATTATAAGAAGCGTCTGTTTCCGAGTAACTTTTTATATTTCTTTTAAATCTGAAGTGTTTTGCTGGCTTTAAACCAGAACAATTATGTCCCTCAGGTAATAGGTGATTATCACAATGGATTAATCTGCAAAATTTACATTTATGAGGCAAAGCATTTTCTATCTTCTTCTTGCAATACGAACATTTTATTCCCATAAAATTAGGATATTGTAACGCCTTTTAAATCTTTCGTTTTGTTACTATTTTAAAGAAATAATATAATCTAGATTTTTCTCTCCGGCTCCCCAACCCTCTTCGCAATACTTAACATTTTAGCATCTTCGCCTTTTTTACATACAACCTGCATTCCTATTGGAATATTATCAATTTTTCCAACTGGAATTGAAACAGCGCAAGCTTCTGCTAGATTCATTGGAATTGTTAATGCGTCTGTTGCATAAATCTCTTCGGGCTTCATTTTGCTCCCTTTACCAATTTCCCAAGGCAGAATGGGAACAGTAGGAAGCATTATGCAATCTACTTTACTAAAAATAGATTCAAATTCTTTCTTTATTAGCTCTTTAACCTCAAGAGCTTTTCTGTAGTAAGCTCCCTCAAATTCAGCTTTAGTTATTTCACTTCCTCCCAGAATACGTCTCAAAACTTCTTCTCCCCCAACTTCATCAATTTTCTTGCCATACTTTCTTCCATCAAACCTTCTTGTTGAAGAAAAAAATTCCGCGTAGACTAATGGGAAATAAGTTTGTACAGCTAGATCAACATGATTAATCTTTACTTCTTCAATAGACCACTTATATTTATTTTTCAAAGCATTAATTCTCTTATCAATTAAATCCTGTATTTTTTTGTCTGTGCCTTTTATCTTTAATACGCCTATTTTGATTTTTCCAATATTCATTTTCTTAATTGCTTTTGATTCAAAAGTCATTGTGTCTTTATCGTCTTTTCCTTTAATCACGTCTAAAACAAGAAAGGCGTCATCTACATTTTTTGCAAATATTCCTATCTGGTCTAAACTCATACTTAAATCAATTAAACCATATCTTGAAACCAAGCCGTAACTTGGTTTTATTCCAATAACACCACAATGTGAAGCAGGGTTTCTAACACTTCCTCCTGTATCAGAGCCAAGAGAAATATCGCAAAATCCTGCTGCAACTGCCGCTGCACTCCCAGAACTTGAACCTCCTGGAATTTTTCCTAACGCTCTAGGATTTTGAGTTGGCCCCAAAGCTGAATTTTCTCCGCTCACGCCGGCTGCAAATTCATCACAATTAGTCATGCCAATAATCAAACCATTTTCTTGCTTTATTTTTTCAATTACGGTTGCGTCATAACTTCCATAATAATTTTCTAATGTCTTAGATGCACAGCTTACTAACATACCTTTAACATTAATATTGCTCTTAACTCCGAAAATATATCCGTAAAGTCGTCCTTTTTTTGTTTTTTTATCTGTCTCTCTAGCTTCTTCTAGGGCATTAGGATTAATATAAAGAAAAGAATTTATTTTTTTATCTTCTTTTTTTATTTTTTCTAAATATTGTTTTGTTTTTTGTGTTAGGTTCATAAAAAATTAACAGGAAATAAGATTAAATATCTTACTCTCTTCCAATAATAAGTTTAATTGCGGGCTGCATTTTATATTGCCCTCTTCCTTCTCTATTTATTGATTCTTCAGCATCAAAATCTAAAGTAAGTGTTGCTGTCTCTCCTTTCACAATATCAAAGTTTCTAATAATTTTAATCCTTTCAGAAGGTATTTCTAAGTCGTATTCATCTCCGTCTATTACAGCCTTAGCACTATCAACATTAAGTCTGATTTGGGTGTATTTTCCAGCCGGAAGCTCTTTCGAACCCAAGAATTCTGTTGCATCCTTTATTTCTATCAAATTATAATTAACAGGACCTTCAACTACAACAAACCACTTGCCATTAATTGTTTCATTATTAGAATCGCTCTCCGATTGATTATCGCCCCCCTTAGCAAAGTGCACTTCAATATTAGATAAACTCACTAAGACACTTGTTATATTAACGCCTGGTGGAGCATCTGTTATTTGTAATACTAAAGTTCCTGTATCACCGCCACGAAAAACAAAGAGAATTATTCCTATTACTATAACAACTATGACAATCCACAAGATATTTTTCATAAGACAAAGTGGTAAAGAATATATTTAAATCTTCTTGATACAGAAATATTATAATTTTATTTCTTAACAGTCTCCCAAATACCAATAACATTTCCTTCTGTATCAGAAACTTGCGCATAAAAACCCATGTCTCCAACTTTGGCCTTTTTTCTGAAAACTTTTCCTCCGGCCGATTTTACTTTCTTTATATAATTATCAACAGAATCAACATTAATAACTACAACAGGATTTTTTGCGGATTGCTCATCTCTTTTATACATTCCACCGTTAATTGCTCCTGCTTCTTTAGGCATAAATTTGTCATCAACCTCTGTTGTGTAAGCCATAATATAATTCATCTCTGGCATATCTTGCAACTTCCAGCCAAAAACTTCAGAATAAAACTTTTTTGCTTTTTCTAAATTATCATAAGGAATCTCAAAATGCACTACTTTATCCATAAATAAAGCCAGAAATAGAGGTTAATA
>CAYTKV010000047.1:6496-8194 GCA_964438545.1 Candidatus Woesearchaeota archaeon | reverse complement strand
TAGAATATTTGTTCGACAAGGAAAAAGGAATTTTCATTAAGGGAATTTATCAGGATAAAGAGGGGAATTGGATTAGGGACGAAAAAATAGACATGAGCACGGTTTATGGTTTGTTTGAATATAATATTTTAGATGTAGACGACAAAAAAATTGGGGATACTATGAAAAAAACGCTAGAAAAATTACGTTGCGAAACTAATGTCGGAGGCATTATACGATATGAAAATGACCAATATTTTAAAGTTGAAGGAAACTCAAAAGGCAATCCGTGGTTTGTGTCAACTTTGTGGCTTGCTGAATATTACATTGCAAAGGCGAAAAATTTTGATGATTTAAAACCGGCCATAGAAATTTTTGATTGGACTGCCAGACATGCCCTACCATCTGGAATTTTGTCAGAACAATTGAATCCTTTCACAGGCAAACAAATTTCTGTTTCCCCATTAACTTGGAGTCATGCTGGTTTCGTCATAGCTATCGTTAAGTACCTAGATAAACTCGATAAACTAGGACTGTGCAGAGAAGGAGCATGCTACCCATTGAGAAATCCTAAGAGAAGGTAAAAAATATAGACTAAAATTAAAGAACTATAACTTCTTTAATTTTTATCGTTAGTTAGGTAAAAATAATTGCTATGATTTTTTTGGTTGATGTCTAATAATATTTGTCTAATTAATAATCAAAGGTGATTGTGGCTTTAACAAAGAATTTATAGATTTATATTAGACAAAAAAAAGAAAAATGATGCAAGACAACTAAATTGCGAACTTTTACCATCTTATTAACATCGCCTTTTGTGATTATTATTTATCGAAATTATTTTGTGATTATTTATCATGTGCCGACGGCAAGATAGTTATGAAGGAGAGAGTTTAGTCCGGATTTCAGCTAATCACCTTAACAAAATATCGAATTAAATGATAGATGGTTTTGAAAGACCCTCAAAATATGATTTCTTGCTTGTTAATAAAAAATGCATGTAACAACAACAAAATTATATAATTACAGAGAACTGAATTAATTGTTTTATATTATCAATCCAATTCTCTGTCTGTATAACTGAAAAACTTGTAACTTAATCAATTCAGTTATCCATAATAATATCATCAATAATTCGCAAAAATAAATAAGGCAGCAAAATGGCTTTTGTTGTCGGTGATTAAATTTTTTTAAAAATTGCGTTATGTTATAGCTTTTTGAATATCTTGTTTATTATCAAATTTAATCCAAATAATGTTAAATAGGCAATATCTTGTGAATTATAGAATTATAAAAAAACTCAAACACCAAATTTAAATATATGCTTTATTTTCTTAGTGCAACTAAAGTAGAAAAAAGAGGAAAAATGAAATATGTAATAAAAAAAGGCGAGTTTTATTGGCCTAGCAAAGAAATGAAAAAAATTGCCGTTGTTAAGGAAGATGTTTATAAAAGCGCAAATCAAAATCCAATAAAATTTTGGGAAACATTGGCAAAAGAAATAAATTGGTTTAAACCCTGGAAAAGAGCATATGAAGAAAAACTGCCTTTTTTCAAGTGGTTTATCGAAGGAAAATTAAATTTAAGTTACAATTGTTTGGACAGACATTTAAAAACAAATGCGAATAAAACTGCTTTAATTTGGGTTCCTGAAAATCCCAAAGAAAAAAAAATTAAGTTGACATATAAGAAACTTTATGAGACAGTAAATAAACTAGC
>CAYTKV010000047.1:0-6486 GCA_964438545.1 Candidatus Woesearchaeota archaeon | reverse complement strand
TGACGCTTTAAAGACTCGTTTATTAGACGGCGGGGCAAAAATGTTGATTAGCGTTGATGGATACTATAGACGCGGCAAGGTAGAATCATTAAAGGAAAAAGTTGCTGAAGCAATAAAAGGAACAAAAGTAAAGAAAATACTTTTTGTGCAGAGAATCGAAAAAAAGAAACTAGAAGGAAATTATATTGATTGGGATGAGATTGAAAAAGAATCAAAAGAATGTAAGGCGGAAGAAATGGACTCAGAGGATCCTTTATTTATTCTTTATACTAGCGGATGTTGTCATGGGGACTCTTTTGTTCAATTAGCAAATGGCGAAATAATGAAAATTAAAGAATTAGTTGAAAATGGAAAAAAAGCTGAAATAATTAATATGGACAAGAATCCGCTTGTACAAATGAGAGATAATATAACATATCTTCATAAATATCGAAATGAATCTTTATTATACAAAGTCAGAACCTCTTCTTTTGAATGTTCATTTACTCCTAATCATAAATTATTTTCACTAGACGAATATGGTAATCTAATAGAGAAAGAAGCTAGTCAATTAAAATTAGGAGATAAAGTTTTTGTTGTATCAAAAATAAATATAGAAGGAACAAAACAAAAAATGCCATTGTATAAAGAGAAAAATAAATTTAGAAATAGGACAACATATAGACCTAAAAATGTGCCGGAGATACCAGAGTATTTAACTCCTGATTTTGCACAAATTATTGGATATTTAACCGGCGACGGCCACATTGATAACAGAAGCATAATATTCACAGATAAAAATAAAACTAACTTAATATTTTACAGAGAATTGATAAAAAAAACGCTTTCGATTAATGGCATTATAAAAAAGATTGAGAGATTGAGGCTACATGTAAATAGTATAATATTGACAGATTATATAAAAGAATTTTTCTCAGAATGCATAAGAAAAAGTAAAGAAAGAGGCATACCTAAAATATTGCAAAGAAGTGATAATGTTGTTGTTGGGCATCTTTTAAAAGGGCTCTTCGATGCTGAAGGAACTGTTGGCAGTAGTTTTATTAAATTATCTTCTACAAGCGAGGAAATAATAAGAATATCACAATTAATGTTGAGAAGATTAGGAATAATAGCGAAGGTTTATCACGGAAAGAATAGAGAAAGAAGAATAAGAAATCGTGCCATAAAAGAAACTGATTATTTTGATTTGATTATTTACAATAGGAAATCCTTAATTGACTTTAAAGATAAAGTTGATTTTTCTGATGCGGCTAAAAAAGAGAAATTAAGTAACCTAATTGAAAAATTGTCATCTAAGAGATATATATCAGCAGAAAGATTTCCAATATTTTCCTTATTGAAAGAAATTACTAAAATAATAAAAGTTGGTTGGAAAAAGGAATTTTATAAAATAACGCCCTACTTATACACGAATCAGCCTGATAAAGAAGTGTTGATATTAATTAAAGACTTCTTAGATAAGAAGATTTTAGAACTTAATATTGAAGAAGATAAATTAGAAAGATTACGCTATATAAAAAACAAAGTTCAGAAATTAATCGACTTTGAAGACGCTTTCTTAGAAAAGATCCTGGACATAAGAACTTTAGATGAAAATCCCGATTTTGTTTATGATCTAACTGCTGAAAAAAATCATAACTATATTGTTAGTGGTTTTGTTACTCATAATACTACGGGAAAGCCAAAAGGCATTGTGCATGTTACTGGCGGTTACACTGTTCAAGCGATGCAAACAGCTAAATTAGTCTTTAATATAAATGAAAATGACATAATGTGGTGCACAGCAGATATTGGTTGGATTACAGGCCATACATACGCTTGCTATGGTCCATTACTAAATGGCATCACGACATTAATTTATGAAGGCTCTCCTGATTATCCTGATTTTTCTAGAAGCTGGCAAATCATAGAAGACAACAATGTTACAATATATTATACTGCTCCGACTGCAATAAGAATGTTTAAAACTTATGGCGAGAGTTATGTGAAAAAATTCAAGTTAGAAAAATTAAAGGTTTTAGGCAGTGTAGGCGAGCCAATAGATGAAACAACGTGGAATTGGTATTTTAAGAATGTCGGAAAAGGCAGATGCCCAATAGTAGATACATGGTGGCAAACCGAAACAGGAGGCATTATGATTTCTTCTCTAGCAAGTATTGGGCCTTTCATTCCTTCCTTTGCAGCAAGACCTTTTCCTAGCTTGAAGGTCGAAATTGTTGATGAAGAAGGAAAAGAAGTTAAAAGAGGAGAGAAAGGCAATTTGGTTTTGATGCCGCCTTTGCTACCTGGCATGTTGCGAGTTATTTGGAATGACCCCGAAAAATACAAGGAGAAATATTGGAGCTACAAAAAATTCTATTTGGCGGGCGATGGCGCTTACAAAAACAAAGACTACATAAGAATCACGGGAAGAGTAGACGACGTAATAAAAGTAGCAGGCCACAGGCTTTCAACAGCGGAAATGGAGGACGCAATTCATAATGTGGATGAAATAAGCGAGAATGCTGTGGTTTCTAAGCCAGATGAAATCAAAGGCGAATTGCCAATTGTATTTGCTAAATTAAAATCAGGAGTTAAAAGCTCTGATGAACTAAAAGAAAAATTAAGAGAAAAGATTATTAAAACAATATCTGAAAAAATCGGTCCAATTGCAAAGCCTTCTGAGATTTATTTTGTTAATGATTTGCCAAAAACAAGGAGTGGAAAAATAATGAGAAGAATCTTAAAGGTCTTGTTAAGAAACGAAGATGTTGGAGAGATTTCTACGCTTTTCAATCCAGAATGCGTTGAAGTGATAAAGAAAATTTTGGAAGTTAAATAATTTAAAAAGGAAAGATTTATAAAGTCACTTTATGAGGGATTTTTATGGTAAGAATAAATAACGATTATAGAACACTCGCAAAAACAGCTTGGAGTGAAGCAAGGGAAGATGTAGAGGAATTGGAAGATCTTAGAGAACATCATTCTGAATATGGAAATTTTAACAAAAATACTTTTTATCGCGAGCTTAGCTACTGCATGCCTCAAGGATATAATCCAGAAACTTTTGTAGAAAGAACGAGAATTCAAGGGGCATTAGAATTTCTTAAACTTTTACCATGGCTAAATACTACATTTGAAAAATGGCATAAAGCTCTTGGACACGAACATAAAAAAGTATCGCAAAAATCTAACGAAGCAGTACTTAATTTTTTAGCGGAGCATAATTAAGATACCAGAAAGTTTAGAAGACAAAGTTCCAGATAGATTTACTTTAGGTCTTTAAAAATATATAATCCAAACAGAGAAGACATTTTGATATATGTATATTCGGGAAATTGGGATAAAGATGTTAAAAATTAATTAAATTTTCTTTTTCTAATTTCTTTTTTGAAGTTCTTATCTAAGTACTCTATTTTTCTTTGTATTATTTTTTTAAGAAGAGTCCATTCATATTCCTTAAGTGTTTTTCCCCTGTGTCTGTCATAATATTTTTTGTTCAGTGTTTTTGGAGCGTCTTCCATTTTCATTAATTTTCCTTGCCAGAAAATAAGAACATAAACATTTCCGTTATGAAGTTCAAATGGAACTTTCCATCCAAGATAATATGGTTCTTTATCATATGGAGAGACCTTACTTAATCTTTCTATTTCTTTTTTCGTCATTCTATTTAAGGGTTTTCCAAAATCATTATGCTTTAAATAAAAAGTTGTTGTTCCCATTTTATTAATTGCTCGTCATCCATTTAAGTATCGGAATAAATTTAACTTTGCCCTTTAGCCCAAACCATTCAAATTCTTCTTCACCTTCGTATTCTTTAGTAATTGTGATAAGATCTCTACATTTTAGTTCCTTGCTTGCCTTTAACAAAGCGCGAATTTCTCTTTGCTTAGTCTCCGAATTATCAATATCCCTACAAACTTGTATAAGCTTTTTTATTTGACTTCCTTCTTTTATAACAAAATCCACTTCTTCTTTTTGAATATTTTTCCAAAAAAACAGTTCGCTGAATGGCTTTTTTCTTCTTAAAATCTCAAGAAAAACTAAATTTTCCATTTTTTTGCCAATATCTTCATTTGTTTCTACAACCTTGACAAATCCTAAATCACACAAATATACCTTGCTTACCGGTTCTCTTTTTCTTAACGAATAACTGAATTTTGGAAGATTGAAAGCAAATAGCGAATCCTCAACCATGGACGAATAAGAATAAAGCTCATCCTTTGAGATTTTTCTTCCTTGCGATTTTAGAGTTAGGTATATTTTATTTATGCTAAACTCTTTAGTATAAGAGGACGCCAAAGATTTCAAAAACCATTTTATAAGAAAAGAATCTTTTATTTTGTATCTTTCAACAATGTCTTTATAGACGGTAAGCTCAAAGTAACTCTCGATGTTTTTTATCTTCTGTTCTTTATTCCGCTCTAGGACAACTTCAGGAAATCCTCCAAATTCTAAGTATTCATCAAATAGTTTCAAAAGATGAATTTTCTCTTCAGAACTAAGCAGAGAAGCATATTTAAAGTTTTTAGCTCTTAAAAATTCTTTTATCGAAAACGGTAAAAGAAGATAACTTAAGCTTCTTCCTCTTAAAGAAGTAAATATTTCCTTGCTTAATAATTTTGAAGACGAGCCTGAAATAAAAAGGCTATAACCTTCGTCATAAAGCTCTCTTACTGCTCTTTCCCATAAATCTACATTCTGAGGTTCATCTAAAAATAAAATTGGCTTATCGCTTTTTTCCTTAGAAAAAAACCTTTCATTTAGGTTTATTATCTCTTTTATTTCTTTGAAGCTTATTCCGAATAATTTTGTATTCTCAAAATTAAGAAATAATATCTTTTTTTTGTCGTCTTTATATTTTCGCATTAGTTGGTATAAAAAGAATGTTTTTCCTGCTCTTCTGGGGCCTATTATGGCTTTTATTTTTCCAGAGTGTACAACTTTCATATCCCTTGTTATGCCCTTTGGCAATTCTTTTTTATGGAAATCTATTAAATATTGTTCTATTTCTTTAGTGTTCATGTTTAGATACAGTTTTCAAACTTTATAAACTTTTCCTTTAATAAAAGAAATTTTTATATAGAATTTTCCTTATTTTAAGGAAAATAATAGGGCAAGGCAATTCGTTCGCATTGACAACAAAAAGCATGGCATTACCCAAACCCCTTTTCACTTTAACTCCTCAAGGGTATAAGAAAATAATAAAACTAAAATAACTTGGGAGTGGTCACAAAACAAAAGCTTTAAATACCCCTTATTAATTAATATTTGTATGAAAAACAATGACAAATTCATGAGGAGGGAGGAAAGAAGATGAGCATAGCAGAAGCAGGAACAAATATCTCTAAAGAAACTAGAGAAAAAGAAAGCAAGTTTTGGAAAGTTGCGAAATACTTGCCTTTTGGTAGTTTTTTAAATTACATGTTAAGCGAGCAATACCTAAGAGAAAAAAGCGTCCCCCTTGGCTTGGGAAAGATGGTCTTACATGCTCTTTATGCTGCTCTTCCAACAGCGACAGCAACGCTCTATCTCGCGAATTCTTATGAAACAGGAGCATTCTTACCAAGAAGACAAATAGAAATAAAAGCAGAAATGAAAAGACAATATTCCACCTTGGAAAATGCTTTATTTGAAGGAGAAACTCCTTTAGCAGACACAAACAGAGACGGAAAAGTAGATTTAGGAGAAAGGGTAGATGCTTATGAAAAAATGGGGTTAGGAAATCAAGTTCATACGAGTTTTCCGAGTTTTTCAAGAGCAAATCTTGAGCAATTAGAAAAAGCAGTTAAAGCTTATGAAACTAAGGAGGAAAGAAAATGAGTATAAGTGGGGCAGGAACAAATATCTCTGAACAAACTATGAGAGAAGAAACCAAGTTTTGGAAAGTTGCAAAATGGTTACCTTTTGGCAGTTTAGTTAATTATATAAAAAATGAGCAATCTCTAAAAAAAAGCTTCCCTTTATCTTTTGGGAAGACGATTCTACATATAGCTTACTTCACTGCTTCTCTTGTAACGACAGCTGATTATTTAAAAAATGTCCTGTATACAGGAACACTCTCACCATCAAGACAAGCAGAAATAAGAAGACAACATTCTGACTTGCAAAATACTTTATTTGAAGGAATAAATCCTTTAGCTGACACAAACAGAGATGGAAAAGTAGATTTAGGAGAAAAGGTAAAAGCTTATGAAACAATGGGATTAGGAGATGAAATTAGTTTTCCAAGAGCAAATATTGAGCAATTAGAAAAAGCAGTTAAAGCTTATGAAACTAAAGAGGAAAGAAGATGAAAAAGACAAAACATGAGCGCGAAGTTCAAAAATTATTAAGTACTGTGAATAGAACATTTTCAGATAATCCTCTAGAAGCCATGCTGTTGAGATTAGATATAATGAACAAAGTTGGTGGTGATATGCCTTATCTTGAAAAGGTAAGAATTGCAAAAACCGAAGAAAATAGATACCAAGGAGCCGTTTATATTGATGCAGGAATAGCCGGAGA
>CAYTKV010000046.1:0-8430 GCA_964438545.1 Candidatus Woesearchaeota archaeon | reverse complement strand
CTTATAAATCTTTCTACTTATCTTATAGAACAATAAGGCAATTTGTTTTTCAGTCTTTTTCTTTCTTGTTCAAAATGTTTTCTACACTAAATGCCCCACGAGAACCACAACAAAAAGGTGAAGACTTCCCTCATTAATTGCATGTTTAGAGAATTATTTTACACCGAGTAGTCAGGAGTTCGATTATCTTTGGGACAGTTCTAAATGTTAAATTGCTTAATAAAATCGCAAAATCTTCTAATAAGAAAAAATAATTTAATTTATTTTAAATTTTTACATCGAATGCGGCATCGTTTCATATACTTCGATATCGCAGCCGTTTGCTTGTTTCAAATGAGGATGATTCATTAGTAACTTTTTTGCTTCATCCATACTATTCGTTTGCAAAATTGAGTAGCCCACTATATCTTTCTTACTAGGCAAACTGCCAGATTCACTTAATTTCTGTCCGTTTCCTAACGGAGTTCCCATATCAATTAATGCTGACCCGCACTTTTTAGCCCAAGCCATCCAGTCCGCCATTCCTTTTTTATGCTCTTCAGAACTCATATTTTGCCATTTTGCCAATACAGATGAAGGTGCGTGATAAATTACTATAAATTTTTTCATTCTTTTTCGTAGTTGATAGATTATATAAATATATCGCGAGTAATTAAATAGCAATTAAAACTAATGTAATAAATATTGGATTTAACGTGCTATCTAAAAAAGTAACTAAAAGAATACATTAGCTTACACAGAATAGCCCTTTGTGTGTGGCTTTACCAATATCATAACCGGCAATGGCAACAGCTACCTCTGGATTAGTCATAGAAAATAAGGTTTTTGTAGCATTTCCATATTTTCTTGTTGTTTTTGCATATCTTCTTTTTGTCTTTCTACCCGTTGATTATACAGCTTTTCTCTTTCTTAGCTATGTGTAAATTCATTTCCTAAGAATCACGTATACTTTCTTTCCCAGAAACTCTTTTGGGGCATCTATTTTAGCACCATTACCAAATTTAGTTATGGTTTTTTCAAAAATTAATTCAAATTCATCTTTCAATTCTAGTTTTCCTTTTTCATCAGGAAGATTCTGGGCTTATTTCTTTCCCATCTAACCTCAAAGAATTTGTTTAATTCTTTCATAGACTTGTTATACTCTTTTTTGATTAGTTTATCATCCTTACTTTTAATAGCGAATATCATTATCTATTTATGTTATTTAAGGTTATAAAGCTTATCGCAAAAAATGTGACAAAAAGGTGTAACGCCTCAAATTACTAAAGAGCTATTTTGTCATCGATAAAGAGAATGCTCCCGATCTGATTTGAACCGAGGCTTTAACCTCAGCAAGGTTTATAAATATGTTTATACTTGTATAAACATGAAATATGAAGTAATTAAACGTGCATTCAAATTGGGAAATTCCGCAGGCATTCTTCTTCCAATTGAATGGAAAGACAAGAAAGTGGCAATTAAGCTTATTGATAAATCTATTTCTCAGGAAGTACTTGAAATCTTAGACGAGAAAAATCTTTTGAAAAACACGATTGGAATTTTTTTGGCTGGGAGCTATGCAAGAGATGAAGAAACAGAATTAAGCGATATTGACGTATTGATTATAACCGATAACATTGACAAACAAATAAAAATAGGAAAATATGAGATAATCTTTATTTCAAGAGATATATTTGAGAAATCTATTATGAAAAACCTTTATTTAGCTTCCTTAATTAATGAAGCGAAAGCAATTTTAAATGATGATTTATTAAAGCATTACAAAAGCAAGTTAAAAGAAATTTTGGTAAGAAATTATCTTGATGGGATAAAGTCCGTAACAAGGATAAATGAGAAATTCATAAAAATTGACAGTGAAATGGGGGAAAAGGTATTTGATGGAACATTGTATTCTCTAGTTTTGCGATTAAGGGAGTTGTATTTAATTGATTGTTTAATGAATGGCAAGAAACCATCTAATAAAGAGTTTTTTAATTTAACTAAAAGGATTGCGAGTGAGGAATCTTATAATGCCTATCTTAGAATTAAGAACGATTTAAAATTAAAGAGCGTTATATCAGTCAAAGAAGCAACAGCATTATTAGAAGAGATAAAAAACAGAATAAAAAATTTGGAGCATGGTAAAAAGAAATAAAAGATTAAAAAGTGCAATTGAAAGTATAAAAGCCGAAATCGAAGAACACTTTGAGAAATTAGATTTAGATATTAGTAATAAAAAGGAAGAATTAGCGAGATATCATGTGAAGGAAATAGACAAAAGCCTTATTTCAACTTTAGAGCATAAAATTAAATTATTAGGAGCGGGCGCGAAATATTCTGATTTAATAAAGAGATATAAAACTCGCTTGCGCGAATATAAAAAGAAATTGGGTATTGAGTAGGAACGAAGATTTACTCTTTTATTGTTTTATTTCATACAAAATGTTTCTATGATTAGTTAATTCTGAGGATTCACGCCCCCACTCGGATTTGAACCGAGGCTTTAACCTCCGCAAGGTTACGTCCTATCCGGGCTAGACGATGGGAGCCCCATATATTGAGAAAATGAGGTTTATATTGGTTTTTAAATTGTGTTTTTTTGTTCTTATTTCAATTTAATTTATAGTTGTGAAAAGTTATTGGTATCAAGAATATTGTAATGAAAATATAAAAATAAAGTGTATTTCAGAAGATTTTAGTCCAGAAGAAATTGAAGAAGCCAATTGAAATTAAGCATTAGTTACAATAATTACTCAACTCTGATTTAGTAATTTATTTTTTTAAAAATGCTTGTCTAATTCTTTAGCATAATTATGCAACTCAGAATTATCAAACCATAAAGATATTTCTCGTTTTGCATTTTCAATGCTGTCTGAAGCATGAATAAGATTTCTTAAAACGCGCTTTTTTGAGTCAGCCAGCATGTAAGATTCAACTATTGCAAAATCTCCCCTGATTGTTCCAGGAGCAGCTTGTCTTGGCTCTGTGAGGCCGACCATTTTTCTGACAATCTCTATGGCATGCGGGCCTTCGAGAGCTATGGCAATTACTGGACCTTCTCTTAAGAATTGCATATTCATTTTTTGTATTGCTCGTGCTGTTTCATTATGGTCTTTGTATGGTATCTTTTTGCCTTCTTTTTCATAACTTGCCTTTGTTTTTTCATAAACTTGCTTGGCCCATTTTTCTTCAATACGATAATGCTTTTTTGCAAGCTCTTCGTCCGCCTGGAGCATTTTCATGCTGATAATTTTTAAGCCAGCATTTTCAAATCTTGTTATTATTTGCCCTATTAAGCTGCGCTGCAAAGCATCCGGCTTCAATAAAACTAGGGTTTGCTCAATTACCATCTTATCTTTTATAGATAAAGGATTTTAAAGATTGCTGTTCTTTGCATTTTATGAAAAGGAAATTTACTAATGAAGATATTCGGAAGGAGTATGACAGATTTTCCAGGTTTTATGATTTGTTTACTGTTCCTTTAGAGGTTCTTTGGTTTGGAAGGCTAAGAAAGAGATTGTTAAGTGAATTGAAAGGCGAGATTTTGGAGATTGCCATTGGAAGCGGGAGAAATTTAAAATATTATTCCAAGAATTGCAAAATCACAGGAATTGATTTAAGCCCTAAGATGCTTGAGCTGGCTGAGAGAAAAGCCGAGAAACTCGGTATTAAAGCTGACTTAAGAGAAGGAAATGTGGAAAAGTTAAGGTTTGGAAAAGGAAAATTTGATTATGTTGTTGATACTCTTGGATTATGCACTTACCCAAATCCCCTTAAGGCACTAAAAGAGATGAAGAGGGTTTGTAAGAAAACCGGCAAGATTTTATTGCTTGAGCATGGAATAAGCAATAGAGAGTTTGTTAGGAGATTACAGGAAAAAAGAGAAAAAAAGCATTACCAGAAAAATGGATGCTCATTACTGAGGAGTCATGAGGAACTTGTTAGAAAGGCAGGTTTGAAAATCGAAAAGGCGGAAAGAAAGATGCTTGGAATTATTTATCTTATTTCTGCCAGACCTTAAGTTTTATTAATCAGCTTTCTTGCTGAATTATATGAAAACAATTGTAGACTTACAGATTCATTCGAGATTTGCGAGAGCCACAAGCAAATACATAACGCTTGAGAATTTGGAAAAATATGCTAGAATCAAAGGTTTAAATTTAATAGGAACAGGGGATTTTCAGCATCCTATTTGGAATAAAGAGATTAAAAACACATTAAAGGAAGACGATAAAGGAATTCTTTGGAGTAAAAACAAATTTCCTTTTCTTTGGCAGACAGAAGTTAGTTTAATGTTTTCACAAGGAGGAAAGAGAAGGGCTGTCCACTTGCTTATTTTTTCTCCGAATGGAAGAATTGCTGATAGAATAATTGAATATTTAGCCTCCAAAGGAAGATTAGATTATGATGGCAGGCCAATTTTTGGAATTTCATGTAGGGATCTTGTTAAAGAAGTAAAGGAAATAGATGATAGAATTGAGATTATACCTGCTCACGCCTTTACTCCTTGGTTTGGTTTGTATGGAAGTGATTCTGGATTTGATTCAATTGAGGAATGTTTTGGAGAATTATCAAATAAAATCTATGCAATTGAATCTGGCATGAGTGCTGATCCGCCGATGATATGGCGATTAAAAGAGTTTGTTGAGGGAGAAATAAACATTGTTTCATTTAGCGATGCCCATTCGATGTGGCCTTGGCGCTTAGGAAGAGAAGCAACTATCTTTGAATTAAATGAACTAAGTTATGAAAATATAATGAAAGCAATCAGGACAGGAAAAGGATTGGTTGGAACAATTGAAACGCCCCCAGAATATGGGAAATACCATTATGATGGGCATAGAAATTGTAATTTTTCTTGCTCGCCTGTCGAGAGTAAGAAATTGAATGGGATATGTCCCATTTGTAAAAATAAACTGACAATTGGAGTTGAAAATAGAATTGATACAATTGCAAAAGAGAAAGAAGGCCATAAGCCAGAGAACGCCAAGCCCTTTCACAGACTTTTGCCTTTGCACGAATTAATTGCCTTGTGTTTTGAACTTAAATTAGAATCTCAGAAAACATGGCAGATCTATAATGAATTAATTGAGAAATTTGATAATGAATTTAATATTTTGCTTAATGTTTCTGAAGAATTAATGCTCAGGCAAAAGATGGATTCAAAGCTGATTGAAATTATTTTGTTAAACCGCACTGGCAAATTAAGAGTAAAAGCCGGCTATGACGGTGTTTATGGCCAGATATTATTGCCGGAAAAACAAGCTAGGTTGTTTTGAGATCTTATTTTTAATGCTTTTTATCTTAATAAACTTATAATGTGCATCCTTTGTTGGTTCATTGCACTTTTCACAAATTTCTTTTAATGTGTAAGTTGGTTCAGCGTGATTAAGGCATTTTCTTAGTTTCATTTTTTATTTTATATTATTATTTTTGGATTATACTTTTTAATATGCTCCAAAAGTTGATTTAAAGCAAAATCATTAAATCCACGAATCACATGGATGCCATGGCTATATGTTATTTTAAGAAATGATTCTTTTGAATAAGGTAGATAGGATGCAGTTCTTTTTAATTCTGTTTTTACTTGGTCATTATCAACGACTTTTTCTTTAAATGGAAGATTGTTTTTTCTTAGGAATTCCTTGATTAATTCTTTTTGATTGCAGTGAGGTATTGTATAAAGCTCTATTTTCATTTTTCTCTCAAAATTTCAAAAAAAACTTTTTTTATCTTGGCTCTCTTTTCAATTTCATTTAATGCATCAGTTAAATTACTGTCTGCTTCTCTGAAATCTTTTCCATATGCTGAGATAGAAAATATGGAAGAACCAAGATAAGCTATCCTAGAATTTTTAATGTCTAGAGTATCTTTTATATTTTTAATACCTTCTTCTGCCTCCGACTTTAAAATAATTTTTTTAGAAACAATTTTTTCTTTTTCAACTTTTTCCGTTAGACGCTTAGAGAGCTTCTCGGCTTTGTCCTTGCTCATAAATTTTTCAAGTATTTTTTGGTTTTTTCTCGCCTCATCTAAAAAATCAAGGATTTCGTATTCCTCTTTTATTTTTTTAATAATTTTTTCATAGTCCTCACAAAATATTTTCAACATATTTTCAAACGCTTTTTCTTTCCTGTATCTATCCAAAACTTGCTCTTTTTCTTTTGTTGTAACTCTTCTTAGGCTCAGCTCTGCATGGCCATTAGAAAACTTTAATACTTTACAAACAACAACTTTATTGGGAACAACATAGTATCTTAGGTTCCTGATTCTTCCCGCTGCAACTTCTGATAAGACCATGCTTCCTTCTAAACCATTCTCAATTTCTAGAAACACAGTAGTTCCTTCTATTTTTTTTACCCTGCATAAAACAACATCATCTTCTTTCAGTTCCATCTAAAACCTCCTTCACAAGAGTTTTAATTTTTACCTTTCCACCTTTTGGTTTAACTAAAAGTCTGTTACAATTTTCACATTTTATTCTTGTAGTTGATTTTCCAAATATGATTTGCTTGTTTCCGCATCTCGTGCAAATTATTCTTACGAATTTTCCCTTGTCCATAAAACTATAAAAGGTTCCTTTTTTTAAGTCTTTCTAGCAAAATTATTAAAATGTTTCTTTTCTTTTATACCTTTATCGTTTCAACATCTAATACTTTCTTTAGCTCAAAAATAAAATCTTGCTCCTTTTCTTTTGAAATTATGCAGCCAGCAGCATTCGGATGTCCTCCGACTTCTCCACCGATTGGTATTATTGCTTTATTTAGAACATCTCTCACATTTCTTCCTTTTTTTCCAACGATACGGGCAGATACTTTTATTTTGTCATCGTTGTATGCCAAGGCTATTATGATCACGCCCTCTTGGTAAACCGGTGAATGAGAAATGATAGAAGCTACAGTTCCTATCATCGTGTCTTTTATTTTGTCTTTTGAGTTTATTATTATATAATCTTTACCTTCGATTCTCTCTGTTTCCGATGCATTTCTTAAAGCAGAAAGAAGACTTTGTTTGTATCCAATATAAATTTTTTCTGCCTGCGCTTTATAAAACTTGTTGCCCAAGCAAAAACTAAGTGCAATTTCAGGATAGCCCATTCTGCTGCAGGCGTTTATCAAGGCCGAGAGCTCTCTGGCGTCCTCTAACTTGTTAAAAAATTTTACAAGGAATAGATTTCCTATTATGTTATCATTGTTTAAATTTCCTTTGCTCCTCAAAATAATGGCTGTAACAAGTTTTGTCATTTCTTCTCCATTTAGTTCATACAAAGCCTTGTATTTCCCCCCTATTGTTTCTATATTAGCGTCCCTTAGTAATTCAATCACCTCTTCCCTATATCCGCTTACTTTTGGGATGTAGGGGATGAAAGAATACTCTAAAGTTTTATCTAAAGGTCTAGTTGAGGGATATAAAAGAAGCCCCTTTTTAACTATAATTTCTGAGTCATTTATTATCTCGCTAAATATTTTATTTATATTTTCTCCGTATGAGTCTCCAATCAGTCCAATTACAGCCAAATTTGCTAAATCTTTATTTTCGTATGATAGTTGCCTTGCAAATAAATAACAGATTGCTGAGGTGGATACAATTTCGGAATTATGCAGTAGAGGGTTTACCATGAACACATTATTTGGAATTTCTTGAATAATCTCATGATGGTCAAAAATGAATATGTCTGATTTCTTGCTATTTAATTGATTTAAATTGCCGGAAGCCAAATCTAAGAAAATTAAAATATTATCTTCCTGAAGATTTTTTATAAATTCTTCGTCCAAACTTTTTACTATTGTCAGAGAAAATTGTTTTTTCCATCTCTCTAAAGCTCTTGAGAAAATTGCAGCGGAAGTTATGCCATCCGTATCAAAGTGGCTTATAATTTTTATTGTTTTTTTCTTAGATAATTTTTCGATTCTTTCAATTGCCAATTTAATTTTTTCTATCATTCTCTTTTTCCAATTTCCTAAATTTTTTAGCTATTTTTTTCTAGTCTATGCGTCGCCCATAGCTTTTTTGTTAGAGCCCTTGAGGCTGCATGATCTTGTTTATTTTTTGCAATATGATTTCTTAGCCTTTTTATTTTTCCTTCGGCAATATCCTTTTCCGATTTATATACCACATCTTTTTCTTTTAGTATCTCTTTTATCTTTCTCCCAAAGATTCTTGTTTTTGGTATGCCGTACTTATCTCTCAATATTAAACCAATTTTTGCCAATGCCTCACCATTTTTTGCCAAATCAATGATTATTCTTTCTAGCTCTTCTTTTTTTATCTTAACCCAGCTAGGTTTTTCTGTTTTCTCTTCTTTATTTTCTTCCATCTATCTATCTTCGAATCATGACTTAAAATCATTTTGGTTTGAAGAAGGCGTTGTTAGGAAGCGTTTATACAACTTAACTGAATCTTTAAAAAGCATTTTCCTTTACTTTTAAAATGAAATTACCCAAAGAAATT
>CAYTKV010000045.1:0-8525 GCA_964438545.1 Candidatus Woesearchaeota archaeon | reverse complement strand
TAAGGCGTATTAATTCGTTATCTTTTGTTTTAATGGTTTTGATTGGCGCTAAAATACTACAATCACCTAAAAATAAATATTAAACGAGCTATTCAAAGAAGAGATGGTGTGAAAAATCATTGAGATTTTTTATAGAGATTTATCATCCAATAGCGAAAAGTAATAATTGAGGCTATTAGCGTCGATTTCAAAAAGACATTAATTTGTCCGACCTTAATTTGGTTTGATATCATATTCGTTAACTTTTTATGATACTTGCTTATGCTTATTCAATCAGAACAGCATTAACATTGCCTTCTCGGCTTGGTCTATTTGTAATCTTGGCTTTGCCCATAGACGTTTTGATTATTGCTCCCTTTGTTAAGATATTCTCTCTGGCCAAGAAAGGATTTTGAGGGGTTTCTAGAACATTTTCTATTTTGGCTTTTTGAATTTTTTTAGTTTTAGGATCAATAACATTTGCGGTATCCGCGTTGAGAAGAACAGTTCTTATGTTTCCACTTCTTGTTCTTATTTTTTTTCTTCTAGTTTCTTTTAAAGTCACAATTCTTTCTCGACCTTTTTTCTCAAAAAACTTTTTCTTTCTGAACCTATGATATTTTCCGCCAGATACTTTTCTTCCTAAGCGCATTTAAAGAATGGAGAAAATTAGTTTAAATATCTTTTTGTTCTGAGTCAACTTTCTGGTTTAATATTTTGTATTAGGATTTGTTTTTAATAATTAAGTACGCCTTCTGATAAATAGTACTAATTTAATTCTAGGCAGTTCATTTATAATCCATGAGTTCTATTCTTTATTTGTTCGTAAAATTAATACAAATTAAGCAATTACATAATTTGGGTGGTGAAAAAATATTTTCTGAAAATTTTTATCGATAGATTTAAATATCATAAAAAATGAGAGCTGATATGGTTAACGGGATTGAGAGACCTTTAGATTTGCTAAATCAATCAAAGGGTAAGGAAGTTTTGATTCAACTCAAGGGAGACAGGCAATTTGTTGGAACTCTGTTGGCTTTTGATATGCATATCAATATAGCTTTAGATAATGCAAAAGAAGTCCAGAATGGCGAAATTAAAAAGAATATTGGGTTAACTTTCCTCAGAGGTGACACAATAATTTATATCTCTCCCGCTTCAACTTCAATGAAGAAGTAAGGTTTAAAAAAGCCCTATTCTTAATTTAGATATGGACAAAAAAGTACTCAATGTGATATTTATTGGTATAGGAATTATCATGGTTGTTTTTTCTGTAATTACTTGGTTTATAGCTTTGGGAAGCATAGGCCCTTCACTATATGTCTTTTGGAGTTTATTAATATCTTCTATGATTGGACTTTTTTTGTTATCTTTTGGGATAATTAATTATTCCAATTGGAATATATGGATTAAAATAATTTTGAGTTTAGCCATTGGAATTGGTTTGCCATTTGTCATTATTTACGCTTCAGTTTCAATCTGAAATCAAATCTCAACAACATCAAAGTCCTTTGCAAGAGAAACATTTTTAAAAATTTTCTTTGCTTCTTCTAAAATAATTTTTGGATTTTTTTCATATCTCTGAGAAATATGAGTTAAAATCAATTTTTTTACTTTTGCTTTTTTTGCGATTGAAGCAGCATCAGTTGAAGTTAAATGCATATACTCTCTTGCCTTTTTTTCTTCTATTTTTGAGAAAGATGATTCACAAATTAGCAAATCAGAGTTTTTAGCTATTTTTATCGTATTATTATTCAGAGCTGTATCTAAAATAAAACTAACTTTTTTGCCTTTTTCAATGTAAGAAACGTCTTTCGCTTTAATTTTCTTTCCGTTGAATATTATACTTTTTCCTAATTTTAACTTTCCTAAAATAGGCATATTAAGGATTCTAAATTTTTTTAGTTTTTGTTTATCAAATCTAATTTTATCTTTAATCACAAATGCATAAGCTAATGTTTCTATATTATGTTTCATTGGATTTGCTTCTATAAAAAATTCTTTTTCATCAATAAATTTCCTATTAACTTCATAAACTTCTAGAGAAATTTTAATCTTAAACGATTCTTTTAATAATTTCATATAATAATAAGTTCCCTTTGGACCATAAATCTTCAATGTTTTTTTATAATCATTCATTGCCAAAGTTTGAAACAATCCAGGCAAGCCAAGAACATGGTCGCCATGCCAATGAGTTATTAATATTCTTGTTAATTTAGTTGGCGACAAATTTGCCATCTTAAACTGCCTTTGCGTTCCCTCTCCACAATCAATTAAAATAGTTTCATTTTTGTAACTAAGTAAAATGGCGGTGTGATTTCTACTTTTAGTCGGCACAGCATTACTTGTCCCTAAAAATGTTACTTTTGCTTTTTCCATAGAAAAAGTAGAGTGGATATGTTTTTAATTATTTGCAACCTTCCCTTCTTTTAACGATTGTTTTGGGTACAGAGTAGTTAACCACAAGGTTATTGATATTATAAACAAAACGCTTTTTTTTAATAACAATAATATTTAAATACAAAACCACACCATAAGAAAAATGAAAAGAGCTTTGATGTTCCTCATTTTTTTAATTTTTATATTTTCTATTGCCAATGTCTCTGCATTAAGAGCTGACTTCGCTATTTACACGGGCTCTGGAACATGGCAAGATAGCATAACAGCTTTTGAAAAATTTTTAGAATGGAAAGGCTTGACTTATGAAGAGGTAAACGCTTGGGACATAAACAAATATGAACTAAGAGGAAAATACAAAGGAATATTTTTTCCTGGTGGCTGGGCATATAATTATAAGAAAGCAATAAAATCAAGTGGAAACCAGCATATTAGAGATTTTGTTAGTTCTGGAGGAGCCTATATTGGCATGAGTGCCGGAGCTTATTATGCTTGCGATAATGTTATATGGGAAGGACAGAGTTATCCTTATTATTTGGATTTATTTCATGGAAGTTGCATAGGTCCAATAGAAGAAATAGCTCCTTGGCCAAATTATGTCATGACAACAATGAATATAAATAAAAACCATGAAGCAAATATTTACGAGCCTTCAAGAGAAGATATTTTGTATTATGGAGAGCCATATTTTGTTCCAAATTCAGGACAAGAAATGCAAGTCCTAGCATCATGGATTGTTCCTCAAAATCCAAGTCTTGACGACACCCCCGGAATTATTGGTTTCAATTATGGGCAAGGGAGAGTTTTGCTAGTTGGCCCGCATCCCGAAATAGACGAAAACAGCGATAGAGATGGCACCAGTTTTGGCTCAGAATTAAATGACAATGGCTCTGATTGGCCTTTTCTTTGGACATCAATTGATTGGTTATTAAAACAAAGTATAACAATGCCAAAAGACATGCAACTTCCCCAGTGTTCAGATGGCAAGGATAATGACTTTGATAATTTAATTGATTATCCTTCAGATATTGGATGTGACTCATTAAATGATAATGACGAAAAAGATTTAAGTAATAATAATTCAACAGAGATTTTTTATGATGGCTTTGATGACGGCAATTTGGATGGTTGGTCATTAATGGGAATAGATACAAACTGGTATTATTCAAGTAGCGACAATTATTTAGGAAGCGGACATGCAGAAGCAAATCCAATGAATACGAACGAGCCCGCAAGCAATATGGAAAAAACAATAAGCACTGTTGGATATAATAATATTGAATTAAGTTACGCTAGAAAATTGATTGCTTTAGATATTGCGGATGAATTTAAGGCAAAATGGTTTGATGGAATAAGCTGGAATGTTTTGGAGCAGACACTGGATCAAGGAGCTGATGATGCAAGTTACGTTACAAGAAAATTCAATTTGCCATCAAATGCAGGAAACAATGCGAATTTTAGAATAAGATTTGAGTGCACGGCAGGAGCTGTTACAGAATTTTGTAAAATTGATGATGTTAAAGTTATTGGAAATTGAGGATTGGTTTTTAATTATCCAGCATTTCTAGATTCATTTTCAGCCCGCGATATGGTTTTACAAATACTAATAGCGTCCTCACCTGTACGCGCCCCCGCGGTGTTTCTATTATCTCTCTGTACCCTGTTTCATCCACTCTTCTAACAATTAACAAATCACTTCTTCCGAACCCAGGATAGATGCCAGGCATAATACAGTATTTCTGGCCCACGGACGGCAAATTTTTTTCATTAAGGGAAAAATAACCGTATCCCTCGCCACTGGAGATTCTCCAAAAAGGTCTTATTGAGTTAATTCCCAAAAGAGATTTTATAATTTCACGAAGCCCTTCTCTCCTAACCTCATATGTAACCATAGTATTAACCATTCGGTTGTCTATTTAAGAATTATTGTGTTTGAATTCCAGAATATTTTTATTTTCTTTATTTTTATCCTTCTATATACTTCTATGTAAGTACAAGTAATTAGATATACCTAATAGGAAATATTTAAAAATTGGAATAAACTAGTAAAGAAATGGGCAAGAAGAAGGTTAAGGCAACGCTTAGTTTTGATTCTGATATTTATAGAAATTTTCAGAAATATTGCCAAGAAAACGCGATAATGCTTTCCAGGAAAATAGAAATAATAATGGAAAAAATCATGAAAGAAAAAAAGAAAAAATTATCTTTTGTTTTGTTTTTTGTTGGAATACTTTTGATAATGATAAATTTTGCAAGCGCAGTTCAAATAGCTAGCGATGACTTTGAGTGCGGGGCTTTTAATTGCGGTTCAGGATGGAGTGGAACATGGTCTGTGTCAGGCGATTGTATAGTAACAAGTCTTGATACGCCTAGGGGGGGTTTTCATATGAGAGGACAAGAAGACGCTAGTGGAACATGTATAGCAGACAGAAATTTCGATAATTCTGCTTATACATTTTCTAATGTTTCTTTTTGGGCAAAATCAGACGTTCTAGAAACTGGAGATTTTTGTAGATATTATTATTATAACGGATCAAGCTATTTTCTTTTATTAGAGATGACTAATGGAGATGACGATAATACTTATAGACAATATAACTTCAGCGTTTCATCTTATGGATTGTTTGTTAGCGCAGGTATTAGAATGAGGCAATTTGGAGTTGGAAGCGATAATTGTTATATAGACGACATTAATATCTCTGGTTTTTCTGCTGGAGCAGGGGACACAACACCTCCCGTAGTTAACCTTCAAAGTCCAGCAAACGGCACAAGCATAACAAATAGCGTTATATTTTTCAAGGCTGATTTTTCAGACAATGTAAATGTTTCAAATGCTACTTTACACATTTGGAATTCAACTTCTCTTGTCGGAACAAACTTCACAGCTTTAGGAAATTCAAGCATTTCCACTAATTTATCTTTCAATTTGCCAAGAGAAGGAACTTATTTTTGGAATTATCTTGCTTACGACAATTCAACTAATAGTGCTTTCAATAGTACTAATTTTACTTTAATTTATTCAATTCCAGATACAAATCCTCCAAATGTTACTAATTTAATTCCTACAGCAAATTCTAATTTTAGTATTGAACAAATAATAGAAATCGCTTCAGATGTTGTGGACAATAAAGGAATTAGTGAAGTTAAAGCAAATGTAACTTTTCCTAATGGGACAATAAATCAAATCACACTTAATATAGTAGGAACTGGACCGAAGTATAATAATTCTTTTACGATTCCTTCCTTAATTGGAAGATATAATATAACGTTCATCGCGAATGACACATCAAACAACAAAAATGATACAGAAAAAACTTTTTTCAATACTCAAGATGCAATTTCTCCTTTAATTAATTTTGTATTTCCAACTGAAATTAATGGGGCAAATCTCTCCCAATCTTTCATAAGGTATAATGCCACAGCAAATGATACAAACTTACAAACAATAATTATAAGAATCTATAATTCAACAGGAAACCTAATTAACTCTAGCTCATCGGTTACATCGCCATTACAGGGCAATTTCTCTGACTTAACAGACGGCATCTACAAAATAAACGCAACAGCGAATGATACAAGTGGCAATTCCAATTCAACTGAAACTAGGACAATTATCCTTGACTCAACCTTCCCAAAAATTTCTTATGGCTCAGGAACAGAAAATGACGGAGTTGGTGTTTCACGAAATTGGATTTATGTTAATGTAACTGTTACAGAAACCAATGAGGCAAATATAACATTTAGATTATTTAATTCAACTACTAATGTCAATACAACAACATTTACAACTCCTGCAAGAACAATAAACTGGACTAATTTACAAGATGGAACTTACAAATTTAATGTAACTGTTTATGACTCTGCTGGGAATATTAATTCCACAGAAACAAGAATAATAACCTTGGACACAACGCCACCGACTTGGCTTACTGAACCGCAAAATCAGACAAACAATGAAAGCGAAGCATTTTCTTATAGTATTGAAGCAACAGACAATGCAGCAATAAGCTCTTACTTTATTAATGATAATGTTAATTTCACAATAAATCAATCTGGAACAATAAAAAACAATACAAAATTAAACATAACAACCTATATTCTAAACATAAGTGTAAATGACACTTCAAACAATATTTTATCAAAAGTCATATCAATAAGAGTTAATGAAATAAATGAACCTCCTACAATAAACTCTAACAAAACAATAGTCAATAACACAGAAAAAATACCTGTTTTTGGAGATGAATTTTTCATTCAAGTTAATGCTAGTGATTCAGAAAATGATGCCTTGGTATTAAATTATACTTTAATTGCTCCAAACGGAACAAAAGTCATTGAAAATATCCAAGGAGTTAAATTTATTATTAATAATCATACAATATTTAATTCTAGTTCATACAAAATAGACGACTATGGTTTTTGGAATTGGTCTTATGCTGTATCTGACGGTATAAACTCAGTTTATAGAAATGGAACATTCAGAGTTTATAGCGATATTTTCATCTTTCCTAACGAATTTATCGCCACTCCGGATCCAAAAAATCAAACTTTAATCTGGAACTTGTCTTTGTATCATTTATCGAATGAAGAATATGCTCTCAACTTCACTCACGAATTAAACAATACTTATTTTACCTTAACATTTACAAACAACAGCGCAATCGTAAGCAAAAGAACTTACAACGAATCTAATCTATTTAAGAACCAAATAACTATTACCATAGCAGACAATGTGCAAGAGGGCGTAATTTATAATGGAAATATAACAATTAAAAGACAAGAAGACAATAAGAGCTTTATTCTTCCAATAACAATAGGAATAAATCCTCCAAGCGGAAATGTCGATGCATTTGATTTGACAAACAATAAATGTCTAGGGAGCAATTGCGATTTCGATATAAAAATGGAGAATGACGAATCCAGAGTATTCCAATGGATTGTAAAAAATACTGGGAATAATTCATTATTAACATGTAAGCCAAGTATAACAGGATTTAATATTTCTAATTTTGGAGTTTTCTCTGATAATGATTTTAGTTTGAACATTTCAGAATCTTTAACATTAAGTCTTAATATTAATCAGCCCTCAATTAACACTTATTATGGTCAACTTGAGATTACATGCCAATCAACTTCATTAGGCTATAATAGTTCTTTAGGAGCAGAAAGCGATAATGCCCCCAAAATAAAAATGCTCGTTGTTGCAGACACGGGCAGCGTGTCACCGCCCCCCACAAGCGGAGGTGGCGGTGGCGGAGGTCAAATAGGAACAATAATTGTACAGCCACAAAAGATAGTTAGTATTAATTTCTCAAAAATAGAAGAAATTTTCATGAGAAGAGGAACTTCAGCTACTTTTTCTCTCGAAGTGGTTAATGATGGAACAACTTTCTTAAATGGATGTTTCCTGACATTCAAAGGCGAAGCGGGGGAATGGTTTTCGAACAATCAAGTTAAAGGATTAAGTCCTGGAGAAAAGCTCACTTTTAATTCTGAAATCTCCATTCCAAATGAAGCAGATCCCAGAGTCTATACAGCAAACATAATTGCTAAGTGTGAAGAAATAGAAGAAAGCTCAATTCTGACAATTAACATTTACAGAAATGTATTTGATGCTGAAATACTTGACTATGAAAGAGAGGGCGGAGAATTGATAGTTGATTATTCATTAAAGGAAAATGCAGGAATTGAGCATAATATAATAATTAATTATTCCATGTTAGACTTAGATGGAGTTTTAAGGCTTAGAGGACAAAGCACTACTTTCTTGCGTTCAAAAGAAGAAAAAATAGAAACAATTAAGTTTACGTTGCCAAAAGATTCTTTCGGCGAGTTTAATTTCGAAATGGACTTGACAGACGGCGCATCAACAATAAGCATTAATAAAACCATTTTCTTGCCTTCGGAAAGAGGGCTTGCTGGCCTGGCAATTTCTGATAATGTCAGAAGAGGATTATCCTTGGCTGCAGCCATTTTGGTTTTTGCGTTTGTTCTTTATATTGTGATGAAGTTTATTTACTCCCATCATAAAAGAATAAAAAAGATTGGAAAAATAGGAATTAGGCAAAAGAGAAAACTCATTGAGCTTGACTTGTAATAAAATTAGTTTAACTATAAGCTTTATGTAGTAAATTGTCAGAATATTTCTT
>CAYTKV010000044.1:5508-8591 GCA_964438545.1 Candidatus Woesearchaeota archaeon | reverse complement strand
AAATAGTTCAAAGCCAGAGGCTTTGAAAATTGATTGAAAAATTAGCCGTCTTACGACAGGCTAATTTTTCTGATAAACGGAAAGTTAGTAACTATTGAGAGGAGGGAAGATAAAATGAATTACATTTTGTTATAGACAATTTCTCTGCTCACAAAACTGATGAGTTAAATAAATGGCTTGAAAGTCATAAGAGAGTTCATTTTCATTTTACACCAACTCACGCCTCTTGGTTGAACCAAATTGAATTATGGTTCAGTATCCTTACAAGGCAATTAAAAAAAAAAAAAGATTTCAAATCAATAGAAGATTTAACAAAACAAGTCTTAAAGTTTATAGAAGAATACAACAAGAATTCAAAACCCTTTGCTTGGACCTACTCGGGAAAACCACTAAAAATTAATTAAGGATTTATAGGGACTGTGTACTAACATCTTAAAATTCAAGGAGTTTTACTTCATAAAGGTAAGTAGATACGAATTTTATTCACCAAGGCTTGTCAAAAAATCTTCTAATTTTTTTCTTATAGTTTTTGCCACCTCTTTTCTCGAAGGTTTTTCAATGAAGGGTATTTCATTTTCAATTAGAAATCTTCTAAAACGCAACGATTTATCTAAATTTGCAAGCGTGAGACCTAGCCCACTGTTTTCGTTATATTCTACTGTTACGTTGCCTTCGTTTATAGAACCAATTCTTGCGCTATCATAAATATCCCTATAAATCTCGCCATTTTTGTTAACATTATACCACATTCTAATAATTCTTATTTGTTCTTCTGTGGCCATCTTTCAATCCATAAACCTTAAACTTAAATAGCTTTTAAACTTTTGTTTGGCATGATTAAAGGATGCTTTATTGGAGACAAAATAGCTTCAAATTCTAGCATGGCTTTTAGTATATATGAAAAATCAAGATTCGGAGAGAGAGAAGGAGACAAAATAGAGTATTCCAGTGCTGAAGCTTTATTTTTAATGAAAGAAGGCAAAATAGAAATATTTTCAGGAAACAAAAAATTTGATTTTGAATCTTTGCTAAAAAAAATGAAAAAAAAAGACAGGAAAATTGAAACTAAGTTTGCTGTTTTTTCAGATTTAAGGGAAAAAGGATATATAGTGAAGACTGCTTTAAAATTCGGCGCAGAGTTTAGAGTTTATGAAAAAGGCGTTAAACCTGGCGAGGATCATGCTAAATGGATTTTGTATACAGTTAAGGAATCTGAAAATCTGAATTGGTACGATTTCATAGCTAAAAATAGGGTTGCTCATTCCACGAAAAAAAATTTATTGTTAGGAATTGTTGATGAAGAAGGAGACGTCACATATTATCAAGTTGAATGGGTGAGGCCTTGAACCATGGTTGCCAACTTTTCCTTTATTGTTGATACTATTTTTTAAACAAAAATATTTATAACATTAGATTTTTTCTTTTAGAGATGGCTAATGATTTGCAAGCTCTGAATAGGAAGAAAGAGAGGATTTTGTTAAGTTTAAAATTAAGAGGACCCAGTCTGCCTAGCCATATCGCCAAAGAAATAGAGTCCGATCTTATTTTTGCTGCGGCATTTTTATCAGAATTGCGGGCCGAAGGCAAAATAAAGATTAGTAATATGAAAGTTGGGAGCTCTCCTCTCTACTACTTGTCAGGCCAAGAATCAATGTTGGAAAATTTTGTTGAGCATTTAAACTCTAGGGAAAAAGAAGCACTTTTACTTCTTAAGAAAGAAAAAATTCTTCAAGATGAAAAGCAAGAGCCGGTAATAAGAGTTGTTTTGAGGGCAATAAAAGATTTTGCTTTTCCTATTAGAATCAGAGTCGGTGAAGAATCAAAACTATTTTGGAAGTATTTTTCTGTTTCAGATGAAGAAATTAGAGAAATCATATCAAAGGCTATTTCTCCTAAAATAGAAAAAAAAGAAGAATTAGAAAGAGTTATTAAAACTGAAGCGACGGAAAAAGAAAAGAAAGAGAAAAAAATAAGAAAGAAAGAAACAAAAAAGATAGAGATGGGCGAATTTTCCAAGAACGTTAAAGACTATTTATCCGCAAAAGACATTGAGATTCTTGCGGTGTTTTCAGAAAAAAAGAAGGAATTTAACTCAAAAATAAGAATTGATACGTCATTTGGGAAGCAAGAATTTTATTTAGTCGCAAAAGAAAAGAAAAATGTCACGGAAAACGATTTAGCGGTAGCATTACAAAAAGCCCAATCTGAAAAAATGTTAGCCGTCTTAATGTCAAATGGCGAGCTAAACAACAAGGCTAAAAGTTATTTGAAGGAATGGAATAATTTAATTAAATTTGAAAAATTAAAGTTTTAAAATGAAAAAAAATATAATGATTGTTATTATAGTCATGGCGAGTGTTATTCTCCTAGTTGCGAGCATATCAGTTCTTTATAAAAAACTGCCAAATTATAGTCCGTTAAATAGAGCCAGAGGAGCAGAACAAAATATAGAAGAGGAAAATGACCAAAATGGAGTGGTTAGCGATAGCAATAAAACCGATTCTCCTATAGGGGATTTTTTAGATTCAAGGGAAGAAACTGGCAGGCGATCAGGCTCGCAGATTCCTAACAATGAGCAAAACTCTGAAAGAAAAGAGAGTGGTTGCACTTTAGTCAGGCCTGGAAACATACCTAATGTTGATTGTGATGTTAATTTTATAACATTGCAAGGAGTATCTTTAAAAATTTCTAATAGCATAGGGCAAGCAATCAATGTCAAAATTTTATTAAATAATTGTGATACAGAAAAGGAAAGTGTAATAGAAAACAACGAGCAGAAAGATTTCTTTTTTTCATGCGCCATCGAAGATTTTTTCGAGGAAGACATAACAGTAACCTACGAAATAAATGAAAATACAATTCAGGTATACGGATTTGTTAGCGGAAATGTTGAAACATAAGTTATTTTAATGTAATGTGGGTCATAAAGAAAAATATTTCTTATGAAAAAGGTGATATTTTTCAATTATCCAAATTGATAAAATAAATAAAAAGATATTGGTGAATAATTACTAGTCTGTCGTTGGTAATAATTGGAACAATAAAAATATTAACTATGCTGTTAGATAAATTTTAATTAAATT